>CAUJJG010000087.1 GCA_963205445.1 Pseudomonadota bacterium
CCCTTGATGGCGTCGTTGGGCGTGGCTTGGCGCAGGCCGGCCATCGTCAGCGCACCTTCAAGGTGGCAAGGCCCACCAGCACCAGCACCACACTGATGATCCAGAAGCGCACGATCACACGCGGCTCCGGCCAGCCCTTCAACTCGAAATGATGGTGGATCGGTGCCATGCGAAACACCCGCTTGCCGGTGAGCTTGAAGCTGGCCACCTGGATCATCACCGACAGGGTTTCGATGACGAAGATGCCGCCCATCACCACCAGCACCAACTCCTGGCGCACGATGACGGCGATCGTGCCCAGCACCGCGCCCAGCGACAACGCACCGATGTCGCCCATGAACACCATCGCCGGATAGGTGTTGAACCACAGGAAGCCGAGGCCCGCGCCCGCGATGGCGGTGCAGATGATGATCAGCTCACCCGCCCCTGGCACCCGCGGGATCTGCAGGTATTGGGCGAAAGTGGCATTGCCCGAGGCGTAGGCAAACACGCCCAGCGCACAGGCCACCAGCACGGTAGGCATGATGGCGAGGCCATCGAGGCCGTCGGTCAGGTTGACCGCGTTGGAGAACCCGACGATCCAGAAATATGCCACCGCCACGAAGCCAATGCCGGCCATCGGCAAAGCCACCGACTTGAACAGCGGCACGTAGAAGGTGGTGGCCGCCGGCACGTCGGCAAAGGCAAACAGGTAGATACCCACGGCAAGACCCAGCAGGGATTGCAGGGCGTACTTGGTGCGTGAGCGCATGCCGTTGGGGTCGCGCTTGACGATCTTGATCCAGTCATCGGCCCAGCCGATGGCGCCAAAGCCCAGCATCACCACCAACACCACCCACACGTACTTGTTGCGCAGGTCCCCCCACAACAGCACGGTGGCGGTGATCGACGCAAGGATCAGCGCGCCGCCCATGGTGGGCGTGCCGGCCTTGGAGAAATGCGACTGCGGGCCGTCCTTGCGGATCGGCTGGCCCCCCTTGAGGCTGGCCAGATAGCGAATCATCGCCGGCCCCCACCACAGGGACAGCGCCAGTGACGTCAGCGCCGCCAGGATGGCGCGGAACGTCAGGTAGCTGAACAGGTTGAAAAGGCTCTGCAGCTGCTCCAGCCAGCGCGTGAGTTCAAGCAGCATCCGACTTCTCCTTGCCGCTTTCGGCATCGCGCGCCAGCAGCGCACGGACGATCTTGTCCATCGCGCTGCCGCGCGACCCCTTCACCAACACCCGCAGCCCGGCATGCATGTCCTTGGCCAAGGCATCCACCAGCGCGTCGTGGCTGTCGTAGCAATGGCCCCCGTCACCGAACATCTGTGCCGCATGCGCACTGAGCGCGCCCAAGGCATATAACCGGTCGATCCCTGCCGCGCGTGCACGGCTGCCGGCCTCGGCATGCAGCGCCGCCGCATCCGGGCCCAGCTCACGCATGTCACCCAGCACCAGCCAAGCCTCGTCACCGGCTGCGGCCAGCGTGTCGATGGCTGCCGCCAGTGAGCCCGGATTGGCGTTGTAGCTGTCATCGATCAGGCGTGCGCCACTGCGCAGACCGTGCATCACCAGCCGTCCCGCAACCGGGGCCGCGGCCTCAAGCCCGGCCCGGATCTGCGTCAGGTTGGCCCCGGCCGCCAATGCCATCGCAGCCGCCGCCAACGCATTGCGGATGTTGTGCCGGCCGGGGAACGCCAACCGGACGTCGGTGTCCCCCTGTGCCGTCACCAGAGTGAATTGAGAGCCTTCGCCCGTGCCGACGATGCCGCGCGCACTGACATCGGCAACGGCCTCCAGCCCGAAGCGGAGGAGGCGCTGGCCATGCAGGCGCTCCTGAAAATACAGGGCGAAGGCGTCATCCACATTGATCACCGCCACCCCATCCTGGGGCAGGGCTTCGTAAATGGCCCCTTTGGTCTCCGCCACGCCAACGAGGCTGTGCATGCGCTCCAGATGGGCGGCCGCGACATTGTTCACCAGCGCCACGTCCGGCCGTGCAATGGCGGTGAGATACGCGATGTCTCCGGGCTTGCCCGCACCCATCTCATACACGGCGAAGCGCGCATCGTCGGGGGCATCCAGCACCGCCAGCGGCAGGCCGATCTCGTTGTTGCGGTTGCCGGGATTGGCGTAGGCACCACCCAGCTGCTGCAGGATCGACAGCAGCAACGTCTTGACCGATGTCTTGCCATTGCTGCCGGTGATCGCCAGTACACGGGTGGAACGCTCGCGCTGGACGGCTGCAGCCAACGCACCCAGCGCGCGCTCGGTATCGGCCACCACGATCTGGGGCAGGCCAACCGGCACCGCATGCGCCACCAGCGCCGCCACGCAGCCCCCATTCGCTGCGGCCTGCACATGCGCATGCCCATCGAAGTTCTCGCCCTTCAGCGCCACGAACAACGGCGCGCCCTCGGGCAACGCACGGGTGTCGGTGGCCACCACGTCCACCAAGCGGTCCTCGCCCTGCAACTGGCCGCCCACGGCCTGCGCAATCCAAGACAACAGGCGCGGCTTCATGCATGCCTCCGCAGGCAATCCCTGGCCACGAGGGTGTCGTCGAAGGGATGCCGGACACCGGCCACGTCCTGATAGGGCTCGTGGCCCTTGCCTGCCACCAGCACCACATCGTCAGCCCCCGCGCTGGCAATCGCCTGCGCGATCGCGGTGGCACGATCCCGCTGCACGGTGACACGGGTGGGGTCACTGAAGCCGGCCAGGATGTCGGCCACGATGGCGTCGCCATCCTCGTGGCGCGGATTGTCGTCGGTGACGGTGACCTGGTCGGCCAGACGCTCGGCGATCGCTGCCATCTGCGGTCGCTTGCCGGCATCACGCTCGCCGCCACAGCCGAACACGCAGCGCAGCTGCCCCACGGTGTGTGCCCGCAGCGAAGCAAGGGCCTGCTCCAAGGCATCGGGCGTGTGCGCGTAGTCGATCACCACCAAGGGCAGCCCTCCCTCGCCCCCCAGGCGGTTCATGCGGCCATCGACCGGCGTCAGGCAGGACAGCGTTTCCGCAATCAGGGCCGGTGCCATGCCCAATGCAAACAAGGTCGTAGCCACGCCCAACAGGTTGTCGACATTGAAACGCCCCAACAGCGGCGACGTCACCGTGTGCGCTTGCGCACCGGCATGCAGCAGGAAGCGGATGCCGCTGCCATCGAGCACGATGTCCTCGGCGCGCACCATGGCACCGGCAGCCCCGCGCGACGAAAAACCCAGCGCGCGCACCTTGCCCCGCACGCGCTCGAACAGTTCGCGCCCGAAGGCATCATCCAAATTCACCGCCGCAGCGCGCAGGCCGGGCCACTCGAACAGACGCGCCTTGGACTCGCCGTAGCGCGCCATGTCGCCGTGGTAATCGAGATGGTCCCGGGTGAGGTTGGTGAAGACCGCCACGTCGAAATGCGCGCCATCCGTCCGGCCTTGGTCGAGGGCATGTGAAGACACTTCCATCGCCACCGCGGACGCCCCTTCATCGCGCAACTCCGCCAGCAGCGCATGCATGCGCAATACCAGCGGCGTGGTGAAGCCGGTCGGCGTGATTTTCGGCCACAGCCCCGCCCCCAAGGTGCCGATGGTGCCGGCCTGCTGGCCGCGCAGGGTCCACGCCTGCGCCAACAATTGCACCGTGGAGGTCTTGCCGTTGGTGCCGGTGACACCCACCATCGTCATGTCCGCACTGGGATGCCCGTGGAAGGTGTCGGCCATGCCGCCCATGCGCGCCCGCAGGCCCGTCACCGGGATTGCATCCGCCGGCGCAGGCAGCTCCGCAGGTGCGGGCGGCTCGTACAGCACCACGCTGGCGCCGGCGTCGCGCACCTGCTCGGCAAAAGCCAAGCCATGCGTGCCGAAGCCGCCGATGGCCACGAAGGCGTCACCGGGCTTGAGTTCACGACTGTCCTGCACCAGGCCGGTGATGGCCAATTCCGCAGACAGACCTTCCAGCTCGGGCAGCAATTCGCCCAGCAGCATCTTGCGCGTCATGGCAACGCCCTCCCTGCCGCAGCCGGCACGGGTTCGGCCAACGGAGCCGGCAACGCGCGCCCCTCCGCCTTGCGGCGCTTGGCCTCGGCAGCCTCCTGTACGGCCATCCACTCCCCGAGATTGTCAGGCGCGACATCCATCAGGCGCAGCGCACCTTCCATCACGGTGCGAAAGACCGGGGCCGATACCAGCCCGCCGTAGTAGCCCTTGCGCGAGGGGTCAGGGTCGTTCACCGCCACCACCATCGCAAAGCGCGGGTTGTCCACCGGCACCAGACCGGCGAAATAGCCGATGTAGCGCCGCGAATAGCCACCGGCGCTGGCCTTGCGCGAGGTACCGGTCTTGCCGGCCACGTGGTAGCCCAGGATCGCCGCCTGCGTGGCGGTGCCCCCTTTCTCGGTGACGGTTTGCATCATGTGCAGCACTTCATTGGCGATCTTCGGGTCCAGCACCCGCCGCGGCGGGTTGTGCTGGCCTTTCACGAAACTGGGCTGGTGCAGCAGGCCGCCATTGCCCAGCGCCGCATAAGCCGTGGCGATCTGCAGCGGCGTGGCATTCAGGCCATAGCCGTAGCTCATGGTCTGCTTGGAGGTACCACTCCAACGGTCCGGCGTGGGGAACAGGCCCGCCGCCTCGCCCGGGAAGCCACTCCCCGTGACCTTGCCGTAGCCAAAGCGGCGCAGGAAGGCATCGAACTGGGCATCGCTCAAACGCTTGGCCACCATCGCAGCCCCGACGTTGGAGCTCTTGCGAATGATGCCGGTGGTGTCCAGCACGCCGTAGTTGTGGGTGTCGGTGGTGCGGTAACGACCGTTCGGAATCCAGCCGGGGCTGGTGTTGAACAGCGTCGCCGGCGTGATCACGCCCGCCTCCAGCCCAGCCGCCACGGTCAGGGGCTTCATCGTCGACCCGGGCTCCAGCAGGTCGGTCACGGCCCGGTTGCGGTGGGCATCGCGCGGACTGGTGCCCACGGCGTTGGGGTTGAAGGTGGGCAGATTGGCCATCGCCAGCACTTCCCCCGTGGCCACGTCCAGCACCACGGCGGAACCACTGCTGGCCCCCGTCTCGTTGATGGCGTTGCGCAGCTCGCGATGGGTGAGGTACTGGATGCGGCGGTCGATGCTGATCGCAAGATCACGCCCGGGCTGGGCCGCGCGCACCAGATCCACGTTTTCAACCGTGCGGCCACGGCGGTCACGAATGACGCGCTTGGCACCCGCGGTGCCGCGCAGCCAGTCGTCGAAGGCCAGCTCCAGCCCTTCCTGGCCACGGTCGTCGATGTTGGTGAAACCCAGCACATGGGCCAGCGCCTCCCCTTGCGGGTAGAAGCGGCGGTACTCGCGCTGGCTGGATACGCCGGGGATCTCCAGCGCCAGAATCTTCGCCGCCTCATCCGGGTTGATGCGGCGCTTGAGGTACACGAACTCCTTGTCGGCACGCGCGCTGAGGCGGCTGGCCAGCTCGTCCTGCGGCATGCCCAGCGCTTCGGCCAGTTCGGGCAGGCGTGCGGGCACCTTCAGCAATTCCTTCGGATTGCCCCAAACAGATTCCACCGGCGAGGAAATTGCCAGCGGCTCGCCATTGCGGTCGGTGATCATGCCGCGCGAGGTCGCGATCGGGATCTCGCGCAGGAAGCGGGCATCGCCCTGCTGCTGGTAAAACTCGTGATGGATCACCTGCAGGTCCAGCGCCCGGGCCAGCAGCCCCACCGACCCCAGACCCAAAAACGTGGCCACCACCATCAAGCGCCTGCGCAGGTCAAACCCCGCGGCGGCGCGCTCGCGACGGTCGCCCCCCGGGAGCCAGCGCGGACGTGTGCGATGCCGGTTCATCGACGCACCACCACAGTGTCTTCCGTGCGTGGGAACGCCATGCCCAGACGCAGGCGCGCCACCTGATCGACGCGGTTGCTTTCCGCCCAGGTCGCCTGTTCCAGCTGCAGACGCCCGAACTCGATATTGAGTTCGTCGCGCGCCTTTTCCAGACGGGTGAGCTCACTGAAGGCTTGCCGGTGCTGGTGCCGATTGCGCACCACCAGCAGCGCAGTGGCGATGATCGCCCCCAGCAAGGCCACGATCAGCATGACGCGGATCATGCCCGCACCTCCGACGCCAGCTTTTCTGCCACGCGCAGCACGGCACTGCGCGCGCGCGGATTGACCGCCAGCTCGGCATCACCCGCCTTCTGCGCGCCACCGATCAGGCGCAGGCTGGGCACAAACCCGGTCTGCTCCGGCATTCGCCGATTGCCCGCCGGCGCCTTGGCCCGCTGCGCCATGTAACGCTTGACGATGCGGTCTTCCAGCGAGTGGAAGCTGATCACCGCCAATCGCCCACCCGGCTTGAGCCTTGCCATCGCCGCATCCAGGCCAGCCTCCAGATCGGCCAGTTCGCGATTGATGTGGATGCGAATGGCCTGGAAGCTGCGCGTGGCCGGATGGATCTTGGCATCGCCGCGCGGCATCACGCCGGCAATCAAGGCCGCCAGCTGGGCGGTGCGGGTGATCGGCGTCTCGTGCCGCTGCGCCACGATGGCCCGCGCGATGCGCCGGCTCTGGCGCTCTTCACCGTGCAGCCACAGCACGTCCGCGATCTCCTGCTCGGAGGCGTGCGCCAACCAGTCGGCGGCACTTTCGCCCGCATCCGGATCCATGCGCATGTCCAGCGGCCCGTCCTTGCCGAACGAAAAGCCGCGCTCGGCCACGTCCAGCTGCGGCGAGGAGACGCCCAGATCCAGCAGCACGCCATCCAACCCCGACGCCGTCTCGGCCCAAGCGGCAAGGCCGGCGAAGCTGCCGCGGCACCAGGCCACGCGCGCGTCGGCGTCGGCCAGCGCACTGGCCACCGCAATCGCCTCCGGGTCCTTGTCCATCACCAGCAAGCGCCCTTGCGGCCCCAGCCGCTGCAATACCCCACGGGCGTGCCCACCGCGCCCGAATGTGCCGTCGAGATAGGTGCCATCCCCTTTCACCGCCAACCCATCCATGACCTCGGCAAACAACACCGGGAGGTGGGCGGACGCGATGCCCGCGCCACCGCCGCTCACAATTCCAGGCCCAGCAGGTCATCCCCCAGATCCGCATCCCCCAAGGTCAACTGGATCTGCTCACGGTGCGCCTGCTCGCTCCACAGCTCGAACTTGTCGCCCATCCCCAGCAACACCGCGCGCCGATCGATGCCTACGGCAAGCCGATGACTGGCCGGGATGGAAATCCGCGCATTGCCGTCCAACTCGACCTCGGCGGCCGCACCCACCAGCTTGAACTGCAGCAGGCGGTGGGTTTTCTTGGCTTTGGCCAAGCCGTTCACCTGGTCCCGCAACTTGGCCCACGCCGCGTAGGGATACAGGTACAGGCTGCCGGCTTCGAACGGGTTGTAGGTGATGACCAGCCGATTGCCGCACGCACGCGCAACAAGCTCCCGGTAGGCAGTCGGAATCGCCAGCCGGCCCTTGTCGTCGATGGTGATGGCGGTTTCGCCCTGGAACATCTGCCCTATGCCCGTCCGTCTGTCGCGGAGTTCGGAACAAGAAAACCACAAAAAACCCGGTTTTCCCACTTGTCGCCACATTAGCAGGCGCAAACGCCATGTCAATGCCGAATTCGCACCAATTTCCTTTTGCAGCTCAAGGACTTGCGCAGAACTTCAAGAAATTGATAAAGCTTTTCCTTCAAGCTTATGTTTCATCTGGATTTTTGAAAATTCAGAACCGCCGTCACGATTTGTGGGGCACCCACCACTCACCGAATCGCCGCTACGGGCGCGCGCAAACTGAATGGCCTAAAGCGCGGCACAATGCCGGCATGTGCCTCGCTGGACTCATCTGGAACGCCCACCCTCGCTGGCGGCTGGTCATGGCCGGCAACCGCGATGAATCGCATGCTCGCCCCACCGCAGCCCTGGCTCGTTGGCACGATGCCGCTTTGCTGGCCGGGCGCGACCTGCGGTCCGGCGGCACCTGGATGGGCCTGGGGCCTGACGGGCGGGCCGCCGTGGTCACCAATGTCCGAGACGGGTTGGCTACCCCATTCGACGGCCCCTCGCGCGGGGCCCTGCCCACGGCCTTCCTGACCGGGCCACTGGATCCACTGACCCATGCCAATGCACTGATGCCGCGCGCATTGGCCCATGCGCCGTTCAACCTCATCCTGGCCGATGCGACGGCCTGCATCCACCTCAGCAATCACCCTGCGCCCGCCGTGCAGGCCCTGCCCCAAGGCGTCCACGCGATCTCCAACGGCCCGCTGGACGCGCCTTGGCCCAAGGTGCGACACCTGCGCAACGCCCTGACGCAATGGGCCCAGCAGGGTCACGACGATTTGCAGCCGATCTGGGCCGCGCTCGAAGATTGCCGGGCCGCCCCGGACACCGAGCTGCCCGATACCGGCATCGGCCTGCAGCTGGAGCGCCACCTTTCCCCCGCTTTCATCCGCGGGCGAGAGTACGGCACCCGGTCCAGCACCGTGCTGCTGGTTGCGCACGACGGCCAAGCCCGCATCATCGAGCGCCGCTACGGCCCACTGGGGCAGGCGGAGGGCGAAACCGCCCTGGACAACGGCGTGCTGGCCTGACCCGCCTGCCGATCAAAGATTCCGACGCGCGGGCAGCAGCAGGTTGCCAAACAGCAGGCCGGCGATCAGCGCCATGAGCGTGTTCATGGCCAACATCGCTGCGCCCTGCCCTGCTTCCAGACTTTGCTCCTGCACCAGCGAGATCACACCGCGCAGGGCCACGCTGCCCGGCACCAGCATGATGATGCCAGGCAGGCGGATCAGGGCCCCCGGCCGGTTGGCCCAGCGCGCGTAGGCATTGCCCGCCACGGTGGTGGCCAACGCTGCCAGAAACACGCCGGCCTGCGGACCCAGCCACTCGCCGCCGAAGCGGGAAATCATGTAGCCGCAGGCTGCCGACAGCATCACCAGTGGATAATCGCGGCGATGCGCCTGAAACAGAATGGCGAAAGCGAAACAGGCCGCGCCCACTGCGCACCAGACCACCCATTCGGGCTGCGGGCGCAGGGCCCGCACCTGGGGTTCAATCCCCAACTGCTGGGCCACGGCCAAGGCGATGGCGGTGCCGATGGTCAGGCTGATGACGGTGATGAGTGCGCCTGCGAAGCGGGCCGTGCCGGAGACCAGGTGGCGGCTGGTAAGTTCGTTGGTGGCCAGGGCCAGCATCATCCCCGGAAGCAGCACGATCAGCGAGGCAATGATGACCGTGTTGAGATTCAAGGGGGCGACGTAACTGCTGATCAGAATGGCAACCGTGCCCGCCAGCAGGCCCGCCAGTGCCTCGAACCCTTCCTGCAGCCGGGGCCGCGACTGCGCGGCCAGCACCAACGCGCCAATCAGCAAGCCGGTGATGCCGGCCGTGGCGATGTCCAGCCAAGGCAGACGCAACAGGCCCGCCACCGCAGCGGAGGCCAAGGCAAAAGCCAGCACCAGCATGGCCCGTCCCCGCTTACCCGCCGGACGATCGAGCGCCTCCAGCGCCGCCCGACCGGCGGGGATATCCATCCGCCCCGAAATCACGTCCTCGGCAATCCGGTCCACTTCGCACAGCTTGTAGAGATTGGTGTCGCCCAGCCCCATCCGAATCACCCGCGTAATGTCTGAAGCCCCGATGGGGGCAGCGGGATCACTGAAGGCAAGGATGAGGCCGGTGGGGTTGGACCAGGGCTCGCAGGCCAGCGACAGCCGGCGCGCCACCAGTTCTATC
Organism: Pseudomonadota bacterium; assembly: GCA_963205445.1. Lineage (GTDB taxonomy): Bacteria > Pseudomonadota > Gammaproteobacteria > Xanthomonadales > Xanthomonadaceae > Thermomonas. The sequence goes on from CAUJJG010000087.1 coordinate 9,691, forward strand.
GCCCCTTCCAGGCGCTGCGAGGTGGTGCCGTATGCGTGCAGGTGCCGCGCCAGTTCCGCCACGAAGGCGACACGATCGGTATAGGACGCTTGGGACATGGGCGAGGGCAAAGTCATCGCACAAGCATGGCACGCACCCATCCCCATGCACACTCCGGCGCAGCATTGCGTAAGCTAAGCCCGGCATGACCTCATCCTCCGACCAGACGACACCTGCTGCCGGGCTCGCGGACGACGCCCCCGGCACCTTGCGCCTGCGCGGCCGCTGGACCTTGCGCCATGCCGAGGCGATCGATGACGCACTCAATCGTGCCCCGCCTGGCGTGTCCCGCATCGATGCCAGCACCTGCGAGCGCCTCGACACGCTGGGCGTGCTGCAACTGCTGCGTTACGCGGAAGCCCACGGGCTGGATTTCGGGGCCTTGCAGTTCAACGAATTCCAGCGCCCGCTCGTCGCCGCGATCGAGAATGTCCATGACGATCGCCCGCAACGCAAACGCGAGTTCGGCGTGCGTGCGATGCTGGGCCGCATCGGCCATGGCTTGGTCGACAACGCGCGCGAGATCACCGCGCTGGCCAGCTTCTTCGGCGAGGTGCAGGTCAAGCTGCTGCGGCTGTTCAAGGAGCCTGGCCGGTTTCGTCTGACACCCACCGTTCACCACATGGAGCAGATCGGCCTTGACGCCGTGCCCTTGGTGGCCCTGCTGTCGTTCATGGTTGGCGCCGTGATCGCCTTCCTTGGCGCGATGGTGCTGCAGGGCTATGGCGCCACCATCTTCGTGGTCGAGTTGGTCAGCGCCGCCTTCCTGCGCGAATTCGGCGTACTGCTGACCGCGATCCTGCTGGCCGGCCGCACCGCCTCGGCATTCACCGCGCAGATCGGGATGATGGTGAACCGCGAGGAGGTGGACGCCATCCGGGTCTTGGGCCTGGACCCCATCGACCTGTTGGTGATCCCGCGCATCCTGGCCCTGCTGGTGATGCTGCCCCTGCTCACGTTCGTCGCCATGATGGCCGGCCTGCTGGGGGGCGTGGCCGTGGGGGCGCTGGATCTCGACATTCCACCCGCCGCCTACCTTGCGCGCATGCACGACATGATGGAAGTGCGGCACTTCGTGGTGGGCATGGTCAAGGCCCCCTTCTTCGCCATGGTGATCGGCCTGATCGGCTGCCTCGAGGGCCTGCAGGTTCAGGGCACCGCGCAATCGCTTGGCGAGCGCACCACCTCTAGCGTGGTGCAGGCCATTTCGTTGGTGATCGTGATCGATGCGTTCGCCGCCCTTTGGTTCATGCAGATGGATTACTGAGCATGGCCGACGCCCCCATCTTCCGCACCATCGACGGCATCTCGATCGGGGATGCCCCGCTGATTCGCGTGCGTGGCGTGGTGAATCGCTTCGGCACGCAGATCGTGCATGACGGCGTGGACCTCGACGTGCAGCGCGGCGAGATCCTCGGCGTCGTGGGCGGCTCGGGTTCCGGAAAATCCGTGCTGATGCGCTCGATCATCGGCCTGCGCCAACCCAATGACGGCCGCATCCAGGTCTTGGGCGTGGACGCGCGCGCGCGCGACCCGGCCACCCGCCGCCACATCGAACGCAACACGGGCGTGCTGTTTCAGGACGGCGCACTGTTCTCCTCGCTGACCGTGGGCGAAAACGTGCAAGTGCCGCTGAAGGAGTACTACCCGGAGCTGCCCGAGTCGCTGCGTTACGAACTGGCGCTGCTGAAGATCAAGCTGGCAGGGCTGCCGGCCAACGCCATCGACAAACTGCCCTCGCAACTCTCGGGCGGCATGCGCAAGCGCGCCGCACTCGCCCGCGCGCTGGCACTGGACCCGCCGCTGCTGTTCCTGGACGAGCCCACCGCCGGGCTTGACCCGATCGGCGCAGCCGCGTTCGACGACCTGATTCTCACCCTGCGCAAAGCGATGGGCCTGACCGTCTTCCTGATCACCCATGACCTGGACACGCTGCATGCCATCTGCGATCGGGTCGCCGTGCTCGCCGACCGCAAGGTCATTGCCAACGCACCGATTTCGGAGCTGGAGCGCATGGACCACCCCTGGGTGCAGGAGTACTTCAACGGCGCCCGCGGCCGCGCGGCGCGCGAAACGGCACAAGGAAACGCGTGATGGAAACCAAGGCCAACTACGTTCTGATCGGCAGCTTTACCGTCCTCCTCACGGTGCTGTTGCTGCTGTTTGCGCTTTGGGCCAGCCATTTCTCGTCTTCGCGCAATTGGCATCAATACCAAATCATCTTCAGCGAGCCGGTGACCGGGCTGACCGAAGGCGGCAGCGTGCAGTACAACGGCTTGGCCGTAGGCACGGTGGAAGATCTCAATCTCGATGAACGAGACCCTCGCAAAGTGGTGGCCTTGCTGAAACTCAAGGCCAATACCCCCATCAAGGTGGACACGCGCGCCAAATTGTCGCAGCAGGGCATCACCGGCGTGCCCTTCATCCTGCTGTCGGGTGGCAGCCCGGATTCGCCACTGCTGGAAACCGGCAACGACAGCGGCCCGCCGATCATCCGAACCGAGCCCTCGGCGCTGCAGAACATTTCCGACACCGCCAACAGACTGGTGGCCCGGCTGGACCAGCTGCTCAGCGACGACAATGTCGAGCGCATCTCCGCCACCCTGGCAAATTTGGAGAAAACCACCGACACCTTGGCCAATCGGCGCGAGGACATCGGGGCGCTGATCGTCAATGCGAAACTTGCCAGCGCATCGCTCAAGGCCACGCTCGATACCGCCAACGGCACCCTGCAGGGCCTCGACAAGCACCTGGTGCAACGCCTGCCGGCGCTGCTGGACAAGCTGGATGCCACCGTGGCCAAGCTGGATGCCACCGCCGGCAACGCCAACGCCTTGCTGGAAGAAAACCGCCCGGCCCTCAAGCGCTTTACCCACGACGATCTGAGCCAGGTGGGTCCGGCCTTGACCGAACTGCGCGCCCTGTTGCGCGAGTTGCGTGGTGTCAGCAAGCAGCTTGACGACAACCCGGCACGCTACATCCTCGGACACGGTGCGCCCAAGGAGTTCGACCCCAAATGAAAAACCAGCCCGTCCTCCTCCTCTCCCTTGTGGCCGCCCTGCTGACTGGTGGCTGCAGCGTCATGGGGGGCTCCAGCGAAGCCCCCGTGCTGTACGCCCCTGTCACGCGCATCCAGCCGGACCCCGCCTGGCCCCGCGTTACCTGGCGCTTGGCACTGGCCCCCGCCACGGCCCCGGCCTTGATTGAAGACGAACGCATCATGGTCAGCCCCACGCCCGGAGAGTTGCAGCTCTATCGGGGTGCCCGCTGGGCCAACGCGCCCACCGGCATGGTGGAGGACGCTGTCCTCCAGACCTTGGAAGCCAGCGAGAAAATCGCATCCGTTGGTCGCCAGGGCAACGGCATGATGGCCGACTATCGCCTGCTGCTGGAGGTGCGCAGCTTCCGATCCGACTACGCTGGCACGGCCACTCCCTCGGCCTTGGTCGAGGTAAATGCCAAATTGCTGGATGTGGCTGCCCAGCGCATCGTCGCAGACCGCAGTTTCCGGCAGCAGCAGGCGGCGGCCGGTACATCGGTTGGGCAAGTGTCCGAGGCTTTTGCGCAGGCTCTGGGCAGCCTCGGCCATGACATTGCCGGCTGGGCCTTGACCATGGGAGACGCCCGGGCCGCCAAGACCAAGCCCTGACGCATTCGATTGCCGGCTCCAATCAAAGCCCGGACAATGGCGCTTCAGCCAGAGGAGCGCCGCATGAGCCCATCCAGCCAAGCCCCCGTCGAACGCGAGTCGATGGAATACGACATCGTCGTGGTCGGCGCCGGCCCCGCCGGCCTGGCCTG
>CAUJJG010000088.1 GCA_963205445.1 Pseudomonadota bacterium
CGTCAGCGCGGCATAGATCAACCCTTGCAGCAGCTCATGGCTTGCCATCATCGATCTCCTCCAGCAGCTTGCGCAGCTCGGCCACGTCCTTGCGGCTCAATTTGCGCTGCGCGGAAAAATGCGCCACCAGCGGCGCCACCCGACCACCGAAAAGGCGCTCCAGCAGGCTTTCGCTCTCGCCCTGCACCCAGTCCTCACGCGCCAGCACCGGCGCATACAGATAGCGGCGGCCGTCCTTTTCGGCGCGAATCGCCCCTTTGCCCAACAGTCGATTGAGCAAGGTCTTGATGGTGGCCTCCTGCCAGTCCTGCTTGCCCGCCAAGGCAGCGACCACGTCATCCGCACCCAGCGGGCTGCGCGCCCAAAGTACGTCCATCACCACCGATTCGGCTTCACTGATCTGCATCGTTTACGCTCGTAATCTTTTCCTTAGATTACACATGTAAACATTGCCGTCAAGCATCTTCGTCGCCATACGTTTCACACCGCCAACCAATGGCGCGCCGCTTCCCTTTCCGCCGGCGGGAAAGGGAAACGGACAAGCTTCAGTGCCCGGCGGTACCCAACGCACGCACTTCGAACGTCACCGGCAGCTTGCCGGCATGCTCGAACACCAGGATCGCATCGAAGTGACCACCGGCCTGCAATGGCCGGGTCGGCGAAAACAGCATCAGGTGATAGCCACCTGGCCCGAGCGTCAGCCTGCCATGCGCCGGCAGCGGCAGACCGGCATCGATCCTGCGCATTCGCATCACCCCGTTGTCGTTGCGCATCTCGTGGATCTCGATGCGCTTGGCGATGTCGCTTTCGACCCGCAGCAGGCGATCTGCCTGCGCGCCATCATTGACGACGGTCAGATAGCTGCCGGCCACCGGCGCTACCGGCGGCGTGGCGCGCGCCCAGGCTTCGAGCACGCGCACGCCGGATGCACCCGCCGCAGCACTGGCCGCAAGCGGCAACAGCAGGGCCAGCATCATCGAAATCCATCGCTTCATGCACCCACCTCTTTCTTCGCGCCACTCGATCCATGCTGATGTTCTCGCCACCGGCCCGCAGGCAACGGCGAGCCTCACAATGCCACGCTGAGCTTGAGCCACAGATTGCGGCCGGGCTCGTTGATCCGCACCGGATCGGCCGGATAGCCGAAGTCCGCGCTCCCCGCCAGGTTCAGGTGTTCGCTGTAGGCGCGATCAAAGACATTGTCCACCCCCGCCGCCAACTGCAGGCGCTCGCTGACACGATAGCCGCCGTTGAGCGCCAAGGTGACGAAACCGGCGCTCGGCCCGAGGTCGCGCCCCGTCACATTGCCTTGATCCAGCGCCACCCGCCGCTGCGCCGCCACCGCCCGCAGCAGCAGGCCCGCGCTCCAGCGCTCGCCCTCCCATGCTGCCGTGAAGCGGCCTTCCAGCGGCGTCATCTGCGGCAGCGGCGCGCCGGCATCGGCGTTCTCGCCCCAGGCCCAGGCCAGGCTGCCGCCCAGCGTCCAGCCCGGCGCAGGACGGAACTCGGCACCGGCCTCGGCGCCGTGGATGCGCGCGCCCACATTGGCCACCGCGCTGGTCCTGCCCATCATGCCGCCGCTGGCGTAGCGGAACAGGATGTAGTCATCGATGCGCCCGGCGTAAGCCGACACCCAGGCGCTGCCGCGATCGCCGCGCCACTGCGCGCCCACATCCAGCTGGGTGGTCTTCTCCGGCGCGACACCGGCGAACGCATTGACCGCGCCGATCGGCCCCATGTTGGCGGAGAACAGCTCCCAGTAGTCGGGCATGCGCTCGACGTGGCCGAGGCCGGCATACCAGCCGAAGCCGCTGCCGGCGATGTCGCGCTCGTAGCGGACAAAGCCACTGGGAAGCGTGTCACGCCGGGTCTGGCCGAAGCTCGGATTGAGCATCTGCATCATCCCGGTGCTGGCGCGCAGATCGGTCACCTCGGCGCGATCGGCGCGCGCGCCGGCCACCACGCGCTGGCCCGGTGTGGCCGTCCAGGTCGCTTCCGCGAACGCCCCGAGGTTGCGCAAGCGCGCGTCCTGCGCCCACGGCTTTGCCGCATACGCGCCGCGGCCCATCGCGCTGCGCTTTCGGTGCGCGCTGCGCTGCGCGTCGAGGCCCGCGCTCAGCGCGAGGCTGCCCCATTCCCAGTCGGCGGCGATGCGGCCGCCGCGGGTGGTGCGCGCCACGTTCGAGGCCATCGCCATCGGCATCGTGCTCAGCGGATTGGGGTCGCGCAGGCTGTAGTTGTCCATCACGTGGTCCGCCTCGTTGCGCCAGGCGCTGGCCTGCAGCTTGCGCAGTGCGCCGTGGAAGGTCTTTTCGAAACGCAGACCAAGGCTGTCGCGGCGGAACTGCGCGCCATCCATGCCGCGCCCGGCATAGCGGGCGCTGCCGTCGCCGACACCGGCGGAGACTTCCAGCAGGGTGTCGGCAGCCGGCGTCCAGCCCAGCGCCACATCGGCATTCCACTTCATCCATGCGGAGGGCACGCGTTCGCCATTGCCGTCTGCGTAGTCGTCCGCCTGCGAGCGGTTGGCGCTCACCCGCGCATAGCCCTGCGCCGCGCCTGCAGTCAGGTCCAGCATCTGGTCGTCACGGCCGAAGCTGCCACCCAGCAGGCTGGCCTGCGCGCGCAGACCCGGCGCATCGAAGCGCGGCGTCTGCCGCTGGAAGCGCACCGTGCCGGCCGATGCGCCCGGCCCCCACAGCACGGTCTGCGGGCCTTTCACCACGATCAGGCTGTCATAGGTTTCCGGCGACACATAGGACAGCGGGTTGTCCATCCGCGCCGGGCAGGCACCGGGCATGCTGCCATCGTTGGACAGCAGGTTCAGGCGCGAACCGAACATCCCGCGCAGCACCGGGTCGCCGTTGCTGCCGCCGTTGCGCAGGGCGGCAAAGCCCGGAATGGTTTTGAGGTAATCGGCCCCGTCGCTGGCCGGCACCGGCTGGCGCGGCAGCTTGGGGTCGGTTTCGAAGGTCAGCGGCTGGGTCGGCATGCCGATAACCAGCACGCGGTCCAGGGTTTTGGCGTCCGCCGCCTCATCGGCAGCGAAAGCCGCGGCGGGAAACAGGACAAAGGCGAGCGCGCAGGCAAGCGCGCGGCGCGACGGGCGCGCCGTCGCGAAGCAGTAAGCAGACATATTGGCTCCAATTCACGGAAAGGCGGGGCGCGGCCCCGCAGGCTTGCGTCGTGGTTCAGAGCAGAAGCGGCGGCCCCCTCGCGCCGAGGCCACTCAGCCGCGGCGGAATGGCCACCGCCGGCAGCGTCCACGCCGGCAGCAGCGCGCGTCGCAGCGGCGGCGACAGGATCGCCAGCGCCAGCAGCAGTGGCGCCAACGACGCCAACAGCGGGCAGTAGGCGCAGTAGGCGTCCGGCATCGCCCCGGCCGGCGCAGGCGTCGAGCCGGCATCGTCGAGCCAACTGATTGGTTTCACCACCAACCCGTCCATGGTGCACATCGCCAGCACCGTGGACGGAAGCGCAGGCGCACGACTTTCCAGCCAACGGCTGAGCGTCGGCATCACCGCCAACAGCAGGATGGCCGCCAGTGCGAGGCGAGCCATCCAGTACTGGAATCGGCGGGAGCGCAGGATCATCGCGAGATGCAGACTACGCCTGTTTTCAGAGCGCCTTGCTGACTTCGATCAAGCGCTCGACGGTGATGCCGAAATGCGCAAACAGCTTGTCCGCAGGGGCACTGGCGCCGAAGCTGTCGACACCGATCACGGCGCCATCCAGCCCCACGTACTTGTGCCAGAACCCGGTCACGCCAGCCTCCACCGCCACGCGCTTGTGGCAGGCCTTCGGCAGCACCGACTCGCGGTAAGCGGCGTCCTGACGGTCGAACACGTCGGTGCAGGGCATCGACACCACGCGCACGCCGTCGCCCAGCTGCGCCGCGGCTTGCATGGCCAGCCCCACTTCGCTGCCGGTGGCGATCAGGATCAGCTCCGGCGCACCGACGCTGTCCTTGAGCACATAACCTCCGCGGGCAATATTCGCCACCTGCGCCGCGTCACGCGCCTGATGCGGCAAGTTCTGGCGGCTGAACACCAGGCAGCTGGGGCCATTGCTGCGGGTGATCGCCGCCTTCCACGCCACCGCCGACTCCACCGCATCGCAAGGGCGCCAGACATCGTTGTGCGGGATGTAGCGCAGCGAGGCCACATGCTCCACCGGCTGGTGGGTTGGGCCGTCTTCGCCCAGACCGATCGAGTCGTGGGTGTAGACGTGGATGGCACGGATGTCCATCAGTGCGCTCATGCGCACCGCATTGCGGGCGTAGTCGGAGAACACGAGGAAGGTGGCGTCGAACGGGATGAAGCCGCCGTGCAGGGCCAACCCGTTGCTGATCGCGGTCATGCCGAATTCACGCACGCCGCTGTGGATGTAGTTGGCGTTGGCGTCCAGGCTGGCCACTGACTTGCAGCCCTTCCACGTGGTCAGGTTGGAATGCGCCAGATCGGCGGAACCGCCCACCATTTCCGGCAGCAGCGGCGCAAACGCTTCAATCGTATTTTGCGAGGCCTTGCGGCTGGCGATCACCGGGCCGTCCTGCTGCAGCTTGGCGATGAACGCGTCGGCGGCGGCTTCAAAGCCCTGCGGCAGATCGCCGCGCATGCGGCGTTCGAACTCGGCGGCCAGTTCAGGGTACGCGGCCTTGTAGGCGGCAAACGCGGCGTTCCACTGCGCCTCGCTGCCGGCACGATCACGCGCACGCCAGCCGTCATAGATCGCCTGCGGTATCTCGAATTCCCCATGCGTCCAACCCAATGCGGCGCGGGTGGCGGCCACTTCGTCCTTGCCCAGCGGTGCGCCGTGGCTGGATTCCTTGCCGGCCTTCGCCGGCGAGCCGAAGCCAATCGTGGTGCGACAGCAGATCAGGGTGGGCTTGTCAGTGGATTTCAGCGCGGTCTCGATCGCGGTCTTGATTTCAACTGCATCGTGGCCATCCACACCGCGAATCACATTCCAGCCGTAGGCTTCGAAGCGCTTGGGCGTGTCATCACTGAACCAGCCGTCGGTATTGCCGTCGATGCTGATCTTGTTGTCGTCCCAGAAGGCGATCAGCTTGTGCAAGCCCCAAGTGCCGGCCAGCGAACAGGCTTCGTGGCTGATGCCTTCCATCAGGCAGCCATCGCCCAGGAACACCCAGGTGCGATGGTCGACCACGCTGTGGCCGTCGCGATTGAAGTGCTGCGCCAGCAATTTTTCCGCCAGCGCAAACCCCACGGCATTGGCAATGCCCTGCCCCAGCGGGCCGGTGGTGGTTTCCACGCCGGGGCAGACATGGTTTTCCGGATGTCCGGCGGTCTTGCTGCCCAGCTGGCGGAACTGCTTGAGGTCGTGGCTGGAGACGTCGTAGCCGCTCAGATGCAGCAGCGCGTACTGCAGCATCGAACCATGACCGTTGGACAGGATGAAGCGGTCGCGATCGGCCCAGCCGGGATTGGCCGGGTTGCACTTCAAGTAGTCGTTCCACAGCACCTCGGCGATGTCAGCCATGCCCATCGGCATGCCCGGATGGCCGGAGTTGGCGGCTTGCACCGCATCGATGGCAAGGAAACGGATGGCGTTGGCGAGTTCGCGGCGGCTGGGCGCAGTCATGGCAGGGGGCAAAGCGGAGGGAACCTCTATTGTCCCATGTCCGGGCGGCAAGGGTGTGGGGCGGACAAAAACCGCCCCCAGCCGCAATCAGCGCACGATCTCGTCCAGATGCGCCATGGTGGCATCGTCCGGCATGTCTTTCTCTCCGCTGCGGTGCGCCACCACCACGGCAGTGGCCAGGTCCCCCGAGACGTTCAAGGCCGTGCGGCACATGTCCAGGAAGGTGTTGACGCCAAGGATGATGCCGATGCCTTCCGGCTTGATGCCGATGATGCCGCAGATCATCGCGATCACCGGCAACGACCCGGACGGAATGCCCGCGGTGCCGATCCCGCCCAGAATGCACAAGACCAGCACCATCAGCTGCTGCGGCAACCCCAGCTCCAGCCCGAACACCTGCGCCAGAAACAGCACGGTAATCCCTTCGAACAGGGCCGTGCCATGGTGATTGGCCGAGGCCCCCACGGTCAGCACGAAGCGCGACACCTTGCGCGGCAGCTTCAGTTCCTCCTCCGCCACCCGCAGGGTGACCGGCAGGGTCGCCGTGGAGGACGCGGTGGCGAAGGCGGTCAGGGTGGCCTCCTGGGTACCGCGGAAGAACGTCTTCGGCGACATCCCGCCCATCGTCCGCACCCACAGCGGCAGCACCACGAAGCCGTGGATCGACAAGGCCACCATCACCGTCAGCACAAACCACGCCAGGCTGCGGATCACGTCCCAGCCCAACTGCGAGGTCAGGTTGAACATGAAGCAGGCCACCGCATACGGCGCCAGCTTGATGAACATCCCGATCAGGTGCATGCAGATTTCGAACAGGCCGTGCAGCGCATTCTTGAAGGCCTGCGTGCCGGCCGTGGGCTTCATCACCAGGCCGATGCCGATCATCAAAGCAAAGAACACGATGCCCAGCTTCTGCTTGTCATCGGCCATCGCGCCCACGATGTTGTGCGGCACGATGTTGACCAGCAGATCCATCAGCCGCAGTTCGTTGCCCTTGCTGACGATTTCGCCGGCCTTGAGCACGTTGCCGCTCATGGTTTGCTCCACCAGGCCGGCCTCCATGTGCAACCCCGGCTGAAACAGGTTGACGCAGACCAAGCCGATGCCGACGGCCAACGCTGTCACCGTGGCGGTGTAGGTCAAGGTTTTCCAGCCCAGACGCCCCAGCGAGGCGATGTCACCCAGTTCGGCCACGCCCAGCACCAGCGCCGAGAACATCAACGGCACCACCAGCATGAACAGCAGGTTGAGGAAAATCTTGCCGGCGGGCTTGGTCACATACTCGATGACCGTCTGCACCCAGGAGGCATCGGCCGCCACCGCATGGACGGCCAGACCAACCAAGGTGCCCAGCATGAAACCGATCAGGACTTTGTAGTGCAGGGCCAGCCCTTTCTTCGGGGCTTCGGGTGCGGCATCAAGCGTGTGCATGCGGGGCTCGCTGGGCGGGCAAAGCGCGCAGCTTAGCAAACGTTCAAGCCTGTTCCGGATACAGGGGAGGCAGTAGGGAAGCGGCCTTCTGCTTCGTCTTACCGCACGTCACTCCCCGCGCAAACGCCTTGCGCAATGCGGCAATGGCCGTCTGCCGGTCGCCACCACCCCAACGGGCGGATTGCAGCAGATGGACGGCTTGCCGCTGTTCGGGCACCTCCAATTGCGCTTGCACCGCATCGAAGTCCTCCTCGGCCAGACCCATCGCCTGCACCAACGCGCTTGCCACGTGCTCCAGATTCCCCGATTGCAACGCCTCGGCCAACCCGGGCGCCCGACGAGGCCCCGCGCCGGTTGGCAGGGCAGGCGATGCCCGCCAGCGCCATACACCGAGGATTGCCAGCAACAACAGCAGCGGGGACAACCACAGGGCGACCCAGCCCCCCTCAGTCGTACGTGACGGCGGCGCCCTGTCTGCCCCAACCGCCGGCATCGCGGCAGGTGCCTGCAAGACCAAAGCTTTCCCTCCCACCGTGGCAGCCGCAGCAACAGCCAACTGCAACGCGGGCAGCTTCGCTTCCCGCGGACGCCCTGAAACAGCATCCCACCAGGCGACACGTGGACCTGCCAGCGACAGCGTCCCGGCCCGGGCGGGCACCAGGGAGAAACTGCGGCGCAGCCGAGTCCGCGGCCGCCCTTCATCCAGTTGCTCATCCGTCTGCGGAGGCTCTGCGAACACCTGCACACCTGGCTGGCTGGGCCAGACGAGATCAGGCAGCTGTGCAGCAGTGGCGCCATCGGCCATCAGCTCAACCTCCACGGTCACCGCCTGCCCCTGCCGTGCCTGGGTCGGCCGCTGCAGGTATCGCAATTGCAGGTCACGCAAGGGCAGCCAAGGCTGTGCCGCCTCATCCGGGATCGGCCGCACTTGCAGCCGCCGGGCCTGCGCGGCAGCGGCAATGGGCTGTCGACCATCATCGAAGATCGCATCCAAAGAACCGCCGGCTTTCACGCCATTGAACCGCCCCCCCGGCAGCAGCAAGGGCCCGCTGCGGTCGGGAATCAGCAAGAAGCGTCGCTCCACCACATGGAACTGGCGCCCACCGATAAGACGCAAGTAGGTCCGGTCCTCCCCCACTTGCCGAAGACTGGCGCCCTGCGGGGCCGGCAAGTCGAGCTGGCCGGACAGCAATGGCACCGCATAGTGCAAGCGCAACACCACGGCTACCGCCTGCTGGACATAGGGCTGCTCGGTATCCACTTCGGTTTCGATGAATACATCGGCAGAGCCATCCGCAGCCGCCACCGGCGCCGGGCGCACCTGCAACCCAAGCGGCGCAGTTCGCGCCTTTCCAACTTGCAAGGCTGGCAGGGTATAAGCCCCCGCAGCGCGCGGACGCAAACCCACCGAGAACACGGTTTGCAGGCTTCGACTGCCATTGTTCCACGCCACGGAACGGCGGACGCTCTGCCCACCCAACTCAAACTGCCCCTGCAAGGGCGCCATGTCGATGGCCTGCGTGGGCTGGTCGGTCTCGATGATGAGGGTCACCATCTCGCCTTCCCGGATGTCTGTACGGTCCAACCATGCCCGGGTCTGCGCAACCACCGGCGCGGCCACGAGCAGCAGGCAGGCCAACAGGATGCAGACCAGCCGTTTCACGGCCCTTCACCGCGGCGACGCCGCGCCTCCAACTGGAAGCGCGCCCGCAGCAAAGCCCCCGGATCATCCGGCACACGCTGCAGCCACGCAGCGTTGGCGAGGCGACGCTCGCGTTGCTCAGCCGTCTCGCCTGCCTGCGCAGGCGATCGCTTCGACGGCGACATCTTGCCCGCTTCCCGTTGCCCGGCCAGCGCTTGCTGCATGCGTGCGCGCTGGCTGGCATCGGCCTGCTGTTGGGTCATCTGCGGGGCCCCCTTCGACGCGCTCTGCCCCTGCGTCTGTGGGCTGGACGCAGGCCGCTGCCCCTTGGCCGCCTGTGCCTGCCCAGCTTCTCCGTCTCCGCCCGCTTGGGATCGACCGGCAGCCGGCTGCTGCGGGGTCGACTGCGCATCCTGCGGCTTGCCCTCCTGCGGCTTGCCCTCTTGTGGCTTGCCATCCTGCGATTTGTCGTTTTGGTGGTTGGCTTCCTGCCCTCGGGTCGTCCGGGGAGTCGGCACCTTCCTCGCCATTTCGACGAGCCGTTTGTTGAACAGCGCGTCCTGCATTCCAGGAGACAGCCGCAGTGCACGTGAATATGCGGCGATGGCTTCATCGTAGCGCCCGGTTTTTGCCAAGGCGTTGCCCAGGTTGTACTGCGCCTCGGCCCCCTGAAGTCCGGTGAAACGCGCGATCGCCTCCTTGTAGTCCTTGCGACGATAGGCGGCAACGCCAGCCTGCATGTGCGCGTGCTCCACCTGCTCGGCGCGCTGCCACAAGCTGCCCTGCGTGGCACCAGGCGTCTGCGCCCAAGCCGTTTCGGGCAAGGACGCCAACCCAGGCAGACAGACCAGCAGCACGACCACTGCGCCGCGGCGGAAAAACGGCAAGCAGCACAGCAACACCAAGGGCAGCAGCCAATAACCCACATCCTCCCTGCGCAAAATGGCCCCCATCTGCGCCCCGCCACCCGCATCCGGATGTGCGGTCAACACTCCGACCGCCTGCAGATCGGCATCATCCGCCGCTATGGCGTGGTAACGCCCCCCGCCGGATGCGGCCAAACGTCGCAACGATGACGGATCAAGCCTGGCCTGCTGCAGCCCGGCGGCATCCTCGAACACGCCACCACGCACGTCGCCCAAGCCCAGCACGGACACCCGGTACCCTGCAGCGTGTGCAGCCTTGGCCTGGGCGACGGCTGCCGAATCGGCGCGATCCGTCATCAGCAGAATGTCCCCTTGGGCCTGGCCTGCCTGCTGAAGCAAACGCTGTGACCATGCAATGGCGCGGTCCGGCCGATGGCCATCCACCGGCATCACATCAGGGCTCAGGGCCTCCAAATAGAGGGCGACATTTGCGACATCGTCAGTCAATGGCGCCACGGTGTATGCATCGTCGGAGAATGCCACCAATGCCACCTGACCATCAGCCCGACGATGCAGCAGGCGCGCCACTTTGGCTCTGGCCTGCGCCAACCGCGTGGGCTGCAAGTCGCGCGCCAAGCTGGCCCGCGACAAGTCCATCGCAATGACCAACGGCGACTGGTTCTGCCATGTTGGCGCACGCGTATTGCGTACGCTGGGCCCGGCCAGCGCCAACAGACCGATCAGCAGGGCCAACATGCCCAGCCGCCATGTCCACGCACCCATGCCATCACGCCGCGCCCCGGCTTCCAGCAGATGTGGCAGCAGATGTGGATCCACCGCTTGCTGCCAGACGGACGGGCGCGACAGGCGATGCCGTGCCCACCACGCCAATGCGGGCAGCAGAAGCACCCCCAGCAGCCACCAAGGGCGCAGAAACTGGAGCGCCGGCAACATGCCAAGCAGGCCACTCATCCGCGCAACCTCCGCCGAAGCAGTACCAGCAAACCCAGGCCCAACCCCAGGGACAGTGGCCACGGATAGCGTTCCATCATCGGGCGAATGGCCTGCCCCTTGCGTTGCACGGGCTCCAACCGGTCGATTTCGGCATAGATGTTGACCAGTTCCTTCAGATCGCGTGCACGATAGAAGCGCCCGCCCGTTCGTTCGGCCACTTGCCTCAGGCCCGCTTCGTCCACCTCGTCCCCACCGGTTGGCAGCCGGAAGCCGAACATCGAGAGGGCCCCGCCCTCGCCGCCAAAAGCAATGGCGTGGATCCGCACCTTGTTCTCCCGGGCAATCTCGGCCGCCTTGTCCGGCGACAACACGCCCGCGGTATTCACCCCGTCAGTCAGCAGGATCAACACACGCTCACCCGCAGGCTGCGCCTGCAGCCTGCGGGTGGCCAGCCCAATTGCATCCCCCAAGGCCGTTGCTCGCCCTACCAGCCCCAGTTCGGTATCGCCCAGCTGCTGGCGCACGCTGCCCAGATCAAAGGTCAACGGCGTCAAGGAGAATGCTTGGTCACCAAATACCAGCAAGCCACCCCGGTCGCCCTCGCGTCTGTCCAGAAAGTCGGCCAGCACCGCCTTCGCAGCCGTCAGGCGATCGACAGGCCGCCCCCCCAATTCCATATCCTGCTCGCCCATGCTGGCCGACAAATCCACCGCCAGCATCAAATCACGCCCCTGCTGCGGCGGAAACTGCATCGGCCCCAACTGCTGCGGCCTGGCGGCCGCCACGCAAAGCAGGCACCAGGCGCCCCACAACAGCCATGGAAACCCTCGCGCACCAACAGGCACGACGCCATCGCTGGCGATCTTGCGCAAGCGGCCCGCCCAGGGCACACGCAGGGCCTCCCCGGCATCGATTGTCTGCGGCAAGACCACATGCACGACCCAAGGCAACAGCACTGCCGCCAACAGCCATGGCCATGCGAAACCGTCGATGCCGATCCATTGCAGCCATCGGCTCATTTGCGCTGCATCCAATCCAGAAAACGCGCGCGCGCCAACAGGCGCAAAGCCTCTGCGGCGTCGGCATCCACCTCGGCACGGAACCCGCCATCTTCGATCAGTGCACCCGCCCCCTCCAAGAAACCAGGGCTCGGCAGCCCGTCATCCAGCAAGCGCCGCCACGGCACCCCTGCAAGCCTATCCGCCTGCGGATCCACCTGACGTGACGCACGCCGCAGCAGTTCCGACATGACGGCCACCTTTGCGGCAGGGGTTGCAGCCGCGTCAACGGCTTCGTCGAACAAGGCCTCGATCGCACGCCGATGTTGGTACAGGCGATGGTGCCGGCGACGCAGCCACCACCAGCCCAGTGCCCCCAGTCCGAGCCCCAGCGCGGCAAGCAGCCACCAGCCCGGCGCCGGCGGCCACCACGGCGGTGCGATTGCAGCATGCACATCGCGCAAAGGCAGCATCATCCGCCGCCCCGTTGCGTCATGCCATCCAGCAGCCGCATCCAGCCATCGCCCGTTTCCTCGGTGGATACCACGGCGGTGGACAGTTGCTGGCGCTGCAGCAGTGCACGCGCATCTTGCAGCGTGCCGTCAAAAGCGTCCTGCCAGCGCTGCCGGATGACAGCGGCATCCAGCGACAACCCGAGGCGGCCACCGTCCACCGCAAACCGCAACCGGGCCCGTGGCGGTTCGCTTTCCAGCGGGTCCGAGAAAAGTATGACCCGACATGCGTGCTGCGGGGCAAACCCTTGCCAGTGCGCCACTGGTGTTGCCAACACACGGGCGGCATCGGTCAGTACGATCATGCGCGCCCCCGGGCGCAGCAGCCGACGCGCCTGCACCAATGCCGCCGCCAAATCCGCATCCCGGGTTGGCGACGCATACCAGCGCGCAAGGGCGTCCAGCACCCGCAGGGCACCACGCGCCCCCGATGCCGGCGTAACGGGCGCCTCCTCCGACGAACCGTGCAGCGCAGCAATCCGGTCCCCCGCCTGCGCCGCCCGCCACGCCACCCATGCGCCAACCCTCGCCGCCTGCACCGACTTGAAACGCACGCGCGTTCCGAAATGCATCTCCGCCGCAGCATCAGCCACCACCAGCGTCAGACGCTCACGCTCGGCCTGGAACAACTTCGTATGCGGCATGCCACTGCGTGCCGTGAGACGCCAATCGATGTGGCGCGCATCATCACCCGGCGTGTACTCCCGGGACTCGGCGTACTCCATGCCGCGGCCGCGCACGCTGGCGCTCGCCTGCCCCTGCACCCCCAACCGGCCTCGTCGCGCCTGCCACCGACCTGTCGCCACGCCCCGCATGGCGATCAACTCGTCCAGCGAGGGCACCACGCCACGGCCAGGAGCATCCATGGGCATGCCTCAACGCATCGATACTGCTGCCGGAAGACGACTCACGGCAATGGCACCAGGCGCAGCAATTCGTCCACGATCCGTCCCCCATCCCACCCATCCGCGATGGCCTCGTAACTTGGCAGAACGCGGTGCCGCAGTACATCGTGGGCCACGTTGCGCACGTCATCCGGGGTGACGAAATCCCGTCCCTCAAGCCAAGCCCTGGCTCGGGCGCAACGCTCCAGCGCGATTGTTCCACGCGGACTGGCGCCCCAGGCGATTCGTCGCGCCAAGGCCGCGTCATACTTGGCCGGCTCCCGGGAAGCCAACACCACTTCCACCAGATAGCGCTCCAGTGCCGGGGCGACGTGCAAATCCAGCACAGCCCGTCTTGCGGCAAAAACCTGCGCTTGCGACAACTTTTCCTGCGTCTTGGGCGAGGGAACCAACGCGTCCCTCGCGCGTGTCCGCGCCAAACGCAAGATTTCAGTTTCTGCCTCCACCTGCGGGTAACCGATCCGAACATGCATGATGAATCGGTCCAACTGTGCCTGGGGCAACGGGAACGTCCCCTCCTGCTCGATCGGATTCTGCGTCGCCATGACCAGAAACAGCGAAGGCAACGGGTAAGTGCGTCGTCCAACCGTGACCTGACGCTCCCCCATCGCCTCCAACAGGGCGGATTGCACCTTGGCAGGGGCACGGTTGATCTCGTCGGCCAGCACGATTTCGTGGAATACGGGGCCAGGCTGGAACTCGAAACGACTTTCCTGAGGGCGCCAGACGTCCGTGCCAGTCAGGTCTGCCGGCAAGAGATCCGGAGTAAATTGCATCCGGGCGAAATCCGCATCCAACCGTGAGGCCAAGGCACGCACTGCGCTGGTTTTCGCCAGACCAGGGGGCCCTTCCACCAGTAGATGGCCATCCGCCAGCAAAGCGATCAAAAGCCGGTCGATCAGCCCGGCCTGCCCCACGATCTCGCCCGCAAGGGCTTCGCGCAGCGTGTTGAATTGCCTGTGCAGATCGCCAGTTTCCGCCTGTTTCACATCCATGCCCGTCTCGCTGTTTTCACTGTGACCCGCGTGCATGCAAAAGGTTCGCGTTCAATCGCACCAACGAAAACGGGGACCTGTGGCCCCCGTTTCGATAAAGCTTGGTGCGGTTGAGGTCAGCGCTGGCTGACGCGCATCACCTTGGGCGTCACGAAGATCAACAGCTCAGCCTTGCTCTTGCTGCGGCTCTTGTTTCGGAACAGATTGCCCAACACCGGAATATCCCCGAGGAAAGGCACCTTGGCGATTTGGGTGGCGTCGCTGAACTCATAGACACCGCCCACCACCACGGTTTGGCCATCTTCCACCAACACCGCCGTGTTGACTTCCCGCTTGGCGATCTGGGGAACTTCACCGAAGGTTCCCATGTCGACCCAACCGTCCAGCTCGTCCTTCTTCACACCCATGTTGAGGAAGACGCGGCCGTCATTGGTGATGGTCGGTGTCACCTTCAACTCAAGCAAGGCTTCCTTGAAGTTGACGGTCGGGGTGAGCTGACCACCCGCACCCGTCACGGTCAGATAGCCGATCTCCTTGCCCTGCCGGATCACCGCTTCCTTCTGGTTGCTGGTGACGATACGCGGGTTGGAAATCACCTCCGCGCGCCCCTGCTCCTGAACAGCCGACAACTCCACGTCCAGTTGGTAACCCGCATTGAGGATGGAGAGTGCCAACGAGCCAGCGGGGTTCTGCAATGCTGCGGGCAAATTGCTCATCAGACCACGCACAGGCAGTGACTGCGAGTACACAGGCATCGCACCGGTGCGGCCACCCGCGATCCATTCGGACATGTCCTTCGCGTACTGGAGGTCAAGCTCCTTGTCGCGATTGAGCTTGGTTTGGTTGGACTCGAGATTGCCGCTGTAATAGACATCATCACGGTTGCCGCTGACGCCAAAGCGCGCACCCAGTTCACGCGCCACATTTTCGTTGGCGATCACGATGCGGGCCTCGATCACCACTTGATCAACCGGCTTGTCGAGCTCCTGCACCAGATCCTTGATACTGCTGACGCGCTGCGGGATGTCGATGACCAGCAGCGTATTGGTGCGCTTGTCATAGCTCAGGCTGCCGCGGCTGGAGAGAAAACCGCGATCCTGGCTTGTTTGACCACCCTGACCACCACCTGCAGCACCTTGCTGATTGCCCTTGCTTTCTTCGGTCAGCAGCTTGGCAATGTCTTCCGCGTTGGCGTAGTTGACCGGGATGTACTCGGTCACCTTTTCCGCACGCTCTTCAAGACTGATGCGGGCATCTTCCTTCGCCTGCTCGAAATCAGCGATTTCTTTCTGCGGTGCAACCCAAACCACGTTGCCGCTGCGACGTTTGTCGAGTTGCTTGGTCTGCAGCACCATGTCGAGTGCCTGATCCCACGGCACATTGATCAGGCGCA
>CAUJJG010000089.1 GCA_963205445.1 Pseudomonadota bacterium
AACCATGCCGTCGCGCACGTCGAACACCTGCGGGTTGCGCAGATAGGTCAGCAGGTCGTGGCCGTCGGTGTTGTAGTGGATGCCCAGCGACATTTCCTGGATGGCGAAATTGGGCGTGGTCAGCGCCAGCTGCATGCACGCGGCCAGCGCCAGCGGGCCCAGCGGGCAGTGCGGGGCGATGGCGACGTCGTAGGTTTCGCACAGCGCGGCGATGCGCCTGCATTCGGACAGGCCGCCGGCGTGGCTGAGGTCGGGCTGGGCGATATCGATGGAGGCCGCTTCAAGGAAGGGCTTGAAGTCCCAGCGCGAGAACAGGCGCTCGCCCAACGCGATCGGCAGCGGCGTGAGCTGGGCGATCTGGGCGATGGCTTCCGGGTGTTCGGACAGCAGCGGTTCCTCGATGAACAGTGGACGCAGCGGTTCCAGCGCGGCGATCAGCTGGCGTGCCATCGGCTTGTGCACGCGGCCATGAAAATCCAGGCCCACGTCCAGACCCAGCGCCTTCACCGAAGCGACCCGGTCCAGGGTGGCGTCGAGGTCGCGCGGGCTAGCCAGCCAGTCGAGGTCTTCGGTGGCGTTCATCTTCACCGCGGTGAAGCCCTGGGCCAGACGGGTTCGGCCGGCTTCTTCGACTTCGCCGGGGCGGTCGCCGCCGATCCAGGCATAGACCGGCACGCGGTCGCGCACGCGCCCGCCCAACAGCTGCCACACCGGCACGCCCAAGCGCTTGCCCTTGAGATCCCACAGCGCCTGATCCAGCCCGGACAGGGCCGACATCAGCACCGGCCCACCGCGATAGAAGCCCAGCCGGTAGGCGGTCTGCCAGATGTCTTCGATGCGCGCGTCGTCGCTGCCGAGGAAGCGGTCGCGCAGCGCTGCGAATGCACCTTCCACCGCTTCAGCATGGCCTTCAAGGCTGGCTTCGCCCCAGCCGACCGCGCCGTCGGCGGTTTCCACCCGCACGAACAGCCAGCGGGGCGGGACGCGGAAAGTGTCGATGCGGGTGATGGTGCTCATGGCAATTGCGGCGGCGGATTGTATTGAGACTTCAAATTATCATATAAATGGAGATGTGAGCGCCCCGGTCGTGGGGCCGGGGAGGCCAACGCCGTGAGCAGTGCACAGTTCATCGCCGCCGATTGGGGCAGCAGCCAGCTGCGCCTGTCTCTATGCGGCGCCACGCAGGTGCTGGATGAGCGCGCCGGCCCCGGCATCGCCGCCCTGCAGGGCCGCGCCCCGGCGGACGTGATCGACGTCGCCATCGCGCCCTGGCGCGCCGCGCACGGCGCGCTGCCGCTGTTCATGGCCGGCATGGTCGGTGCACGCAGCGGCTGGGTGGAGGTGGCCTATGCCGACTGCCCGGCGGATGCGGCGGCGCTGCGCACCGGCCTGCACCGCTTCCATAGCCAGGACCACGCCGTGGCCATCGTTCCAGGCTTGGCCTGCATCAATCCGCAGGCGGCACCGGATGTGATGCGCGGCGAGGAAACCCAGGTGTTCGGCGCGCTGGCCCTGCAGCCGCAGCTGGCCCAGGGCCGGCGCGTGCTGGTCCTGCCCGGCACCCACTGCAAATGGGTGCAGCTGCAGGACGGGCGGGTGCTGCGCTTCCAGACCAGCTTTGGCGGCGAGCTGTTCGCCCTGCTGCGCCGGCACAGCCAATTGGCCGGCAATGCCGATGCCGGGCACGATGCGGATGCCTTTGCCTTTGGCCTGCGCCGCGCCCACGCCGCCGCCAGCCTGACCCATGTGCTGTTCGAAGCACGCAGCCGCCAGCTGCGTGAGGCTATGCCGGCTGCAGTGGCGGATGCTTTTCTGTCCGGACTGGTGATCGGCAGCGACGTGCGCGGCGCGCTGCCGTTGCTGGGCTGGCAGCAAGACGCTTGCGACGAACTGACCCTGATCGGTGCGCCGGCGCTGTGCGCGCGCTACGTCGATGCATTGGCCCAACAGGGCTATCCCAGCCGCAGTCTCGACGGCGCGCAGTGCGCGCTGGCGGGCCTGCGCGCGTTGGCCATCGATTGAGGACACCATGCCTGCCGCACCCGCCCAGCCCCAACTCACCGCGATCCTGCGCGGCATCCGCCCTGATGAGGTCCTCGCCGTGGCTGCGGTCTTGGTCGAGCGCGGCGTGCACGCCATCGAGGTGCCACTGAATTCGCCCGACCCATTGGACAGCATCGCGCGTCTGAGCGACGCCTTCGGCGACCGCTGCCTGTGTGGCGCCGGCACGGTGCTGCAGGTGACGCAGGTCGAGCAGGTGCACGCGGCGCGCGGTCGCCTGTTGGTGGCACCGAATGTCGATGCCGCCGTGATCGCGCGTGCGCTGACGCTGAAGATGGTGCCGATGCCGGGTTTCGCCAGCGCCACTGAAGCCTTCACCGCGATTGCCGCCGGTGCCCGCGAGCTGAAACTGTTCCCCGCCGCCAGCTATGGCCCAAGCCATCTGCGCGCGCTGCGTGCGGTGTTGCCGGCCGACGTGCGCGTGCACGCGGTGGGCGGCGTCGATGAGCGCAGCGCCGGGCAGTGGCTGGCCGCCGGCGTCGATGGCTTCGGCCTCGGCAGCAATCTGTACCGTCCCGGCATGACCGCGGCGGAGGTCGCCGCCCGTGCCGATGCCTTCCTCGCGGCCTTGACCGCCCACGCCACCCCGGGAGTCGCCTGATGCTTTCCACCCTCGACCTGAGCGTGATCGCGGTGTACGCGGTGGCGATCTTTGCCCTGGCGCAATGGGTCGCGCGCGAGAAGGCCGGGCACAGCAAGGACAGCAACGATTACTTCCTCGCCAGCAAGTCGCTGCCGTGGTGGGCGATTGGCGCGTCGCTGATCGCGGCCAACATCTCGGCCGAGCAGATCGTCGGCATGTCCGGCTCCGGCTATGCCATCGGGCTGGCCATCGCCTCGTATGAGTGGATGGCGGCGGCAACCCTGCTGATCGTCGGCAAATGGTTCCTGCCGATCTTCCTGCACAACCGCATCTACACGATGCCGCAGTTCCTGGAACAGCGGTATGGGCCGACCATCCGCACCTTGATGGCGGTGTTCTGGCTGGCCCTGTACGTGTTCGTCAACCTGACCTCGATCATCTGGTTGGGTTCGATCGCAGTGACCAAGATCGCCGGCATCGACCAGACCATGGCGCTGTACATGCTGGCCGGCTTCGCCCTGTTCTACCAGCTGTACGGCGGCCTGAAGGCGGTGGCGCTGACCGACATCGTGCAGGTCAGTCTGCTGGTGTTGGGGGGCCTGCTGGTCTCGGGGCTGACGCTGTCCAAGATCGGCGGCGACGCCGGCATCGTTGGCGGTTTCCATGCGCTGGTGGCGCAGGCCCCCGGCCACTTCCACATGATTCTCACGTCCGACAACCCGTTCTACAAGGATCTGCCGGGGCTGTCAGTGCTGATCGGCGGCATGTGGATCGCCAATCTCAGCTACTGGGGCTTCAACCAGTACATCATCCAGCGTGCGCTGGCGGCCAAGAATCTGCGCGAGGCGCAAAAGGGCGTGGTGTTTGCCGCATTCCTGAAACTGGTGATGCCGCTGATCATCGTGCTGCCGGGCATCGCCGCAGTGCTGCTGGCGCCGGATCTGGCCAAGCCCGACGAAGCCTATCCGACCATGATGCGGCTGCTGCCGCCGGGGATTTTGGGGCTGGTGTTTGCCGCGCTGATCGCCGCCGTGGTGGCCAGCACCGCTTCGAAGATCAACTCCATCGCCACCATTTTCACCCTCGACCTGTACGCGAAATTCCGCCACATCGACAGCCGCGCCGAGGATGGCGCGCAGGCCGGCGATGCGGGGCGCGAACGCCGGCTGGTACTGGTCGGACGCACGGTCTCCGTGGCGGCGGTGCTGATTGCCTGCCTGACCGCGCGCCCGCTGCTGGGCCAGTCAGATCAGGCCTTCCAGTTCATTCAGGAATTCACCGGCTTCTTCACCCCGGGCATCACCGTGATCTTCCTGCTGGGCCTGTTCTGGAAGCGCGCCAACGAGGCGGGCGCGATTGCTGCCGCGGCTGGCTCGGTGGTGCTGTCCTATGCGCTGAAGCTGGGCTGGGCGCAGCTGCCATTCATGGATCGCATGGGCGTGGTGTTCCTGGTGACGCTGGTGCTGGCGGTGGTGATTTCGCTGCTGACCAACGCGCGCGCCGGGGCCAACCGCATCGACACTGCCGTGGACTACCGCACCAGTCGCGGCTTCAATGTTGCCGCGCTGGCGGTGCTGGGTGTCCTGGCCGCGCTGTATGCCACCTGGTGGTGAACCGATGAGTGAATTGCTGGACATCCTGCCGTTTGGCCACCTGCACGGTGAAGACGTGCAATGGAACGCCGACGACGGCTGCCTGTGGTGGACCGACCTCAGCGGCTGTGCGCTGCATGCCTGGCATCTGCAGCGTGGTGCATTGCGCTCGTTCGCCACGCCCGAGCGGCTGGGTTGTTTCGCTTTCATCGATGGCGATGCGCGGCTGCTGGCCGCTTTTGCCAGCGGCTTTGCCCTGTTCGATCCGGTCAGCGGTGCGCTGGAATGGCTGGATCGTTGCGAGCCGGCCGGCAGCGGTCGCCGCTTCAATGACGGCCGCGCAGACCGCCAGGGCCGCTTCTGGGCCGGCACCATGGTCGAGGACGCAACGCAGGCCGAACCCTACAGCGCCGGCCTGTACTGCCTGGGTGCGGACGGCCGCGCGCAGCTGCGCGAATCCGGCGTCGGCATTGCCAATGGCCTGTGCTGGAGCCCGGACGGGCGCACCATGTACTTCGCTGATTCGCCGCGCCACGCGATCTGGGTCTATGACTTCGACCCGGACAGCGGGCACATCGGCCCGCGCCGTGACTTCGCGCGCACCGCGCCGGGCGTTGAGCCCGATGGCTCCTGCGTCGATGCCGAAGGCGGCGTGTGGAACGCGCAGTGGGGCGCAGGCCAGGTGGTGCGCTACGCACCGGATGGCCAGGTGCTGGAGGTGCTGGATACCCCCGGCGCGCTGCAGCCTACCTGCGTGGCCTTCGCCGGGCCGGCGTTGGATCTGCTGTGCGTCACCTCGGCACGGATCGGCCTGTCGCCCGAGTCGCTGGCCGCGCAACCGCACGCCGGCGATGTGTTCGTGTTCCGCACCGGCACGCGCGGCCTGCCCGAAAGCCGTGCACGGTGGCCTGCCGCATGAGTCGCCCCGCGCATGCCGACAATCTGACCCGGCGCGTGGTCGAGGCGCTGGGCGAGGCCATCGTCACCGGCGTTTATGGCGATGACACGCCGTTTCCAATCGAAGCCGAGCTGTGCACGCGCTTCGAGGTCAGCCGCAGCGTGGTGCGCGAAGCGGTGAAGATGCTCACGGCCAAGGGCCTGCTCAGCGCGCGTCCGCGTCGTGGCACCCAGGTGGAGCCGGAGGCGCACTGGAACCTGCTCGACCCCGATGTGCTGCGTTGGCTGCTGGAGCGCAAGTTTTCGCTGGAGCTGCTCGCCGAATTCACTCAGGTGCGGTTGGCCATGGAGCCGCGCGCAGCGGCGCTGGCGGCGCAACACGTGCGCCAGGGCAATGCGGGCCTGCTGGCACCGGTGCGCGACGCGCTGGCGCGGATGCAGGCCGCCAGCGCGGGATGCGATGACCCGCTGGCGTCGGATATTGCCTTCCACGTGGCCATCCTGCACGCCAGCGGCAACCGGTTTTATTCGCAGCTGCGTGAACTGGTCGAAACCGCGCTGCGCATTTCCATCGGCTTGACCAATGCCCGCAAGGGTGTGGCCCTGGCCAGTATTGATGAGCATGCGCAGGTGCTGCACGCGATCGAGCGCGGCGACGTGGCGGCGGCCGAGCAGGCAATGCGCGCGCTGCTGAGTGAGGTGCTGGTGCTGATCGAGGCTGCGCGCCAGGAGGGGTAGGGCGGTGGCGTTCATGGTCAAGCCGGGCGAAGCCGCCTTGCAGGCCATAGAATGTGCCCCCTATGCGCCTGAACCGATACATCGCCGACACCGGCCACTGCTCCCGCCGCGAGGCCGACCGCCTGATCGCCGAGGGTCGCGTCACCGTGAACGGCATCCGCGCCCGCATCGCCGCTGAACTGGGCGAAGGTGACGAAGTCCGCATCGACGGCAACGTGCTGGCCGCGCGCGCCGCCGCCAAGGGCAAGCGCCGCCACGTCTACATCGCACTGAACAAGCCGGTGGGCATCACCTGCACCACCGACGAGGCGGTCAGGGGCAATATCGTCGAGTTCGTCGGCCACGAGCAGCGCATTTTCCCGATCGGCCGGCTCGACAAGGATTCCGAAGGCCTGATCCTGCTGACCAGCAATGGCGACATCGTCAACCGCATCCTGCGTGCCGAGAACAAGCTGGAAAAGGAATATCTGGTCGGCGTGAACAATGCCGTCACCGACGAGTTCCTGCGTGCGATGGCGCGCGGCGGGGTGCCGGTGCACGGCGAGGCCACGCTGCCGTGCAAGACCCGTAAGCAGGGGAGGTTCGGCTTTCGGATCGTGCTGGTGCAGGGCCTGAACCGACAAATTCGTCTGATGGCGGCGCATTTCGGTTATCGGGTCAAGCAATTGCACCGGGCGCGGATCGGCAACGTCAAACTGGGGCATCTCAAGCCCGGCCAGTGGCGCAATCTGAGTGATGCGGAATTGCGTGGATTGCTGCCCGATCACGCCGATTGGTAGGAAAAAACGACCGTCTGAAAAAAATATTTGCCGGAATGCACATTTGCCGTCAAAAACAGGTTAATGTGCGCCCACTGTTTCAAGCGGGATCACGGTACATCGTGACCCGATGCGGTAGATCCATCGCGATCCGCTCATCGTGTGCGTTACCCCTTGCTCGACAGTCGCGGCCGGCATCGCCAGCCGTGTTTTCATGACCAACTGTTTTCATTGGAGTAACAACATGTCTGATCGTCAGACCGGCACCGTCAAGTGGTTCAACGACGCCAAGGGCTTCGGCTTCATCACCCCGGAAAGCGGCCCGGACGTTTTCGTCCACTTCCGCTCGATCCAGGGCACCGGCTTCAAGTCCCTGCAGGAAGGCCAGAAGGTCTCCTTCAAGGTTGTGCAGGGCCAGAAGGGCCTGCAGGCCGACGAAGTGCAGGCGATGTAATTCGCCAGCACCTTGTGCGAAACAAAGCCCGGCATTGCCGGGCTTTGTTTTTTTGCGGTTACGGCCCACACTAGCGCGCTCGCACTACCGCATTCATGTTTCCCACGATGCGCCCATCCCCCACGTCGTCGTTGCGTCCTTTTTTCCTGTCCCTGGCTTTGCTGACGGCCTGTTCATCAGGTGATGCGCCTGTGCCTGCACCGGGGCCTTCCGACAAACCTGCAGGGCAGCCCGTCGTCGAGAACGTACTTTTGCAGGACGTGATCGAGACCAAGCCCAACCTCATCATCGGCATCAGCTATCCGCCGCCAGCCATGAAGCACCCGGCCCTTGCCCGTGCACTTCGGGATTACGCGGAGGCAGCGCGCAACGAGGTGGTTCGGGCGCTCACGGCATTGGGGCAGACCAAGCCGGTTGCGCCGTATGACCTCAGCTTGCAGTTCAGCATGCTTGTGGAGTCCCCACGCATCGTGGCTGTGGCGGCTGACGGCAGCAGTTATACCGGTGGTGCCCATGGGCAGCCGTTGGTGGAGCGCTTTGTCTGGCTGCCGCAGAAGCAGCAAATGTTGGCGGCGGAACAGTTGATTCCGCAGGCAGACAGTTGGAAGCCCGTTTCAGCCTATGTGCGTGAACAGCTGATGACGGCCTTGTCCGCACAGCTGGATGAGGAAGCGCTGGAAGGTGCAGTGCGCGCGGAGCAGCTGGCCCTGCGCAGCAAGATGATCACTGAAGGCACCGAGCCGGGTGCCGCACGATTCGCACGCATCGAGCCGGTCCTGAACGCTGACGGCAGCATCAGAGCATTGCGATTCGTCTTCCCTCCCTATCAGGTTGCCCCCTATTCGGAGGGGACGCGGTCGGTGGAAGTTCCAGCCCGGCTGTTGCTGCCCTTGGTGGCTGACGAATACAAGGCGCTGTTCCGCGCCGCTTGATTGGCAGGCCGCAGGGCTTGATCGCACGCATTCCTGGATGCCCCATGCAACAACGCCGCCCGAGGGCGGCGTTGTCGTGACCGCAGCCCGGGGGCCTTACTTGCTGTCCAGCCCGCGCTGTTCCAACAACGCTTCGATCTTGGCCTCATAGCCGGCGAAATTCGGGAACAGCTTGCCGGCTTCGATTTCGCCGCCGGGTGCCAGCACGAATTTGCGCAGACGGTCGCCATTCTCCAAGGTCAGCCCGCCGTGCTGGCGAATCCACTGGGTGGTATTGGCGCCCAGAACTTCAGACCAGATGTAGGCGTAGTAGCCCGCCGCATAGCCGCCCATGATGTGGCTGAAATACGGGGTCTTGTAGCGCGGCGGCACCGGCGCGTAGTCGAAGCCATCGGCGGCCAACGCCTTCGCCTCGAACGCCATCACGTCCTTGCCATCCGGGATCTGCTCCAGCGGCAGCTGGTGCCAGCGCTGGTCGAGCATGGCCGCTTGCAGATATTCGGTGGTAGCGAAGCCTTGGTTGAACTTCGAGGCCGCGATCACCTTGTCCAGCAGCGCCTGCGGCATGGCCTCGCCCGTCTGGTAGTGCTTGGCATAGTTGGCCAGCACTGCCGGCCAATCGGCCCACATCTCGTTGACCTGCGAGGGGTACTCCACGAAGTCGCGCGGCACGTTCATGGAGAAATACGGATAGCGCACGTCCTGGAAGAACCCGTGCAAGGCATGCCCGAACTCGTGGAATGTGGTGGTGACCTCGTCCCAGGTGAGCAGGGTGGGCTTGCCCGGCGAGGGCTTGGGCACGTTCAGATGGTTGGCCACGACAGGCTTTTCGCCGCTCAGCGCCGACTGCGCCACGTAGGTGTTCATCCATGCGCCCCCACGCTTGGAAGCGCGTGCATAGGGGTCGAAGATGAAGATGGACAGGTGGCTGCCGTCCTTGTCCAGCACGTCATAGATCCAAGTGTCGGGATGGTACTTGGGCAGGTCGGTGCGTTCCTTGAAGCTGATGCCGTACAGTTTGTTGGCAGCAAAGAAGACGCCGTTCTCCAGCACGTTCTTCATTTCAAAGTAGGGCTTGAGCTGGCTCTCGTCGAAGCTGTACTTCGCGGCGCGCACCTTTTCGCTGTAGTAGGCCCAATCCCAGGACTGCAGGGGGAAGGTCGGCTGGCCGGCCTTGGCCTGCTCGGCGTCGATCATCGCCTGCAGCTCCACGCCTTCACGGCGGGCATTGGTCACCGCCTTGGGTGCCAGCGCGCGCAGCATCTTGTTGACCGTGTCCTGGTTGGCGGCGGTTTCGTCGGCCAGCACGAAGTTGGCGGAGGTGTCGTAGCCCAGCATCCGGGCGCGTTCGGCGCGCAGCTTCAGCACCTGCGAGACGATGGCGGTGTTGTCCCACTGGTTGCCGCGGCTGCCGCGTGCTTCAGAGGCCTTGTGCAGACGCTCGCGCAGGGCACGGTCCTGCAGCTGTGCTTCGGAGGGCTGACCGGTGGTGTTGAGCAGGGCGATGACATACTTGCCCGGCAGGTTGCGTGCCTTGGCGGCTTCGGCTGCGGCGGCGATCTGTTCTTCGCTCATCCCGGCCAGCTGGTCACGGCTGTCCACGACCACGGCGGAGTCGTTCACCTCGGCCAGCACGTTCTGGCCGAACTGGGTGCCGAGCTTGGACATCTGGGTGTTGATCTCGCGGATGCGCGCCTTCTGCGCATCGTTCAGCGCGGCACCACCGCGGACGAAGTCCTCGTAGCGCTTTTCCAGCAAGCGGCGGTCGACAGCGTCCAGACCGAGCGTGTCACGGGCGTCGTACAGGGCCTTGATCCGCGCGAACAGCTTCGGGTTCAGCGTGATGGTGTCGCGGTGGGCGGAGAATTTGGGCGCGTACTCGGTCTGCAAGGCATCACGGGTATCGTTTTTGTCGGTTGCCAGCAGGTTGAAGAACACATTGGTGGCGCGGTCCAGCACCTGGCCGCTCTTTTCCATGGCAACGATGGTGTTCTTGAAGCTGGGCTTTTCCGGATTGTCGGCAATGACCTGCATCTCGCGCAGCTGTGCTGCCATGCCGGCGTCGAAAGCCGGGCCGAAATCACTGTCCTTGATCTTGTCGAACTGTGGGTAGTTCAAGTCCAGTGGGCTTGCTGCAGCGAACGGGCCGCTGTAATTGGAGGCGGACATCTGGGCCTTGTCGTGTTGGGCCGCGACAGCTGCGGGAGCATGGCCCCCAAGGAGGGTGGCGATGGCAAGCGCAAGTGCACAGGCAGTGGGTCGGTTCATGGGAGGCTCGGATAATGACAACGGAAACGATCTGCAAGAATAATCGATCCCGGAACATGGCTCCCGTGCCGGAGGGCATGGCCAACGGCTGGCGGCCAAGCTGCGTGAATTCAGCAAGCAGAAATCCTGAAGATGTTGCAGAATTCATGCGTGTCCCATTCAGGAAGTGCCGCCTTGGCGACCGCCTACGACTTCGAAGCGATGGCTCTCGACGGCAGCGTGCAGGCGCTGTCGCAATGGCGAGGCAAGGCGCTGCTGGTGGTCAATGTCGCCAGCAAATGCGGCTTCACGCCACAGTACGCGGGGCTGCAGGCACTCTGGCAGACCTATCGCAAGCGCGGGCTGGTGGTGCTTGGCTTTCCTTGCAACCAGTTTGGAGCGCAGGAGCCAGGCAATGCCGATGCGATCCGGGAATTCTGCACGCTGGACTACGGCGTGGATTTCCCGATGTTCGCGAAGGTCGATGTGAACGGAAGCAGCGCACATCCTCTGTGGCAGTGGATGAAACAGCAGAAAAGCGGCTTGCTCGGGATCGGGGCGATCAAGTGGAACTTCACGAAATTCCTGATCGGGCCTGATGGTCAGGTAATCGCTCGGTATGCACCCACCGACACGCCGGAATCGCTCGTTCGTGATATCGAAAAGGCGCTGGCATGACCCAGACAGGTCGCGACGGGGAGGGCTACCAGCTGGAATGCCGTTTCCTGTCGCCGTTGCTCGAAGTGCGCCTGCGGGCGCTGGACCCGGCCTTCAAGACCACCCTGCCCATTACGCTGGCGTATTGGCTGGAGATCGCCGCGCATCTTGCCGAAACGGGGGCCACCCAGTTGTTGGTGCTGGACGACCTGCCCGGGGAAGTGATGACCGATGCCGAGCTTGGGGAGTTCTTCCGCGCCGTGGACGGCACCGGGTTGGACCGCGCCAGGATTGCCTATGTGGAAGGCCGGTCGGATCAGATGGTGCGGATCGAGGAGGCGGAACTGATGGCGCTGGAGCGCGGCTACCGCATCCGCATGTTCAACAATGAAGCCGATGCACGCATCTGGCTGCGCTACGGTGAAGCAGCGGGCGGTTGATGCCTCAGGAATGGCGGCGGCGCGTGCTGCAGCTCATTTCTCGACGAACGCCCGTTCGAACACATATTCACCGGCCGTGCCGATGCGTGGGGAAGCCGTAAAGCCCCGTCCATCCAAGATGCGACGGAAATCCGCCAACATCTGCGGGCTGCCGCAGATCATCGCGCGGTCGTGTGCAGGGTCCAGTGCGTCGATGCCCATCGCCTCGGCAATGCGCCCTTGCTCAAGATGGTCGGTAATGCGGCCACGGTGGTCGCGGCCATCGACTTCGAAGGGCTCACGCGAGACCGCCGGGTAGTAAAGCAGGCGACCGCGCAGCATCTCGCCCAGCAGCTCATGCGCCTGCAGTTCGTGCATGATGTAATCGCGATAGGCCAAATCTTCAACGCCACGTACGCCGTGGCAGAGCACCACCTTCTCGAAGCGCTCGTAGGTCGCCGGGTCCTTGATCACCGACAGCCACGGTGCCAGCCCCGTGCCGGTGGAAAGCAGGTAGAGATTGCGACCGGCGTGCAGGTCCGAGATCAGCAAGGTGCCGGTGGGCTTGCGGCCGATCAGGATGCTGTCGCCGGGCTTGATGTGTTGCAGGCGCGAGGTCAGCGGGCCGTCCTGCACCTTGATGCTGAAGAATTCCAGCTGTTCTTCCCAATTCGCACTGGCGATGGAATAGGCACGCATCAACGGCTTGCGGCTGCCATCCGCCTGCTCGACTTCCAGCCCGATCATCACGAACTGGCCGTTGTCGAAGCGGAAACCGTCATCACGGGTGGTGGTGAAGCTGAAATAGGCGTCCGTCCAATGACGGACATCGAGCACCGTTTCGGTGCCGAAGGGGGAGGCCATGCGGGTGAGGGGGCAGCGGTGTCAACGGCCATTTTACGCCGCAACGCAGCATTCGTCAGTGAGAATTGGCACTGCTTGCGACGGGCGGCACCAGCCTCAGCAGTTGGCCGTCATCCTCATCCGTCACCAAGTACAAGGCCGCATCCGGACCAACGCGCACATCACGAATGCGCTTTCCAAACGCTTCCAGCAGGCGCTCTTCCGCGACCACCCTGTCGCCGTCCAGCTGCAGACGAATCAGCGCCCGACCTGCCAGGGCCCCCAGCAGCAGACTGTTGTCCCAGCGGCTTTCCGGATGGCCGGTGTAAAACGCCATCCCGGACAGTGCCGGGGATTTGGCCCAGACATGGTGGGGGCGTTCCATCCCGGCGGCTTCGCGCCCCCGGGTTTCCGGGTAGGGGCGGTTGGTCAGGTAATTCATGCCATCGCTGATGACAGGCCAGCCGTAGTTTTTGCCGGCTTCAGGCAAATTGAGCTCATCCCCGCCGCGGGGGCCGTGCTCGCTTTGCCAGAGCCGGCCAGTCCTTGGATCCACGGCCAAGCCCTGCATGTTGCGATGGCCCAGGCTCCAGATCATGCGGCGCAAGCCCTTGCCGGAAGCGAAGGGGTTGTCGGCCGGAATGCTGCCGTCCATGCGCAACCGCACCAGTTTTCCCTGCAACACATCCAGATCCTGCGCCAACTCTTTCTGGTTGCGCTCGCCTTGGCTGATGAACACGTGCCCACGGCCATCGAAGGCGATGCGGGACCCGAAATGCATGCCGCCGTCGAGTTTCGGCAGCTGTCGGTACAACACGCGAAGATCCGACAAGGCGGTATCCCCCAGCGTTGCCGTCGCTACGGCGGTGCCGGCCGTCCCGTTTTCGCCAGGCTCGGAGTAGCTCAGCCAGATGCGTTGATTGTCCGCGAATGCCGGATCGAGCACGACATCCAGCAGGCCGCCTTGTCCGCGTGCATGGACCGCGGGAACGTTGCGGATGGGCGCCGACACGTGACCTTCACGGTCGATGCGCCGCAATCGACCGGGGCGTTCCGTGACCAGAAACGTGCCATCGGGCAAGGGGGCCACGGCCCAAGGATGGTCCAGACCGCTGGCGATGACCTGCGGTTGCGCTGTGTTGAGAGCGTCCGCGCCGCTGCCGGAGGTCGCAGCCGTCTCGGCTGATGACGGAGCTGGGATGCGCGCACAAGATGCAGGTGCCACCGCCAGCAAGGCTGCCAAGCAAGCCAATGACAGGCGCATGCGAGGCCTCATGGGCGCAACCGGCTGTTCAGCGCCGGATGTTGAACTGCGCCAGCTTGTTCTCCAGCGTGGAAGCAGGCATGCCCAAGCATTTGGTGACCTGCTGCATGGTTTCATGCTCGCGCGGATCCAGCCGGGAATCCGCAGCGGCCAAACGCAGCAGCACGTCATACAGGTGCCCTGCCTTGTCTGAGCCTGCGCCGTGTGCATCCGTGAATCGCAGAAGTTCCGCGACGACGTTGACGTTGCGGTGCATGCCACGGCTGAAGGCTGCCATGGCCATTTCGCGCCCGGCCATCGACAGGTCCAGCTCGTTCATCACCGTATCGGCCAGATTGGACTCATGGCTGCTGACCAAACGGTCTGCCTTGGCCAGATATCCCATCAAGCCGAAAAACACCTCGATGAGCATTTGTTCGTCTGTGTCTGGCTTCCCCAAGCCCAGCATGTCCACCAGCAACAGGCGTATATCGTTGATGACGCCCCGGATGCCTTGGAACATGCCTGCTGCATTCTCGTTCTCGCCCATGATCCCCTCCCCGGACTGGCCAGACTGCATCCTGCGCCACAAGGGCGCGCTTGAAAAGGGGGCGCGATATGATGGTCACCCCACGACCCAGCCGACGTTGCCAGATCCGTGACCGCCATCAAGCAAGAAGACCTCGTTCAGTCCGTCGCCGATGCACTGCAGTACATCAGCTATTACCACCCGGTCGATTACATCAAGAGCCTCGCCGCCGCCTACGAGCGCGAGGAATCGCCGGCGGCCAAGGACGCGATGGCGCAGATTCTGATCAATTCGCGGATGTGCGCCGAAGGCCACCGCCCGATCTGCCAGGACACCGGGATCGTCACCGTGTTCTTGGAAGTGGGCATGGGCGTGCGTTGGGAGGGCTTCACCGGCTCGCTGGAAGACGCCGTCAACGAGGGCGTGCGCCGTGCCTACATGGACCCGGACAACAAGTTGCGTGCCAGCGTGTTGGCTGACCCCGCCGGCAAACGCATCAACACCAAGGACAACACGCCCTGCGTGATCAACATGAAGATCGTCGCCGGCGACAAGGTCGATGTGATCGTGGCGGCCAAGGGTGGCGGCAGCGAGGCGAAGTCCAAGTTCGCCATGCTCAATCCCTCCGATTCGATTGTCGATTGGGTGCTGAAGACGGTGCCGACCATGGGCGCCGGCTGGTGCCCGCCGGGCATGCTCGGGATCGGCATCGGCGGCACCGCCGAGAAGGCGATGCTGCTGGCGAAAGAATCCTTGATGGAGGAAATCGACATCCAGGAATTGATCGCGCGCGGGCCCATCAATCGCGTCGAGGAGCTGCGCATCGAGCTGTTCGAAAAGGTCAACGCGCTGGGCATCGGTGCGCAGGGCTTGGGCGGGCTGACCACGGTGCTGGACGTCAAGATCAAGGACTTCCCGACCCACGCCGCCAACCTGCCGGTGGCGTTGATCCCCAACTGCGCGGCCACCCGCCATGCCCATTTCACCCTCGACGGCAGCGGCCCGGTGATGCTGGACCCGCCGTCGCTGGAAGACTGGCCCAAGCTGACTTACAGCCCGCAGAACGCGCGCCGGGTGAATCTGGACACCATCACCCGCGAGGACGTGGCCACGCTCAAGCCGGGCGAGGTGCTGCTGCTCTCGGGCAAGATGCTGACCGGCCGCGACGCCGCCCACAAGCGCATGGTGGAAATGCTCAACAAGGGCGAGCCGCTGCCGGTGGACCTGGCCGGGCGCTTCATCTACTACGTCGGCCCTGTCGATCCGGTGCGCGATGAAGTGGTCGGCCCGGCCGGCCCCACCACCGCCACCCGCATGGACAAGTTCACCGAG
>CAUJJG010000090.1 GCA_963205445.1 Pseudomonadota bacterium
GGAATTTGATCGACACCCCTTCCAGCGCCGCCGCCAGCATCTCCAGATGCGCCTCGAAACCGGCACAGGCTTTGGCGATGTCCTCATCGGCAGGCACGCGCACGGTCAATGCCAACACCGCGCCAGCAGCATGGGATTGCACTTCCCAACGCAGTGGCCGCTGCGGTTGCGCGCCGCTGCTCCACGAATACTCCAACACCTGGCCCGGCACGAAAGCCGTCAACGTGCTGTCGATGACGATGCCGCTGTCACCGAAATCCAGCGTGACCGTACCGCCTTCACACAGCGCAATGCGGCCCGGCGCCAACCACTGCGCCAGCGCGGCCGGTTCGGTCAATTGCGCCCACACCTGCTCGGCCGGGTGACTGAAGCTGCGCTGCAGCCGCCCTTCCAGCCAAGCCCCATCACGTACGATCTGCCCGAATGTCTGCGTTTCCAAAACGCCTCTCCCAGCGAAAGAATCTCAAGCACGATTGGGCCGCAATCTGCCGCCAACTGCCTTGATGCCGGTCAGTCGCGACGCTTGCGGGGGCGCGATGGCCGCCGTGACGACGCAAGGGACGCACCCTGTGGTGCTGCCGCCAATGGTTGCAGAGCTGCCAACACGTCGAGATGGGCCAGAAAACACTCCACGTACGCGGGCGACACGGCCTGCATGGCCTCCAGCGCGCGCAGCAACAGGCGGCTGGAATTGAGCGGGCCGGCATGCTCCTGTGGCTGCGCCAGCGTCTGCTGCAGCTGGCTGCGTGCACGCACGGTACGCCAGGCCAATCTGGCTTCTTCCAGCAGGGGTGACGGCTGCATTGCGGATGCATCAACAGCCGCGTCGACGCACTTTGGCAGCGAGGTGGCACGCCCCGCTGCCAGCAGCTGCAACAGCTCCGCAAAGACGGCTGCGCGCGTTGGAGGCGCGGCGTCAGGCAAGGCGGGCGGTTCGCAAGTTGCCAGCAATTCCATCACCCGCAGGCGCAATGCCTGTGCAACGACAACATCCTGCCCAGGCAGTCGTCGCAGCAGTGCAGCCGCACGCCACAACGCGGGCGTGGCCACGCCACGGGCTGACAGTGCGGCCACGCGCGCTTCCAATTCGGCGGCATCAGGTGTTTGCATCACTGCGAGGCCGCGGCTCCCTGCCTGGGCAACGGCGCGATCTCCACCCGGCGGTTGCGCGCACGCCCGGCTTCGTCGGCATTGCTGGCCACCGGCTGTTGGGCACCAAAGGCCGCGGCAAACACCGCCCCTGCCGGCACGCCGGCATCGATCAACGCACGGGTGACGGTCAAGGCCCGCTGCGCCGACAGTTCCCAGTTGTCGGCAAACCGCCGGTTGTCGGCATGGATGGTCTGATCATCGGTGAAGCCGCTGACCATCAAGACCTCGCTGCGCGCGCGCAGATAGTCGGTCAACGGGCCCGCCAGTTCGGCCAACACCTTGCGACCTTCCGGCTGCAATGCATCGGAGTTGTGCGCGAACAACACGCTGCCGCGGATGCCGATACGCCCATCCACCAAGGTGATGCGGCCTTCGGCCAGCGGCGCGGCCAGCGCCTGTTCCAACGCCTTGCGCCGCTGTTCGGCTTGGGTGCGCTGCTGGATTTCGGCACGAAGCCGGGTTTCCAGATGCAGCTGGATGCCGATCACGCCCACCAGGATCAGCACGAACACCCCCAGCAGGACCGCCATCAGGTCGCCGAAAGCGGCCCAGATGGGCGCACCGCCATCCAACCCGTCATCGCTGTCCAGCTCCAGGCTCATGCCGACTCCAACGCATTGCCCGCACGTGACTCACCCAGCCGGCGCAGGTCATCGACGATCTGACGCTGGCTGAGCAGACTGAGGTCCACCACTTCGCGCGCCTGCGCCACGTAGTAGGCCAGCTGTTCATCACTGCGTGCCATCGATTGCTCCAGCGCGCCTTCCAGCCGCGCAAGCCGCTCGACCAGCTGCGCATTGCTGGCGGCAAAGGCATCCACCGCACTCGCGAAGGCATCGCCGATGCCTGCAATTTCCAGCGCCCCGGTGGCGGTACGGGTGGCCGCTGCTTCCAGACGCTCGGCATCGGCATTGAATCGGGTGTCGATCCGTTCGGCGCTCTGCGCCAGCAGGCTTCCGGCACGCGACACCAAGGCATCGATCGCGGCCTGCTGTTCGCCGGCGGCGTGGTTCAACGTCTCCAGCAGGGTACCGAACGTGCCCAGCAACTGGTTGCGCTCGGCCAGCATCGTCGCATCGCGCTGCAGACTGTCCGACAGCGACTGGCGCAATTCGCCGATCACGTCGGCCGCAGCCCGCGGCGCCGCGCTGGCAGCTTGCAGCAACGTCCCCACTTCGGCCAAGGTGGCCTCCACCTGCTGCCGCCCCTGCGCGGCAATGGCCTCGGCATTGTGTTGCAGCACATCGCACATCTGCTGCTGGCGCTGCGCCGACGCATCACCGATTGCCAGCCATTGCTGGCCAAGGCGTTCGGTCAGCACCGTCGCCGCCTCACGCCACAGTTCCTGACGCTGCGCCTCGCTGGCCTGCAGCGCCAGCTGCGCAGCCTGCTGATTGCGTTCGACCCCTGCAAGCACGTGCTGCGCCTGCTGCGCGAAGGCGTCCACCCACTGCCCTTGCGCCGCCTGCTGTTCGGCCGCCTGCCGCGCATGCGCCACCTGTTGTTGATCGATCAGTGCCGCAAGCGCCGCCTGCTGCCGCGCCTGCGCCTGTGCCTGTTCGGTGGCTTGCATGGCCAGCTGCGCCTGCTGGTTTGCCGTGAAATCCGCCTGCATCCGCTGCTGGCGCTCCAGCGCCTGCGCCCATGCTGCGGCATTCGCATCGATGTGCTGTTGCAATTGTGCGGCAACGGTCTCGGCCAGTGCGCGGCCGCGTGCCTCTTGCTGCGCCAGCATTTGCGTCATGGCGTGATTCGCATCGCCCAGCATCGCCACACCCGTCTGCCGCTGCTCGGCCAGTGCCTGCGTCCACAGCTGCGCGATGCTGGCGGTCGCCGCCTGCAGGGCAGTTCCGGTTTCACGCGCCTGCCCCTGCAGCGCCTGCGCCACCTCGCCATGCAGCGAACGCGCCGATTGCTCGATGCCACCCAACGTAGCCTCCACCACCGGCTGCAGCAATGCTTGCGCCGCTTGCCCGGCTTGGGCAATGCCGGCGACAAGCGCGCCCTGCACGGCGTTGGCCAATTGCAATTGCGCTGCTTCGCTGCGGCTCAAAAACGCCTCCTGTCTCGCCAGCTGCTGGGCCTGCATGGCTTCGCTGCCATTCAACAAGGCCTGCTGCAGAGCCTGTTGGTGTTCCCGAGCCGTGGCATCGCGCTGGTCCAGCGTTTCGGCCAGTGTCTGCAGTTGCGCCACCAGCGCGGGCAGCTGCATGCCTTGCGCCTGCAGTTGCTGCCAGACCGCCTCCTCGCGCTGGGCACGACCAAACCCCCGCATCGGGCCGGCAATGGCCGTATCCAGCGCACGCGCCACCGCCAGCCGCTCACGCTTGCACAACGCCGTCAGCACACCCAAGGCCGCCGAGCCGCTGATGCCTGCGATCGAGGTACCAAAGGCATGGCCCAGCCCCTTGACCGGTGCCGCAAGCGAATCGCGGATCGCCTGCAAATCCACCGCCGTTTCCAACGCCAGCCCGGTGCCGCGCAGGGTCACCATCATTCCCAGCAGGGTGCCCAGCATGCCCAGCAGCACCAACACCCCGGACAGATAGGCCGGCAACATCGGGGCCGGCAACGCCACACGCTCGCCGGCGATACGCAGCCGCACCGCACTGCGCAAGGAGGCATCCAAGCCCTGCAACCACGCATCCAGATCCTCCGGCGGCGCTGTCAGCGCCCGGGTGGCAGTGTCCAGGCTGGCCGTGGCACGACGAAAACGCAGCAACTCAATGCCGCCGTACAGGTAGACCAATGCGATCAAGGCGCAGACCGCCAGCACGGCGGGATTGGCCGAGGCATGCAGGGTCCCGATCCCGAGGATGGCCAGCAGCCCCAAAACCACCACACCTTCAAACACGCGCTTTTGCATCAAACCCTCTCTTGCTGCGACGTCAAAGCCGCCAGCAATCCATCGATCGGAAGAAACCTTGCATCCAGCTCCGCCAGCAACAGCGACCGGACCCCGTTGCGGAACTCGCGCAATTCGCCATCCACACCCTGCGCCACCAAGGCCGCATACCGCTGCTCCAGCAATGCCGGCAGGCCTGCCAGCTGGCCCTGTTCGCGCGGGCTGAGCACCGACTCCATCACCGCATCCAATTCGGCCAGCCGCGCCGACGCCCCACCTGCCTGCGCCAAGGCATCTCGCAGCCCGCCCCGCAGCCGCCCGGTGGCAGCCGCCATCTTGCGCTGCAGGCCTTGGTACCACTGGCGCAGCGGGGCGAAAGCGGCCACCGGGTCCGCCAACGGAAGCGGCGCTGCCGCAGCCCATGCCTGCGCATCGAAGATGGCCGCCTGCAAGCCGGCACGCAGTTGCGTACTGGCATCGCGCATCGGGGCCTCGTCACAGACAGCAGGCTGTCCGCTGGCCTGCTCGGTATCCAGCGCCCGCGACAACGCCACCGCCCGTGGCCAGTCAATCCACTGCCCCAGTGTCTCCGGCAACGGTGGAACGTCACTGCTGGGCGACGCCAGCAGGCCAGCCAGCAGGCGCGCCATGGTCGGTGCCGAGACCGGCGCCTGAAGGTCTGTCTGCATCGTCAACACTTTGAAAAACCGTGCATTTTACAGCCTGCGCGCGAAATTTCGCGGCAGCATCGTGAATGTATCGCTTTATCGCGAACAAGCGATATATACTTGCGCAACCCGTACTCCAACACCCAGACGATGTTGCCGATCAGCTTCGAGTTCTACCCGCCCAAGACAGACGAGCAGCGCGAACAGCTCGACCGTACCGCGCGCAAGCTCAAGGCCCATGCTCCGCAGTTCATGTCGGTGACCTTCGGGGCTGGCGGCTCTACCCTCAGCCACACGCCGGAAACCGTGCAGCGCCTGCACAGCGAGCACGGCGTGACCGGTGTGCCACACCTCACCTGTGTGGGCGGCAGCCGGCAGGAGATCCGTGACTTGCTCAAGCTCTATCGCGCATTGGGCTGCGACCGCATCGTCGCCCTGCGCGGCGACTTGCCTTCCGGCATGGCCCGCAGCGGTGACCTCCGTTACGCAAACGAGCTGGTGCAGCTGATCCGGGACGAGCACGGCGACCACTTCCAGATCGAAGTCGCCGCCTACCCGGAAATCCATCCGCAGGCCGAGGACGCACACAAGGACCTGCGCAACTTCAAAACCAAGGTCGATGCCGGCGCCAATGGGGCGATCACGCAGTATTTCTACAACACCGATGCTTATTTCCGCTTCGTGGACGACGTGCGGGCGCTGGGCATCGACATCCCGATCGTGCCCGGCATCATGCCGATCTCCAATTTCAGCCAACTGCGACGGTTCTCGGAAGCCTGCGGGGCCGAGATCCCGCGCTGGATCAGCCAGCGCATGCGCGCCCTCGGCGATGACGTCGAAGGCGTGCGCGAATTCGCCGCCGACCTCGTGGCCACCCTCTGCCAACGCCTGATCACCGGCGGCGCCCCCGCCCTGCACTTCTACACGCTCAACCTGGCCAAACCGACGCAGGCCATCCTGCAGCGGCTGCGCTGATTCACTTCCCAGCATGCGGGTGCGCTTGTAGGCTTCGGCCATGCATCGCATCCCCGCCCTGTTGTTGCTCCTTGCCGGTACCGGCCTGCCCCTGACCGCCGCTGCCCAGGTCAAGCGCTGCAGCACTCAGGATGGCGGCCTGGTGTACACCGACCGCAAATGCGAAGACATCGGCGCGCGCGAGCGCCTGCCTCCACCCGTCACGACCAGTGGCGGTGCCTACCTGCGCCGCAATGTCTGCGCACGCAGCATTCAGGATCTGTCCCATTCGCTGAGCAGCGCCATCCAATCCGGCGATGCCAACCGCATCGCAGGCTTGTTCGACTGGGCCGGCATGGGCACCACTGCGGCCAACCGGGTCATGGACCGGCTGGAACTGATCGCCAGCCGCACGCTGGTAGACGTGCAGCCCGTTTACGCAGGCAGCGCCACGCCGGATGACGACGTGGCGACATTTGACCCGGACACCGGCCAATTGCTTCAGCGGGCGGCTCCACGCCTGGCGGGGCTGCGCGCAGAACAGATTCAAGCCAACGGCCACACGCCCAGCCAGGCCACGTTTTGGCTGCGTCAGCGGATGGGATGCTGGTGGTTGCACTTGTGACAGGGCGAATGCGCGCCCCGTCTCATCGCATACGCCTCAGCGCAGCTTGACCAGCCAGCCGTGGCGGTCGGGCAGACGGCCATACTGGATGTCGGTCAGTTCCTTGCGGATCGACATGGTGATCTCGCCCGCCGGCGCAGTGATGTCGCCCACGACAAAACCCTTGCCCTTGAGCTCACCAATCGGGGTGACCACGGCGGCGGTGCCGCAAGCGAACACTTCGGTAATCTCGCCGGAGGCCACGCCCTGCTTCCACTCATCGATGGTGATCGGGCGCTCTTCCACCTGCATGCCGCGGTCACGCGCCAATTGCAGGATGCTGGAACGGGTGATGCCTTCGAGGATGCTGCCCGACAGCGCCGGGGTGACCAAACGGCCATCCTTGAACACCAGAAACACGTTCATGCCACCCAGTTCTTCCAGGTACTTGCCCTCGACCGGGTCGAGGAAGAGCACCTGCGAGCAACCCTGCGCGTAGGCTTCCTGCTGCGGCAGCAGCGAAGCCGCGTAGTTGCCGCCACACTTGGCCGCACCCGTGCCACCCTTGGCCGCACGCGCATAGTCTTCCGATAGCCAGATCGACACCGGCGCCACGCCCTTTGCGAAATACGCGCCGGCCGGGCTTGCGATCACGTAATAACCGGCCGCCTGTGCGGCACGCACCCCCAGGAAGGCCTCGGTGGCGATCATGAAGGGGCGGAAATACAGGCTGCTTTCCGGCGTCGACGGCACCCAGGCGTGGTCGATGGCCACCAGCTGACGGAGGGACTCGACGAACTCGGCTACCGGCAGCTGCGGCAGAGCCAGGCGTGCGGCCGAGCGCTGCAGACGCTCACCGTTGGCCTCGGGACGGAACGTCCAGATCGAGCCGTCGGCATGCCGGTAGGCCTTGATGCCCTCGAAAATTTCTTGCCCGTAGTGCAGCACCGAGGCGGACGGATCCAGCGACAGCGGACCATAGGCACAGACCTTGGCATCGTGCCAGCCTTGGGCCTTGTCCCACTGAATGGCCACCATGTGGTCGGTGAAAAATTTGCCGAACCCCAGTTCGCCAGCGAGGATCGCCTCGCGCTGCTCGGCACTGCGGGCGTGATCGGACGGGGAAACCTGGTAGCGCAGGGTGTCGGCAGTCATGGGGGGGCAACCTTCGGTAACGGTAGCCCGTCATTATGCCCCCGAACGCCGATGGCGGCAGCTCAGCCGAAGGTCAGCGTGGCCACCACGCCCTTCTCGTGTCCCGGGCGCACCTGCACGTCCCAGCCGTACAGGGCGCACAGCCGGCGCACGATCGACAACCCGATGCCGCCGCCCTGCGAATGCCCCGCATGGGTGCCGCGATAGCCGCGGGTGAACAGCTTGGCCGCGTCCTCGGCGCTGAGCCCGGGGCCGGAATCGATGACCTCCACCGCATTGCGCCCAACGCGCACCACCACTTCGCCGCTGGGGGTGTACTTCACCGCATTGCCGATCAGATTGCCAAGCGCCACCGCCAACGCCGAATCCGGCACATCCAGCTGCACCTGGGCATCGCCTTCCAACCGCAATTCCACCGGCTTTCCGCCCAGCTGTGCCCGATGGCTGTCCAACTGCTGCTGCGCCACTTTCGCCACGTTGCAGGAGCCCACGGCGCGCTCGTTGCGGGACAGCAGCAGCAAGGCACTGATCAGGTCGGTGCACTGTTGCTCGGCGCGCTGGATGCGGGCCAGCCGCGTCCGCATGCGCTCATCCAGATCGGGCTTGGACAACAGCAGCTCTGCTGCGCCACGAATCACCGCCAGCGGCGTCCGCAACTCGTGGCTGACGTCGGCATTGAACTCGCGGTCGCGCTGCACCACCTCGGTCAGGCGTTCGGCGTAGTCATCCAGTGCCTTGGCCAGCTCGCCCACCTCATCATCCGGAAATCCCGACGCCAACGCCTCCGGGCTCGAGTCTGTCCCGGACTTGCGCAAGCGCTGGGCCAAGTCGGACACCGGCGCCATCACCCGGGACGCGGACCACCATCCCAGCACCAGAGCCAACAGGGTGAACACGACCACCGTCCCCACCAGCAGGCGATTCTGCTGCTCCTGCCCATGCAGGGTTTGGGTCAGGTCGTAGGCCAAATAGAAGACATGCGTTGGCGAATGTCGCACCGCCAGCTTGTAGGCAAAACGCTCGCCTTCTTCACTGCCGTGCAGTTCGTGGATGCCATCCGGCAAGGCACGCCAGTCTTCGGGGGCATTGCCCAGCCGATCGATCGAATAAACGCGCCCCTGCACCCCCTCGAACGCAAAGGTGGCGGTCTCCGGGTTGCGCTGGAAGGCACTGGCGTAACCGTCGATGTTGCGATTCAACGCATCTGACAGCAATTGGGTCTCGACCCGT
Organism: Pseudomonadota bacterium; assembly: GCA_963205445.1. Taxonomy (GTDB): domain Bacteria; phylum Pseudomonadota; class Gammaproteobacteria; order Xanthomonadales; family Xanthomonadaceae; genus Thermomonas. The sequence continues at coordinate 8,609 of CAUJJG010000090.1, forward strand.
GTGCGCAAAACGGTGGTCGCATAGGCGAACAGCGCGGTGAGGCAAAACCCCAACAGCGTGAATGTCACGATGATGCGGGTACGCAGCCGTCGCCGCCCCCGCGGCGGGCGGCGCGCCACCGATGCTTCAGCTGCCGGCATCGGGCACCGCGATCCGATAGCCTATCCCGTGCCGCGTCTGGATCATCGGCTTGCCGAACGGCTTGTCCAGCACCGCCCGCAAGCCGTGGATATGCACCCGCAGCGAATCGGAATCCGGCAGCTCCTCGCCCCACACGCGCGCCTCCAGGTCATGCCGCGTCACCACCGCCGGAGACGCCTCCATCAAAGCCTGCAAGATCTTCAGTGCCGTCGGGTTGAGCTGCAGCAACCGCCCCTCGCGATGCACTTCCAGGGTATCGAGGTTGAACTCCAGCTCACCCACCGACAGCACCCGCGCCGGCAGGCCGCGTCCGCGACGCGCCAGCGCGTTCAGGCGCACATTGACTTCCTGCAGGGCAAACGGCTTGATCAGGTAGTCATCGGCCCCGGACTCGAATCCGGCCAACTTGTTCTCCAGCGTGTCACGCGCGGTGAGCATCAGGACGGGGGTTTGCTTGCGCGCCTCGTTGCGCAGCTTGCGGCAAACCTCCAACCCGTCCATCCCGGGCAAGTTCAGGTCCAGCACGATGGCATCGAACTCGTGCACCACCGCAAGGTGAAGCCCGGTAATGCCATCCGCCGCAAAATCCACCACGTGCCCGCACTCCTCCAGGTAGTCGCCAAGGTTGGCGGCGATGTCGGAGTTGTCTTCGATGACCAGAATTCGCATGCGCAGATCCAGAATGTCGGGAGTGCCGAATCAGACCGACGCGCAACGCATCGGTTCCCCCGATTCTGGCACAGCCGCATGCGCATCACCTCTTGAAGGGTGCGACGCACACAGAGAAAGACCCGGGCGGCCAAGCACCCGGGCCAAGCATGACAAGTTGTCTTGCATGCCTCGCTGGAGGGAAAGCAGCGGGGCACGGGGGAATGCTGCCGCAGCTGCGATTAAAGATCCGTCAATTCGCCGTTGCGGTTGTGTTGCCTGCCGTCGCCCATACGCGCCACGTGCTCGATGACGGCCCCCGCGACATCGATCCCGGTTGCCGCCTCGATCCCTTCCAGGCCCGGCGATGAATTGACCTCCAGCACCAGCGGCCCGCGCTTGCTGCGGAGCATGTCCACCCCCGCCACCCCCAACCCCAGGGTGCGCGCCGCGTGTACGGCGGTGGCCACCTCCGCGCGGCTTGGCCGGACAGGCTTGGCGGTGCCGCCACGGTGCAGGTTGGAGCGGAAGTCGCCGGTGGGCGCCTGACGCCGCATCGCCGCCACGACACGATCCCCCACCACGAAGCAGCGCAAGTCCGCCCCCTTGGCTTCGGCGACGAACTCCTGCACCAAAAAGTTTGCATAAAGGCCGCGCAGGGTTTCGATGGTGGCACGCGACGCCGACGTTTTTTCGGTCAGCATCACGCCCGCCCCCTGGGTGCCTTCGTTCAACTTGATCACATGGGGCGGCGGCCCGAGCAGGGCCAACAGATCGCCGGTGTCGTCGGGGTTGTCGCCGAAGACCGTCACCGGCAGGCCGATGCCTTCCGCCGCCAGCACCTGGTGGCAACGCAGCTTGTCGCGCGCACGCGCGATCGCGGCAGCACTGTTCGGGCTGTAGCTGCCCATCAGCTCGAACTGGCGAAGCACGGCACAGCCATATCGGGTCACCGACGCACCGATGCGTGGCACCACGGCGGCATAACCGGAAACCGGCTTGCCCTTGTAGCGCATGTCAAACCCGTCGCTGCTGATCCGCATGTAGCAGCGCAAGGGGTCCAGCACCCGAACGCTGTGACCCCGTTCACGTGCGGCTTCCACGAGCCGGCGGGTCGAGTACAGCTTGCCGTTGCGCGACAGAATGGCGAGTTTCATGGACGGCTCCGTAACTCAAGCGCGACTGCCAATGCAAAGGGCGGCATCCGAAGATGCCGCCCTTTGCCGATTGCAACTGGAGCGGGTGATGGGAATCGAACCCACGCTAGCAGCTTGGGAAGCTGCAGTTCTACCATTGAACTACACCCGCGGCGCCCGCCAGTCTATGCGTTTGCCCGCAGGCAATGCAACGCATGCCGTGACATGCGTTGCAGTTGGCCTCAGAACGAGCCACCCACGGTCAGGAAGACGCTGGTGTCGCTGCCGCCTTTCTGGCCGACCGTCAGGTTGGCCCCCGCCGTCACGTTCAAGCCGTGCAACGAGGTGCGCGTACCCACCGTCAGGGTGCCGTAGGTGTCGTCGTAGGCCAGGCCCGGCACTGCGTAGGGCAAAGTGCCCGGCAGCGACAGCGACTTCGCCCATGCCTGCGCGGGCGCATCCTCGAACTCCCGGTCCCAGGTCAGGCGGGCAAACGGCATCACGTGGTCATTGATGGCATAGCTGCCCTGCCACCCCACGCTGCCGATCAGCGAATCGACCTTCTGCTCCGGATAGGCCAGCGCGGTCGACAGGGTGCTGTTTTCGGAATAGCCATCCACGCTGATGTTCTGCGACAACAGGCTCAGCACGGGCCCATGCTCCAGCGCCCCCTTGCGGAAGGTCCAGCCGGCGCTTGCACCGACGCTCAGATTGTCACCATCCGGCGATCCACCATGCACGCGGGAGGCTTGCCCCAGATGGATCTCGCGCTCGACCTTGTAGGCCAACTTGGTCCAGCTGGCCTGGCCATTGACCCAGAGCCCGTCGCCCGCCCAGCCGACGAAACCGCCGATGCTGCCATCGGTCTGACGGAACTGGCCGCGGCGATAGCCAAAATCGAGCTGCTGACGGCCATACCCGATGAACCCGCCGTACACCAGATTGCCACTGCGCCAGCCAACGCCGAACGACCCGGTTCCGCCTGCGCCGTCGAAGCCATGGGAATCGTTGTAGCGCTGCTGGTCGCCGCGCACATCCGCCCACCAGCGCACGCCATCACCCTCGGATTTGGCCAAGCCCGTCACCGCACCTTCGACCACGCTGGCGCGGGACCGGCCCACCACCGATGCCGAATGCGGCAGCACGGCAATCAGCCGCGGCCCGTCGATCACCGAAATCGCAAAATCCGCCAAGGCCTTGTGCGAGGCGGAGGTGGGATGCACGCCATCCGCGAACAGATAGCTGGTCGCACCGCCCGGCACCGTGGACAACGGGTTGCAGAACAGCGACGAATCTCCGGCCGGGGCCGGCTGCACCATGCAGGCCGGCGAGGTCACGTTGACCAGCCCGAACGCGGACGGATTGGCAATCACCTCCCGCAGGAAGGTGAAAGTGTCCAGCGGGATCACCCGCAGATTGGCCGCCACCAATCCGTTGTAAAGCCCATTGTTGAAACCGGTGCTCAATGCCGTTCCCAGCCCTTGGCCGGCAGCCCCCATCTGCGCGTACGACGGGGTCAGCCCCAGGTCCGGAATGGTGGGCACCAGGATGTACTGGGCACCGGCCGCCGAGAGCTTGCCCACCAGGCTGATCTGCCCGGTCACGGCCGTCCCCACGACCCCTTGCGCTGCGGCCATGGCTTGCGCCTGGGTGCCCCCGCCCGCCAGCGTGGTCTGGAACGCGGTGGTGGCCGCGAACAGGTCGTTGGCGCCCCCCCAGACCGAGTACAGCGCACCTGCATCCACCTTGTTGCCCGCCGCCAGGTAGGCGGCGTACTGGCTGTTCAGCGACGGGGTATAGCCCAGTGCGCCCACGAAATCGGTGTTGGCCATCGCGCCACCCACGGCCCAGTTGTTGCCGCTGGCCGCAGCCGGCGTCCCGCCAGTGGCCTTCCACGCCACGCTGGCATTGCTGTCGAAGTAATCAGCAAAATACTGGGCCCAGACATAGCCAGGATTGGTGGTGAACTGGCCTGTCATCGACTGTGACGCCGCCGGCAGCAGCGGGCGGAAAAAGCCACCATCGGTGAGGCTGTCGCCGAAGAAGATGGTCTTGGTAAACGGCGAAGCCGGTGCGCTCTGCGCAAAGGCAGGCAGCGCAGCAACGGCCAATGCAGTCGTGAGAAGGGCGCGGCGGAACGAAGTCTTCATGGATAGCCTCGGCAAAGGAAGGAACACAGCTTGATCCGGCCGCAACTTCCCGCGCACCGGCATGTGCTGGCATACGCCAGCGAATGGTTGCAGCATGTTTTCATGAAATTCTAACGATTTCACGCTGCGCTGCGTCACGAACGACAAACGGCGACAATACGCGCCTCCCCATCCCCGTCAGGGCTGGACACTTTCGTCCGTGGGCCCGAGATCCGCACCGTGACCGACCCCTTTGCCAGCGCCGGCGCCAAGGCGCCCCCCAAGCCCTTCACCGTGACTGAAGGCCAACGCAAGGTGCGCAGCTTCGTGCTTCGCCAAGGGCGCTTCACGGACGCCCAGCAACGCGCCTTCGACGCACTCTGGCCCCGTTTCGGGCTTGACTACGCCGGCACCCGCGGCGACTTCGACGCAACCTTCGGCCGCCCTGCGCCGCGCATCCTCGAAATCGGCTTCGGCAACGGAGAGGCGCTGCGAGAAGCCGCACGCAAGGATCCGGGCCGCGACTACATCGGCATCGAAGTCCACGCACCGGGGGTGGGCCGCCTGCTCAATGCCTTGGAGACGGACGGCACCGACAATGTGCGCCTGTACCACCACGATGCAGTGGAAGTCCTGGAGCACGAGATTGCAGACGGCTCACTGGCCGGGATCCGTATCTACTTTCCTGACCCTTGGCACAAGAAGCGTCATCACAAGCGCCGGCTGGTCAACCCCGACTTTGCCGCCCTGCTGGTACGCAAGCTGGCCCCGGGCGGCCAACTGCATCTCGCCACCGACTGGGCCAACTACGCCGAGCACATGTGGGACGTGCTTGACGCCACGCCGGGCATCGCCAACACGGCCGGCCCGCGTGGCCACGTCCCGCGCCCGGAGTGGCGGCCCCAGACCCATTTCGAAACCCGCGGCCAGCGCCTTGGCCACGGCGTCTGGGACCTGCTGTACACACGCACCTGAGCCTTTCCATTTCACGAAACCAATACGAGCCACGCCATGTCCGAAGCCAAGAAACTCGCCGCCGAAAAAGCCATTGACTACGTCGAGGACGGCATGATCGTCGGCGTCGGCACCGGCTCCACCGTCGCCTATTTCATCGACGCGCTGGCCGC
>CAUJJG010000091.1 GCA_963205445.1 Pseudomonadota bacterium
CTTTGCCTGTTCAACCAGCGCCGCGTTCTTGCCTTGCTTGGCTTCCACATAGACCACCAGCGGCAGGCCGGCACTGGCCAGCAGCGTGTTGTACAGCGCGGTCTTCTCCTTGTTCGAGGCGCGCCCGATCTCCGACTGCGCCAGCATGGCATCGAGCGAGGCGAACAGCTCGGCCTCGGCAGCGGCGGCAGGTTGCTGCTCCGTGCTGACGATGTAGGCACTGACGACGAAGAAGGTCATCGCGCCGGCCAGGGTGTTGTCCCATTTGCCCTTGAACTTCTGCGCGAACAACTCCTTGCCGGCGCCGGCCAATTGCAGGATCTGCTGGCGCTCCTCCGGGGTGTTGCCGAGGCTGTCGGCCAGTTGTTTCACCGAATCGTCGCCGGCGACCGGCGTGAAGCGGGTGGCGGCAGGCCCCGATTGCGCATTCGCCCATGGCGCGGCGAACAGGAAGACGATGGCCAAAGACAGGCCGAGCAATTGCATGGAGGATGTTTTGCGCATCGTGATACTCCGTTGAATGCCGTGGTTCATTCGCCGCAGTTCTCGATCCTGGTCCAGATGGAGGAGAACGTCTGCTTCTTCGCAGCGGCGCAGGCGCCCAGTCCCGCGGCCTTGCCGCAAATCGCGGCATTGGCAACGAAGGTGCCGGTCATCTTTTCCTCGGGGCCGCTCAGCGTGTACTCGTAGCTGGTATCGGCTACGCCACCAGCACCGGCGAAATGCCACGACACCCTGCCGCTGCGGTCGTCTGCAGGCGTGAACGCCATCGTGACCATGCCGCGGCCGATCTTGCCGCTGAAGGGCTTGGTGATGTCGCAGGTGGTGATCGATTCGCCATTGTCGAGGGTGATGCGGTAGCCGCCCTTCTTGGTGTCAAACTCCAGCGTCGCCTTGCCGACGCCGCGCTTGCTGCGCGATTCGAAGTCGATGCTCGCGCGCTGATCCTTCTGCTCCGGATTGGCGTAGTCGAATTTCGCGTCGGCCTTGACCTTGCCGGTTGGGTTGAGCCGGTTGCCGCCGTTCAGGGTGGCCTTGACCGTGCCGCCGGCCGGCTTGCCGTCGGACTTGGCGCGCGGTTCCGCGAACAAGGTGTAGGCGGTGTTGGGCCTGGCGCCCTTGCGCTTGGCGGGATCGCTGCGCACCTGCAGGTCGATGCACTGACCCGATTGCCAGGCTTTCTGTGCCGCCTGCATGGTCTGGTACGCGGCCAGGCGACCCATCCTGGCCATGGCCTGCGCCATCTGCACGTCCTGGTTGCTGGCACCGCCGCCCTGCCCGTTGATCTTCGGCCCCACTTCGCCGGTACTGGTGGAGATGTTGTCGCTGACATCGACGAAATCGCCGCTGTCGGTGCTCTGCTGCGCGCTGGAATTCATGTCGCTCTTGCTATCGATCAGGTTGGCATCGTCATCGACATGGCCTTCGATCGAGGAACTGAGCTTGGTGCTGGCATTGCCACCAGCGGCCGCGATGCTGGAGACGGACTCGAACTCGGCCTTGACCTTGCCTTGAGGATCCGGGCAGGTCTTCATCTTCACCGTGGTCTTGATCCTGCCCTTGATGCCGGCGACGTTCGCGTTCACTTCCGTTGTCAGGGTGACGGTGTTCGCCGTCCACACCACCGAGATGTTGTTGCCGCCCACATCGGATTCGGCATGGCCTTCGGTTTCGCCGCGATCCTGGCCGTTTTCCCAAGCCTGTACCGCCGTCTCGGCCTGCGCGCCGCCAAACACCGATGAGGCCGCCGCGCCACCCCAGCCTTCGCCACCCATGCTGCCGCTTCCGCCCTCGTTGGCCGGCACGAAGGCCTTCGGCAGGTCTGCCTGCAATGCACGCCCCTTGCGCTCGTACTCCAGGAACAGCGCAGTCAGTGCGTCGTCCGCTTTGGTTTCGCCGCCGAGCGCAGCGTCGAGCCCACCGGCCTTCATCAAGCTGCGCGTGGCCTGGTAGTCGATCTTGGTGAACTCACGCGCGGTTGCGTCCGCACCCTGCGCCTGCAGCCGCGCGAACTCGGCGCGGGCTTTGGCCAATGGCAAATCCGCGGCTGGCGTTGCGGATCGCGCTGGCGTCTCGGTTGCATTGTCGGACGTCGGCGAACACGCCGCCAATACCAGCAGGGCCAGCGGTAAACAGGTACGGAGCGAGGCGAGCATGGCGGGAATTCCTAGGCCGTTTCCCGTTTAGCGGAAACCGGCGGCGCTTCCGGCCATCGACCATCAGGGTACGATCGTGATCACCCCGCAGGCCACGCGGGCCCCCGCATTGCCCGCCGGCTGGCTGGCGTAATCGTCGGCGTTGGCGTGCACGATCACGGCGCGACCGGCCGCATCGTTGGCGGCACCCGTGCCGAGGCTGACGCCACTGAAGTGGGCATCGACATGGGCAACGCCCTTGGCGTCGGCCAGCAGATTGTCGCTGTCGCCGGCGTGGTGGGCAGGTTGGCCACGGCGACCATGTGCTTGGGCGGAAGGGTTGAAATGGCCGCCGGCGCTACTGGCATCGGCCGCGCTGCAATCGCCTTTCTCATGGATGTGGAACCCGTGGTTGCCGCCCGGTTTCAGGCCGCCGATCTCGCCGGTCACGTGCAGGCCGCCAGGCATCGGCACCAAGGTCAGCCGCCCGCTGACCAAGCTGCCAGAGGCGGAGGCCAGGTTGGCGATGGCGCGGGATGCCCCCGGGTGTGTCGGGTTATTGGCCGCTGCGGTTGCGGTTGGAGAGGACGGTGGCGCGCTGGCGCAGGCGGCCAGCACGAGGGTGCTCAGCAGGACGGTGGTGATACGGGGCCAGGACAGCATCGAGGACTCCTTGGCAGTCGTTGTGAGGGGACGTGATGCGAACCCCAATGATCGGTCAATCCGCCTTGCTCAGCCTGAACGCGCCTTCCAGCACCGTGAACAGGCGCTTGAATTCGCCGGTCATCAGCGCCAGACGGGCCTGCAATTCGGCCACGATATCGTCGCTGTCGGCGGCTTCCAGCTGGTCCACCGCGCCGTCGAGCAGCTTGAACTTGCGCACGATCAGATCCTCGCCGATCACGAAGCTGACGTGATCGTCCAGGGTCAGCGCCAACCGGGTGCACTGCTTGCCGGCTTCCAGATGCTTGGCGATCTCGTCGCCGACCAGCTCCATGCGCTGGATCTTGACCACCGCGCCGGTGTCGGTGGGGTCGCGCAGCTCGCATTCGTCGCCCAGCGCCAGCCCGTCGGGCAGCACGTCGCCGGCCAGCCAGCCGGTGAGGATGCTGCGTGGCGCGACTTCGGCATTCAGCGGCAGCGCCGGGAAGCTGCCGAGCGCGCGCCGCACTTCCGAGACCACGCTTTCCGCCGATTTGCGCGAGGAACTGTCGACCGCGAATACGCCCAGCTTGCCATCCAGCAGCGCGTCGGTACGCACCGGGCGCACGAAGGCGCGCGGCAGCAGCTCGGTGATCAGCTCGTCCTTCAGGCGCTTGCGGGTACGGCCACCGGGTTTGCGGCCTTCCTTTTCCTCAATCGCGGCCAGTTTCTTTTGCAGCAGATCATTGACCACCGCGCCGGGCAGCAATTTGTCCTCACCGCCGACGGTGAGCCAGCGTGCGCCATCGCAGAGGTGGGCGTAGGCGTCGTGGTGCTGGCCCATCGGCGCGATGAAGCCACGGCTGGACAATTCCAGCGGCCCCACCGGCTTGAGTGCGCATTCGGCCAGCTGGGCTTCCAGTTCGGCAAGGTCAAGGCTGGGGGCAAAACGGAACAGGGTGAGGTTGCGAAAGAACATCAAGAGTCCAAGTCAGGATTTGAGGATGTCCAGCCCGTCGTGATTGGTGATCGTGCGGGCGGGCAGGGCAATGGGTTCGTGTTCCACTGGCGCACCCGCCAGCCAGGCATGGGCATCCGGCAAGTCGGCATCACTGCGCTTGCCGAGGCCGAGGAAATCGAACAACTTCGGATCGGAGAGCTGCGAGGGGCGGATGTCGCCCAACGCACGCGCCATGGTCTCGATGCGGCCGGGGGTTTCTTTTTCCCACTGCGCCAACATCTTCTTGACCTGTTTGCGCTGCAGGTTTTCCTGCGAGCCGCAGAGGTTGCAGGGGATGATCGGGAACTGTTTCGCCTCGGCGTAGGCCTCGATGTCGGCCTCGCGCACATAGGCCAGCGGGCGGATCACGATGTGCTTGCCGTCGTCGCTTTGCAGCTTCGGCGGCATGCCGCTCAATTTCGCGTGGAAGAACAGGTTCAGGAAAAACGTGTTGACCAGGTCGTCGCGGTGGTGGCCAAGCGCGATCTTGGTGAAGCCGTTGGCTTCGGCATAGGTGTAGAGCGCGCCGCGCCGCAGCCGCGAGCACAGCGAGCACATGGTCTTGCCCTCCGGGATCACCCGGCTGACCACCGAATAGGTGTCCTGTTCGAGGATGTGGAAATCCACCCCGATCGAGGCCAAGTACTCGGGCAGCACGTGCTCGGGAAAGCCCGGTTGTTTTTGGTCGAGGTTGACCGCGGTGATCGAGAACGACACCGGCGCCTTCTTCTGCAGCTGCAGCAGCACGTCGAGCATGGTGTAGCTGTCCTTGCCGCCGGACAGGCAGACCATGATCTTGTCGCCATCCTCGATCATGCCGAAGTCGGCGATCGCGCGGCCGACCTGGTGGCGCAGGCGCTTGGCCAGCTTGTCGGCTTCGTGCTTGCGACGGGCTTGCGGGTTGGGGCTGGCGTCTGACATGTGCATAAGACGGCCATTTTACCCGTCCAATGCCTGCCATCGCCGCGTTATGCTCACGGGATGAGCCAGCCCCTGACCCCGGCGGAATTGTCCCGACTGTCCCAGCGCATGGCCGCGTTGCGGATGGAGCACCGAGATCTGGACGAGGCCATCGTTCGCCTGCAGCTGGACATGCGTGCCGACGAGCTGATGCTCAAACGGTTCAAGAAGCGCAAATTGCTGCTGAAGGACCAGATCGCCTGGATCGAAAATGCGCTGATCCCGGACGAACCTGCCTGACCAGGAACCGGGCCCGCGCACCCCTGCGGCCTGCAATTGTGGGGCGGGCGGGGGCCGGGTATGGTGCTCGTGCAGGGTGCCGGGGGGGCGCCGAGGAGTTGGTGTTGGCAAGCGGGAGGATGTCCGCTGCGGCGGTTGCGATTTTCCTGATGTTGCAGGCGTTGGCATTGCTGCTGGCGCAGCCTTGGGTGTTGTCGCTGCTGAATGTTGCCGCGGGTCTGCTGGCCGCGGGCGTTGCCGTCGCCTGCGCGCGGCAGCATGGTTGGGGGTGGGCGCACGGCTGGAGCCTGTTGGCGCTGTCTTGGTTGCTGTGGGCCATGGGCGCACTGCTGGGATTGCAGCAACGGCTGGCTGGAACCGAGGCGATGTTTCCGGCGCTGGCGGGTGTGGTCTACCTGTTGGGTGTGCTGCCATTGCTGCTGGCAATCAGCGTGGTGGGCCTGGAACGCCGGGACCCCCTGCTGCGGTGGATCGACGCGGTGTTCCTGCTGGCGCTCGGGGCCGCGTATGGCGGGATCCGGCTGCAATGGTTCGGAACTGGATTCATGGCGGTGGATCCGGTGTGGATGGCCGACCTGCAGAACCTGTTTCTGGTGCTGATGGCCGGCGTGCGTCGCGCCGCGGCCGAACAGGAGGATGAGCGCCGCTTCTTTGGTTTGGTGTTTCCGTTCCTGCTGCTCAGGCTGCTGGCGGTTGCCGCTTACAACAGGCTGCTGGAAGCCGATCCTGCGCTGGCCAGCAGCGGGGTACGGCTATTGCCCAGCCTGCCGTATCTGGTTTTTGTCTGGCAGGCGGGGCGCAGCGTGATGCCTGTGAAGTGGCCGGGGGCGGCCAGACTGGCACCTTATGCGCGCGCGGCCAGCCCGCTGGCCCTGACCGTGCTGCTGCTGGTGACATCGGCCCTGATGGTGTCACGCGGGGGGCTGGCCCCGGGGTTGGCGGGGATCGTGCTGGGCGTGTTCGGCTATGGGTTCCGCAGCACCCTGCTGCTGGTGCGCACCGAGGCCGCGGCGGCGCAGATGCACGCGCTGGCGCGCATCGATGCGCTTACCGGTATCCCCAATCGCCGGGGGTTCGATGAGGCGGTGGCACAGGCGTGGCAGCATGCCGCGAGCAGGGGGCAGCCGATGACGGTGCTGATGATCGACATCGATCATTTCAAGGCCATCAACGACCGTTTCGGCCATACCTTGGGAGACGACTGCCTGCGCTTGGTGGCGCAGGTGCTGGATCGGGAGAAAGGCGAGGCTTCAGCGGTGGTGGCGCGGGTGGGGGGCGAAGAGTTCGCCGCGATGCTGCCTGGCATGACGCTGGGCCAGGCAATGCAGCTGGCCGAACGCATGCGCGGCGCCGTGCAATCGGTGCAAAGCCCGCTGACGGAGGCCGGAGGCGTGCTGACGATCAGCATTGGGCTGGCGGCGGCGCTTCCAAGCGAAGGAACAGGCGTCAAATCGGCGCTGATCCAGGCGGATCGTCTGCTGTATGCCGCGAAGCGTGGGGGCCGCAACCGGGTCTGCGGGGCGGCACTGTCAGGCGATGCGGGAGAGGTGGTGCCCGCTTGAGGCGTCGCCAGCTCAGCCCGCGCCGGGCCCCTGGCCGGGGCTTTGTTCGGGCGCTTGGGCTTGCGCCTGCTCCGGCGGTACGGCGGGCCGCTCGCCAGTGGTGCGGCTGGTGTCGGGGCTGATTTTTTCGATGGTGGCCCGCAGTTCGCGGCCCAGCACCACGCGGGCATCCTTGGCCCAGGCCTTCAGGCGGTCGTCGAACATCAGCTTGCTGGTGTCCGGGTTGGGCCAGACCAGCTTCATCTCGCGCAGCTTCTGGATGAAGCTGCGGAACAGCGACTTGTCGAAGAATTCCGGGGCGGCCGGGGCGTAGAGCAGGGACAGCCGCTGCGCGGTGAGATGGCAGAGGCTTTCGAGTTCGCCTGCGCCCAGCGTTCCCGCGCCATTTTTCACGAGGACAGCGATGGCGATGTAATAGCGTTCGAACGCCTGCTGCAAGGTGTGGCCCAGTGCGCGCAGGCGGAAGACCTCATCACTCTGGCCGGCATTGCGCTGCAGGATGCCGCCGTCCTCGTCGCTGACCTGTTCCAGCAAGCCTTCGCGAATGAAGACTTCGATGGTGCGGTCGATGCGGCTGGCGAAGGTGTCCTCGTCCCAGGGCAGGAACAGCTCGGCCTGCAGGAAGGGGTACAAGTTGCGGCCGATTTGCTGCAGCTGGCGACGGCCCATGCGGCGGTTGTTCTGGAAGCAAACCGCGATCCACGACGACGCCGTGAACAGGTGCAGCACGTTGTTGCGGAAGTAGCTCAGCAGCACCGCGTTGTCGCCTTCCACCCCCAGCACGTCGCCCAGTGGGTGGGTGGTGCGGGTGAGCAGGCCGATTTCCTCGCCGTGGGCGATGATCTGCTCCGGCGTGTGCGGGGTCACCGTCACCCAGTCGGAATAGGGCACTTCCACCAGCAAGGTCTTGGACAGCGCGATCTGCGCCAGCAGGTCGGCTTCGCCCATCGCGTGCTTGGGGGTGGACAGCAGAGCCAACGCCAGCAGGTTGATCGGGTTGACGTCGGCCGCGCGGTTGACGTGGGTCTGGATCTTCAGCGCCAGCGCATCGACGGCGCGCGAAAACCAAACGGGCTTCTCGTCATCCCCCACCGGCTGGCCATCCCATTCCGGCGCGTGTTCGGCGAGGACTTGGTCCAACCGGATGCGTTCACCGAAGTTCACCACCACTTGGCCGTAGTTGCTGCGCAGCACCTTGGGGATGCCGGTCAGCAACTGCCAGATCGATTCCTTTTCCTTCGGCTTGCCGGTCAGTTCGTCGAGGTAGCTGCGGCCCTCCATCAGTTTTTCGTAACCGATGTAGACCGGCTGGAACAGCATCGGCCGGGTTGGCTGGCGCAGATAGGCGCGCACGGTCATCGCCAGCGAGCCGCCCTTGGGCTGCAGCAGTCGCCCGGTGCGCGAGCGCCCGCCCTCGATGAAGTATTCGATGGAGTAACCGCCGGCGACGAGCTGTGCCATGTATTCGCGGAACACCGCCGAATACAGCGCATTGCCCTTGAAGCTGCGGCGGGCGAAGAAGGCGCCGCCCTTGCGCAGGATGGTGCCGACCACCGGCAGGTTGAGGTTGATGCCGGCGAAGATGTGCGGGGCCACTACGCCGTGGCTGTAGAGCAGGTAGCTCAGCAGCAGGTAGTCCATGTGGCTGCGGTGGCTGGGCACGTAAACCACTTCGTGGCCGGGCGCCTCCTGCTTGAACTGGTCGAGGTGGTGCACCAGCACGCCGCGGTAGATGCGGTTCCACACCGAGCTCAGCATGAAGCTGAGCGAGCGCACCACGGTGTTGGAATAGTCGGCGGCGATCTCCCAGAAATAGGCATTGGCCTTTTTCCAGGCGTCCTCGGGTTTGCTCTTGTCGCGGCGGGCCTGATCGGCGATGGCATCCTTGACCGCCGGCGAGGACAGCACCTGGTCGGCCAGCATGCGGCGGGTGGACAGGTCAGGGCCAATGACCACCTCGCGCAGGCGGCGGAAGTGGGTGCGCAGCACGCGCGAGAGCTTGCGTACGGTGCGCTCGGGCTCCAGGCCTTCGGCCACGATCTCCCGCAGCGACACCGGCGGTGCGAACTGCACCAGGGTGTCGCGGCCGTTCAACAGGATGGCCAGCAGGCGGCGGAAGCGGCCCACCAGGGTCCAGTTTTCCGAGAACAGGACGGAGAACCAGCCACTGCTGCGCTTGGGGGCCTGGCCAACGAAGATGGAGACGGGCACCAGCTGCACGTCCAGCTCGGGTTTGTCGCGGTGGGCCTGCAGCAGACGCGCCAGCGAGCCGGAATGGGTCTTGTGTTCGGCGCCCGGCAGCAGCCCCAGCGCATTGGCATGCCGGCGCGACAGCGCCACATAAGCGCGCTTGCGGCCCAGCGGGTCGCCGGCGATGGGCTGCAGCGGCGGCGGCATGCCGGCTTCCTTGCAGGCCCGCTTCAGGATCAGGGCATTGGACAGGCCGTAGTCTTCCAGCACGTAGCAGACCGGCCGGGCAGGGTCGAGCGTGATCTGCGGATCAGTCTCGATGTCCAGTTTCAGCCACGGGTCCAACAGCTTGCCCAAGAGCCGGGCCCACAG
>CAUJJG010000092.1 GCA_963205445.1 Pseudomonadota bacterium
TTCGATCTGGGTGTATTCGTCGATCACCTGCTCCAGCGGCAGCAGGAACAGCCCACTGTCTTGATGCAATTGGTGGTTCACAGATTCTCGCTGTCGATGCCGCTGTCCACCCAGTAGCGCTGCCGATCCGTGGGGTCCAGATACACCGTGATCGGGTCACCGACCTGCAGTGTTCGCTCAGGGTTGAAGTTCAACAGTTCACTTTTGTAGGTGGTTTCATTGCCACGCGCATCCACATGTCGGGCCTTGATCCGCCATGCACTGCGATGCCCTCGGCGGCTGATCTTGACCACCTCGGCTTGCAGCGGCCTGCCCTGCTCGCGAAACCACGCTGCAGTCTTGGCCTTGCGCTGCCCGTATCGTGAAAACAGCAGGGTGTGGAACGTGGCCATCAGTGCAGTAAAACCGGCCGCCCAGCCGAAGATCTCGCGCTGCTTCGACCCATCAGAACCCGCCAGCAGCCAAAAGCACAGCAGCCACAGCCCGAGGCTGAGCACGATGAAGAACATCACCCCGGTGCGAAATTTGCGCATGGCATCCTCAGGGATCGAACAGCTTGCCCGGGTTCATGATGCCAGCCGGATCGAGCACTGTCTTGATGCCTCGCAACACCGCGATTTCGGCCTCGCTGCGGGTGCAGCCCAGATAGGGCTTCTTCACCAGCCCGATGCCGTGCTCGGCCGAAATACTGCCGCCGTGGGCCTGCAAGACTTGCGCCAGCAGTTTGGTGACGCGCTCGCAGCCGGTAACGAAGGCGTCCTGCGCCATGGCCTCGGGCTTGAGGATATTGATGTGCAGATTGCCGTCGCCGATGTGGCCAAACCACACCACTTCAAACTGCGGATATTCGCGGCCCAACAGGGCTTGGGTTTCGGCCAGGAAGGCCGGCATCGCGGAGATTCGCACCGAGACATCATTCTTGTACGGTACATACCTCGCCAGGCTCTCGGTGATGCCTTCGCGCAGCCGCCACAGCTGCGCGGCCTGGGCGTCGCTGGCGGAGATCACGCCATCGCTGACCAGCCCCTGCTCCAAACATTGCTCGAAGGCGGCCAGTGCTTCGGCTTCGCTGGCTTCGTCGCTGGCAAATTCGGTGACCACGTAGAACGGATGGCTCTCCGCGAACGGGGCCTGTGCGCCGTGCGCCAGCACATGCTTGAGCGCCACGTCGGTAAGGAACTCGAAGGCCTGCAGCTGCAGCCGCGCGCGGAAGGCGGCAAACACCTGCATCAGGGCATCGAAGCTGGGCAACGCCAGCAGCATCACATTGGTCGGCGGCGGTGGGTCGGTGAGGCGTAGCGTTGCCTCGACCACGATTCCCAGCGTCCCTTCGGAGGCAATCGCCAGATGGCGCAGGTCGTAACCGCTGGAATTCTTCACCAGCGCGCGCCCCACTTCGAGCAGCTCGCCACTGCCGGTCACCAGCTTCAGCCCGGCGACCCATTCACGGGTATTGCCGTAGCGCACCACCCGAATCCCGCCGGCATTGGTGGCGATATTGCCGCCGATGCTGCAGCTGCCACGCGCGGCGAAATCCACGGGATATTGCAATCCGTGCTCGCGCGCCGCCTCCTGCGCCAGCTGCAGCGGGATACCGGCCTGCACGGTCAGGGTGCGGTCCACCGCATCGAAGCCCAGCACCTTGTTCATCCGTTCGAGGCTGACCACCAGCTCGCCCTTGGCTGCCACCGCGCCACCCGACAGCCCGGTACGGCCGCCCGAGGGCACCACGGCCACCGCATTGGCCTTGGCCCAGCGCACGACCGCCTGCACCTCCTCCACGCTCTCCGGCAGCGCGATTGCCAGCGGTGCCGGCTGCCAGCGCCGTGTCCAGTCGCGGCCGTAGTGTTCCAGTTCGGCAGGCTCGGTCAGCAGGCGCAACGCTGGCAGCGCGGCGGAAAGAGAGGCTAGGCGGGCGTCGGTCATGGGTTGGGCCGTGGCGAAATGGCGTGGAAAAGCTTCGCAGCCTCGGCGCTGGGTGGGGCAAGCGGGCGGGCATGTCGTCCTTGGAAAATAGCATGACGCAGCGCAACAAAATCGCCGGATTTTGGCTATAGTCGAAGGCCCTTCCCAACCTGCCAAAGCGAACCGCGCATGTCCGCCAAGAAGACCTCGTTCCCGAAATCGGACATCCGCGTGCTGCTGCTGGAGGGCGTCAGCCAGACCGCGGTCGAAGCGTTCCAGGCGGCCGGCTACAGCCAGATCGACTATCACACCAAGGCCCTGCCGGAAGACGAACTGAAAGCCAAGATCGCCGAAGCCCATATCGTCGGCCTGCGTTCGCGCACCCAGCTCACTGCCGACGTGCTGGCCGAGGCCAAGCGCCTGATCGCGGTGGGTTGCTTTTGCATCGGCACCAACCAGGTGGACCTGGAGACCGCCGAACTGGCCGGCATCCCGGTGTTCAACGCGCCCTACTCCAATACCCGCAGCGTGGCCGAACTGGTGGTCGCCCAAGCGGTACTGCTGGCCCGCGGCATCCCGCAGAAGAATGCGGAATGCCATCGCGGCGGCTGGTCGAAGGCCGCCACCGGCAGCCACGAGGTCCGTGGCAAGACCTTGGGCATCATCGGCTATGGCCATATCGGCACCCAGGTCGGCGTGCTGGCCGAAGCGCTGGGGATGCGGGTGATCTTCCACGACATCGAGACCAAGCTGGCGCTGGGCAATGCGCAGCCGGCAGCCGGCCTCGACGACCTGCTGGCGCGCGCCGACATCGTCACCCTGCACGTGCCGGAAACCGCATCGACGCAGTGGATGATCGGTGCCGAGCAGATCGCCAGGATGAAGCCCGGCGCGCACCTGATCAATGCCGCGCGCGGCACGGTGGTGGTGATCGAGGCGCTGGCCGAGGCGCTCAAGTCCGGGCATCTGGGCGGCGCGGCGGTAGACGTGTTCCCGGTCGAGCCCAAGGCCAATGGCGATGAATTCCTCTCGCCGCTGCGCGGGCTGGACAACGTGATCCTGACCCCCCACATCGGCGGCAGCACGCTGGAGGCGCAGGACAACATCGGCATCGAGGTGGCGGCCAAACTCGTCCGCTACAGCGACAACGGCAGCACCCTGTCGGCAGTGAACTTCCCCGAGGTCACTCTGCCCGAACACGCCGGCAGCCTGCGTCTGCTGCATATCCACCGCAACGTGCCTGGCGTGCTTTCACGGATCAACGAGATCTTCAGTCGCCACGCCGTCAACATCGATGGTCAGTTCCTGCGTACCGACCCGAAACTGGGTTACGTGGTGATCGACATCACGGCCGACGCTTCGCAAGCGGCAGCGATCAAGGATGCGCTGGCTGCAATCGAAGGGACGCTGCGGACACGCGTGCTGTACTGATCAACCACGCGTCAGCCACTTGCCCGCCATGCGTCGCACTGACGCATCGGCAGCGTCGTCGACGGCCAGCTCGGCAATCGTGCGCCAGGCCAGGTCCAGGGATTCCTCGCTGACCGCGTAGTCTTCATCCTCACCGGCGTGCACCACGAAACGCACGTCGTAATGCCAATGCGCCGGCACACCCTTGTGCTCCGGAATCCAGTGGCGATCCAGATCGAAGATTTCGTCCACCACCTGCAGGCCATTGAGGCCGGACTCTTCCTCGGCTTCGCGCAAGGCGGCCAAGTGCAATTCGCGTTGGCCGTCGGCATGCCCGCCCAACTGCAGCCACAGGCCCAGCTTGCGGTGATGCGTGAGCAGCACGCGGCAGCCCGTGCGATCCACCAGCCAGCAGGACGCCGTGTAATGGCCCGCCGCACGCTGGCGCAGAAACGGGTTTTCAGCATCGGCCAGCAATTGCTCGAATAACGCCACGGTCCCGGCCTCCTGCGGCCAACGGGCGGCATAAGCGGTCAGTGCAGCGGCGAGTGCGGCATCAGCGGCGGCGTCCATGCGGTAGCGTCTGTTGAACGATGAATGGGGACATTATCCCGCCTCGTGACTTTCAATGCTTGTGTGAATCGCCCCAGAACGTATAAGGTCGCCCGATTGCGGCCGGCACGAAGCCTGCCGCTCACACATCAGCCCATGGGGGAAACACCGGATGCTGTTTCAGCGCGTCAAGCCGCTCGACAAGATTCTTGAGACCGCCGAGAAAAAAGCGCTGACGCGCCAACTCGGTGCCTTCCAGCTCACCCTGCTCGGGATTGGCGCCATCATCGGCACCGGCATTTTCGTGCTGACCGCTGAAGCCGGCCAGAAGGCCGGCCCGGCGATGATGCTGGCCTTCGTCATCGCGGCGGTGGTCTGCGCCTTGGCGGCCCTGGCTTACTCGGAATTGGCATCGATGGTGCCAGTGGCCGGCTCTGCCTATACCTACACCTATGCGGTGATGGGCGAGGCAATTGCCTGGACCGTCGGCTGGGCGCTGGTGTTGGAATATGCGGTGGCGGCCGGTGCCGTGGCCGTGGGTTGGTCGGGCTACATGAACGGGCTATTGACCAGCGCCGGCATGGAATTGCCGATGGCGCTCAAGACCGGTCCGATGGACGGCGGCGCCTTCAACCTGCTGGCCTTCACCATTTCGCTGGTGATCACCGGCCTGCTGGTGATCGGCACTTCGAAGTCGGCCAAGGTCAACGCGGTGCTGGTGCTGATCAAGGTGGTGGCCCTGACCGGCTTCATCTTTATCGCGGTGCCGGCGGCCAAGGACGTCAACTTCCAGCCCTTCTTCCCCACCGGTTGGGGCAGCCCGCTGGGCGGCATCGGCGTGCTGGGCGCAGCGGCGTCGATCTTCTTTGCCTACGTTGGTTTCGACGCGGTTTCAACCGCGGCCGAAGAAACCAAGAACCCCAACCGCAACATTCCGATCGGCCTGATCGGCTCGCTGCTGGTCTGCACCATCTTCTACATGCTGGTGGGTTACGGCGCCGTGGGTGCCATCGGCTCGCAGCCGATGCTTGACGCCAATGGCGTGGCCTTCCATCCGGGCACCCCGGAAATGGCGGCGGCCTGCGCCGGCTCCGATGCCCTCGTCTGCAGCAAAGAGCCGCTGGCCCACGTGCTGAAAGTGATGGGTTTTGCCGGCTGGGGCAATGCCATCGGTCTGGCTGCCGCCTTGGCCCTGCCGTCGGTGGTGCTGATGATGATCTACGGCCAGACGCGCATCTTCTTCACCATGTCGCGTGACGGCCTGCTGCCGGAAGTCCTGTCCAAGGTGCACCCGAAGTTCCGCACCCCCCACGTGGTGACCGTTCTCACGGGCGTGTTCGTGGCCCTGTTTGCAGCCATGTTCCCGGTGGGCATTCTGGCTGACATCTCCAACTCCGGCACCCTGTTCGCCTTCATGGCCGTGTCGGCAGGCGTGCTGATCCTGCGCAAACGCGATCCGGGCCGTCGCCGCCCGTTCCGCACCCCGCTGGCGTGGGTGGTCTGCCCGCTGGCCATCCTCGGCTGCTTGCTGCTGTTCCTGAATTTGTCGATGTACACCATCGCCCTGTTCTTTGGTTGGGCAGTGATCGGTCTGGTCGTCTATGCGCTGTACGGTTACCGCCACAGCGAGCTGGCACGCGGCGTCGACCATCCCAATGCCCCCAAGATGGCGCCGGAGCCGAAGTTTCACGAAGGCCCGCAGGCCTGATTGATTCGCCACGGCGCATTGCGAAAACCCGGCTTCGGCCGGGTTTTTCGTCTTGGCCAACCGTTATCCTGTGCCGATGCCGAACTCACTCGTCCTGCACGACCACGAACGCGCCGCCCGCCAGTCGTTGATCGACCACTGCCGGGCGATGAATGCCAGCGGCTTGTCGCTGAACAAGTCCGGCAATGCCAGCATCCGCTGGCGCGATGGCCTGCTGATCACCCCCACCGGGCGCAGCTACGACCGTCTGCAGCCCGAGGACATCGTCTTCCTGCAGGCCGATGGCCACTGCCCGCCGGGGCAGCTGCTTCCCTCCAGCGAGTGGCGCTTTCACGTCGACATCCTGCAGGCCTTCCCGGACATGAACGCCGTGGTGCACGTGCATTCCACGCACGCCACAGCCTTGGCCTGCCTGGGCGAGGAAATCCCAGCCTTCCATTACATGGTGGCGGTGGCTGGCGGCGACCGCATTCCCTGTGCCGATTACGCCACGTTCGGCACGCCGGAGCTGTCGCAGCGCATCATGCAGGCCTTGCAAGGCGGCCTGCGGGCCTGCCTGATGGGCAACCACGGCCAGGTGACCACGGGCCGCAGCCTGTCCGAAGCCTATGCCCTGGCCGAAGAAGTGGAAAATCTGGCCCGCCAGTATTTGCTGGCACGCTCGCTGGGCCCCACCCGCAACCTGTCCCCCGAAGAAATGGCCGTGGTGCTGGAGAAGTTCAAGACCTACGGACAGCGGCTCCGTCCTGAATGATCGCAATGCCCAGCGTCCAACTCCTCATTTTGCGGCAACGATGGGCCGCTACACTGCACGCATGAACACCCCCGCCTTCGATCACAACCTGTACGCCGGCTGCGCCGCCCAGATCATCAGCCACACCCGCGAGCTGGCCGCCAAGGGCTTCACCCCCGCCACCGCCGGCAATTTTTCCATCCGCATGGGCGCCGAGCACTGCGCCATCACCATCTCCGGCAAGGACAAGGGCCGCCTGACCGAAGCCGACATCATGGTGGTGGACATGGCCAATACGCCGGTGGCCACCCACCATCGGCCGTCGGCGGAAGCCGCTCTGCACACCCATCTGTACCGCCGCTATCCGGATGTTGGTGCAGTGCTGCACACCCATTCCCCCACCCAAACCATCGCGGGGCTGCTGTATGCCGAACAAGGCCGGGTGCGCCTGCGCGACTATGAGTTGTTCAAGGCCCTGCGTGGCCATGTCACCCACGAGACCGAAGTCGATCTTCCGGTGGTGCCCAACTCGCAGGACATGGACGAGCTGACTGCCAGCGTCGATGCCGCGCTGGATGCGGCCAACAACTGGGGCTATCTGATCGCCGGCCACGGCCTGTATGCCTGGGGCCGCGACATCGCCGAAGCGCGCCGGCATCTGGATGCGTTCGAATTCATGCTTGGCTGCGAGCTGGAACTGCGCCGGCTGGGCGCCCGCTGAGGACACACGATGAGCCGTTTGCGCATTTTCAACGACGATGCCCCCGACGCACCACTGCAGGTGCTGGATGAGCACGCGCGCATCGCCGAAGCGCTTCAGACCATCGGCGTCACCTTCGAACGCTGGCAACCGGCGCACCCGGTCCAGCCCGGTGACGCGCCGGAAGCCATCATGGCCGCGTACAAGGGCGACATCGACCGGCTGGTGGCCGCGCATGGCTTCCGCAGCGTCGATGTGGTCAGCATCGCCCCGGACAACCCGCAGAAGGAAGCGATGCGCGCCAAATTCCTTGACGAACACGCGCACAAGGAAGACGAGGTGCGCTTCTTCGTCGCCGGCAGCGGCCTGTTCTCCCTGCACGTCGGCGCCAAGGTGTACGAGGTGCTGTGTGAAACCGGTGATCTGATATCGGTGCCCGATGGCGCCACCCACTGGTTCGACATGGGCTCCGCGCCCAGCTTCGTGGCCATCCGCTTCTTTACCGAGCCGGACGGCTGGGTAGGCCATTTCACCGGCAGCGACATTGCGCAAAAATTTCCGCGCTACGAGGCAGGGCAAGCGCTTTGAGCACCATCCTCACCGACATCGAAGGCACCACCTCCAGCATTTCCTTCGTCAAGGACGTGCTGTTTCCGTATGCGCGCCGCAAATTGCCCGACTTCGTGCGGGAACGCGGCCAGCAGCCGGCGGTGCGGCGCTGGCTGGACGCGGTGGCCATCGAAATCGCCGCCAGCGCCTGTCAGGACAGCGTGATCGTGGAAACCTTGCAGGGCTGGATCGATGCCGACCGCAAGCACACCGCGCTCAAGGCCCTGCAGGGCATGGTCTGGGAAGCCGGCTATGCCGACGGTGATTTCACCGCCCCGCTCTACCCGGATGTTGCGCCCGCACTGCGCGCCTGGCACGCGGCCGGGCAGCGGCTGGCGGTGTATTCCTCCGGCTCGGTGCCGGCACAGAAGCTGCTGTTCGCGCATACCGACGCCGGCGATCTGACCGCCTTGTTCTCTGCCTTTTTCGATACCGAAGTCGGCGGCAAGCGCGAGGCCGGCAGCTACCGGGAAATCGTGCGCCGTCTGGCGCAGCCGGCGGACGAGATCGTGTTTCTGTCCGACGTTGTGGAAGAGCTCGACGCCGCCCGCGCCGCAGGCCTGCGCACCGTGCTGCTGGATCGCCGCGATGACTATCCGCAGCCGCGCATGGGCGAGGCTGCCAACGGGCATCCGCGTGTGGAATCGTTTGCGGACATCCGCAGCTGATCGCTCAGGGCGAAGCCTCGTCAAGCCGATACGTGGTGTGCGCGCTGAACGTGCCGCGCCAGCGGTCGAAGGCGCGCACTTCGATGCGGTGTTCGCCAGCCGACAGCGTCGTCGGCAGCGCGCCGCGCCACAGGTGCGGCGAGATCTCGGCCTCCGGTGAGCGGTCGAAACCACGCAGCGCAGCAGCCTCGTCATCGCGACGGTTTTCCGCCATCAGCCGCGGGTCGGGTTGCAACACCTTCTTCATCGGCTTCCAGTCGCCACCATCGACGCGGTATTCGACGCGGGTGTCATCGTCGCCCATATAGACATTGGCGAACACGCCCCAGGCCGGGTAGGCACCACGCCGCAGCACCTTGGGCGCATGCAGGCCGATCTGGCTGTCGGCAGCATCGCGGGCGTTGTGCCAGGCCAGCGCGTAATCGCCACCACGCTGCACCGTCAGCACCGCGTAACCGTTCGGGGTGCCGTCGGGCATGGTTGCATCCGGGATGCCACTGGCATCCTTCACGCCCGACCAGTACGCACCACAGGCCGCGCCGACGTTGTATTCGTGCAGCGGCTTGTTGCCCTGCCAACTGCTGCTGATGTCATGAAACACGTGTTGCTGGGTGTGGCTGTGCGCGCTCAGCACCAGCACATGCGGGAAGTCTTTGAGCAGGGCAAACAAACGCGCACGGTCGGTATGGCGGAAGGTTTCGCGGCCGGCCTTGTCGAACAGGGGAATGTGCAAGGCGACGACCAGCAAGCGGTCCTTGCGCAGCGTGGGAAGCCAGCGCATCAAAAATGCGAACTGATCCTCGCGCAGCCCGCCCACATAGGCCGGCGACTTCCCTGGCATCTGGATGACATCATCAAGCACCACGACATTGGCCAGGGCGGTCTCACGCGCAAACGTGTCCGGCCCGACGGCGTTATGGAAATGCCCCAAGGCATCGTCATCGCCGATTGCCGACACATCGGCATCGTGATTGCCGGGTGCGTGCATCCACGGAATGCCCAGCCTGTCGAACACCGCCAGCAACGCCGGGTAATGGGCGGGCGCATCATCCACCAGATCCCCCAGGCTCAGCCCCAGACGAGCCGAATGGCTGCCCTGCAGGGGTTGCACGATGTCGTTGAGGAAATACCCCACATCTTCGGGGGATTTCACCTGCGGATCGCCGAAAACCAGCACATCACTGGCGGCCCCCTGCAAGGTGGGGGGCACGCGCCGGTAGGCCATGCATCCTGGCCCGTTTGATTCAAGCTGCTGCGCACGTGTCAGTGCGCCCTCCACATGAACCGGGACGCAGGCTGCAAACGCGGGGTGCAACACGCTGGCACAGGCCAGAGTGGCCAGCCATGTCAGGCATCGTTTCATGCGGTCATTATGCGCAAGACGCAAAGACTGCCGCTAGAATCCTTTCGACATGACCCGCCCACTGCACGGCCACCTCCATGGATTGCCCTGGCATGCACGGGTGGCCTGCTTGTTGGTGCTGCTGGCCCTGTGGCTGGCCCTGCCGGTGATGGCGGCACCGTCCACCGTGCAACTGACGCCGGGCAGCGGCAGCATTCCGCTCTCGCCTGCCTTGCAGTATTGGCATGACAAGGACGGCACAGCCAATGTGGATCGCGCCTTGGCAGGCATGGCTGCCGGCAGCTTCAAGCCCTTGCCCAATGGCAACACGGCCTTCGGATTTCAGAAGGGCGCCTACTGGTTCCATGCCACTGTAGAGAACCTGCAACGCGACGAGCAGCGCTGGATCCTGATCCAGGAATATGCGCTCAGCGACAAGCTGGATCTCTATTTGCGCTACCCAGACGGCCATGTCGAGCATCAGGCCGGTGGTGACCATCTGCCGTTTGCCGAGCGCCACATCCGCTACCGACACCCCAATTTTCGGTTGGACTTGCCCGCCGGGGAAAGAATCGACCTGCTGCTGCGCGTCCAGAGCGAAAGTTCGATGCAGGTCCCGCTGGTGCTGTACACGCCACGGGCCTTCTCTGAACTGCTGCGGGACACCCAGCTCTCCAATGGCCTTTACTACGGCATCGTGCTGGCCTTGCTTTGCTACAACCTCGTGCTGTGGCTGATGCTGCGCGATGCCAGCTACTTCTGGTATCTCCTGCATACCGGCGCATTCGCCTTGGTGCTGTTCACGCTCAACGGCTATGGGTTCGAATATCTGTGGCCTACGTCGGCTTGGTTGGCCGATGCCTCGGTCCCGATTTCGATCTGCCTCGCATTGATCTGCATGCAGCTGTTCTCCCGCAGTTATCTCGACCTGCGTGCGCGCTGGCCGCTTGGGGACAACATCTGCCTCGGGGTCATCGGTTTTTTCACCCTGCTGGGGTTTGCGTCGGCATGGCTGCCTTACAGCGTGGCCACACCGGTAGCGTCACGCGCCGTGCTGGTGGGCGTGCTGTGGATCATCACGGCCACCATCGTGATGTTTCGACGGGGCTATCGGCCGGCAGCATTGCTGCTGCTGGCGTGGTCATTGTTCCTCAGCGGCACCACTGCCTATACCCTGCTGGCCTTTGGTCTGCTGCCGCAGAATTTCTGGACCCAAAATGGCGTGCAGATCGGATCGGCACTCGAGCTTCTGCTGCTCTCCCTTGCCCTGGGAAGCCGGTATGCCAGCCTGCGTGAGGAGAATATCCGGCTGGTTCAAGACACCAACGAGCAGCTGGAGCGCGGGCTTGTCGAACGCACCCGCGAATTGCGGACAGCCATGGCGCAATTGGGCGAAGCCAACGTCAAGCTTCGCGATTTTGCACGGCGCGACCCGTTGACAGGCTGTTTCAACCGACGCCATTTCCACGAGGCGTTCAGGCAGCTGTTGGCATCTCGGAGACACACCAACCGC
The DNA here is from genome assembly GCA_963205445.1 of Pseudomonadota bacterium. Lineage (GTDB taxonomy): Bacteria > Pseudomonadota > Gammaproteobacteria > Xanthomonadales > Xanthomonadaceae > Thermomonas. The sequence continues at coordinate 11,141 of CAUJJG010000092.1, forward strand.
TCCGTGGCGATGCTCCTGCTGGATCTGGACCACTTCAAGCGCATCAACGACCAATACGGCCACCAAGCCGGGGACGCCTGCCTGATCCATGCCGCCCGCTGCATCGAACATGCAGCGCTGTCACGTACTGACCTGGTGGCACGGTACGGCGGGGAGGAGTTCGTCGTCGCAGCTGCTTGCAAGGACGCGCAGGATGCACTGCAGCTTGCCGAGGCCATCCGCTTTCGGATTCAACAGGCGCCCGTCCAGTACGAAGGCCGCAACATCCGCCTGAGCGCCAGCATCGGCATTCACACCGTTCCCGCCGACCGTGAGCTGTCCGCTGAAGACATCATCCGGCTGGCCGATGAAGCGCTGTATCGCGCCAAGGACGATGGCCGCAACTGCGTGCGCCACGCCATCGCCACCACCTGAAGCCTCAGCCCCGACGGGTCTCCAGCACCCGCCGCGCATCGGCCAGCGACAGCCCGCGCGCGCGCAGCAGCACGGCAAGGTGGTAAAGCAGGTCGGCGGCTTCACCCAGCAGCGCGTCCTCGTCCTGCGCCACCGCCGCCAGCGCGGTTTCCACGCCCTCCTCGCCGACCTTCTGCGCGATCCGGCGCACGCCGTCGGTAAACAACTTTGTGGTGTAGCTGCCGGCCGGGCGCTCGCGCTCGCGCGTCTGGATCAGCGCGTCGAGCTCGGCCAGCCCGTCGCCGGGCGCGGCGGGGAAACAGCTGGCGCGCTGCAGATGGCAGGTCGGCCCCTGCGGGCGCGCCTGCAGCAGCAGGGTGTCGGCGTCGCAGTCGGTTTCCAGCCCCACCAGTTCCAGCACGTGGCCCGAGCTTTCGCCCTTGGTCCACAGCCGGCCCTTGCTGCGGCTGAAGAACGTCACGCGACCGCTGGCCAACGTGGCGGCGAGCGCCTCGCGGTTCATGTAGCCCAGCATCAGCACCCGCAGGGTGGCCGCGTCCTGCACGATCGCCGGCAGCAGGCCGCCCTGCTTGTCCCAGGCCAATGCCTCGATGTCGAAAGCTTGGGTCACAGCCGCACCTTGATGCCCTGCCCGCGCAGGGTCTGTTTGAGTTCGGGAATGGCGATCGCGCCGGAGTGGAACACGCTGGCCGCCAGCGCGGCGTCGACGTCGGCGTCGATGAAGGCCTCGGCGAAATGCGCCATCGTGCCGGCGCCGCCGGAAGCCACCAGCGGCACCGCGCAGAGCGCGCGCACCGCCTTGAGCTGCGCGATGTCGTAGCCGCCGCGCACGCCGTCGCTGCCCATGCAGTTGAGCACGATCTCGCCGGCCCCCAGCCGCTGCGCCTCGGCCACCCAGTCCAGCGTGCGCCGGCCCGGCGCGCGCATGGCATCCGGGCGGCCGGTATGCGTGCGCACCCGCCACTGGCCGTCAGCCTCGCGCAGCGAGTCGATGCCGACCACCACGCACTGCACGCCGAAGGCATCGGCCAACTCGCTGATCAGCTCCGGCCGCTCCAGCGCCGGGGTATTGATCGAAATCTTGTCGGCGCCGGCGCGCAGCACCGCGCGCGCCTCCTCCACGCTGCGGATGCCGCCGGCGACGCAAAACGGGATGTCGAGCACCCGCGCCACCCTGTCCACCCAGTCGCGGTCGACGCTGCGCCCTTCCGGGCTGGCGCCGATGTCGTAGAACACCAGTTCGTCAGCGCCGGCGTCGCGGTAGCGCAGCGCCAAGTCTTCAATGCCGCCCATGTCGACGTGGTCGCGGAAGCGTACGCCCTTGACCACGCGGCCATCGCGCACGTCGAGGCAGGGGATGATGCGCCGGCTCAGCACGGCAGCGCCTCGCCGGCCGCGTCCAGCGCGTCCTCCAGCGTCAGCCGGCCTTCCAGCAGGGCCTTGCCGAGCACGATCCCGGCGCAGCCGGCCGCGCGCGCGGCGGCAACGTCGCTTGCGTCGCGAGCACCGCCGCTGGCCTGCAGCCGCAGCCGCGGATGGGCGCGGGTGATCGCGCGATACAGGTCGAGATTGGGGCCGGCGAGCATGCCGTCGCGGGCGATGTCGGTGCATAGCAGATGGGTCAATCCGGCTTCGGCGTAGCGTGCCAACAGTGGCTCCAGCGTGGCCTCGGCGTTCTCGGTCCAGCCGTGCAGCGGCAGCGTCCAGCGCCCGTCGGCGCCCAGGCGCGTATCCAGCGCGATGGTCAGGTGCTGGCTGCCGAACGCAGCCAGCCAGTCCAGCACGGTCTCCGGCTGGCTCACCGCCAGCGAGCCGACCACCACCCGCGCCGCGCCGGCCTCCAGCAGCGCCTCGACATCCTCGCGCCGGCGCACGCCGCCGCCGGTCTGCACCTTGAGCCCCGTCTGCGCGACGATCTGCCGCAGCAACGGGGCCAGGGTGTAGCCGCCGGCGCGGGCGGCGTCGAGGTCGACCAGATGCAGCCAGCCCGCCCCGGCCTGCGCGTAGCGCGCCGCGAGCGCCAGCGGGTCGTCGCCGTAGCGGGTTTCGTCCAGATAGTCGCCCTGCTTGAGCCGCACCACACGGCCGGCGCGGACGTCGATGGCGGGATAGACGGTAAAGCTCATGTCGGATTCCATTGCAGGAAGTTGTCGAGCAGGCGCGCGCCGACGGCGGCCGAGCGTTCGGGGTGGAACTGCGCGCCGGCCACCTTGCCGCGCTGCACCAGCGCAGCGAAGCGTTCGCCGTGGCTGCAAGCGGCCACGCAGTCTTCCGTCACCTCCGCGGCGTAGCCGTGGACGAAATAGGCGGCCGCACCAGCCGCGATGCCGTCCAGCAGCGGCGAGGCGGAAACCGGATCCAGCGTGTTCCAGCCCATATGCGGCACCCGCAGCCCCGGCCCGCCGGCGAGCCGGCGCACCCGCCCCGGCAGCAGGCCGAGGCCGTCGACCGCGCCTTCCTCCGAGGCCTCAAACAGCAGCTGCATGCCAAGGCAAATGCCCAGCAGCGGCACCCGCAGCGCGCGCAGCGGCGCCACCAGCCCCTGCGCCTGCAGCCGGCGCATGCCCTCGCCGGCCGCGCCGACGCCGGGCAGCAGCACCCGCGCCGCGCCCGCCAGACCTTCGGCATCGCGCACGATTCGCGGGCGCGCACCGAGGCGCTGCAACGCGTGGCAGACCGAACCGAAATTGGCGCCACCGGCGTCGATCACCGCCACGTCCATCACAGCAGGCCCTTGGTCGACGGCAGCTCCGCGCCCTCGCGCCGGATCGCCTGCCGCAGCGCGCGCGCCAGCGCCTTGAAGCAGGC
>CAUJJG010000093.1 GCA_963205445.1 Pseudomonadota bacterium
AGCTGCGAAGGCATCCACATGCCTTCGTCGGCGTGCGCCGCGCCGGCAGTCAGGATCATCGCCAAACTGGCAGCCAACATGCGTGTACGCATGGATGCAACTCCGTGAACGAAACGTGTATTAGACCACTCCCGGCAACGACGTACCCGTGACCATGGTCAGGCCCCCGGCCCCCAACGGGGCGTAAAATGTCGGCCACTCCCAACGAGCCATGCTCATGACGCAAGCCAACACCATGCGCGCGCTGGTCAAGCGCGAAGCTGCCAAGGGCATCTGGATGGAACAGGTGCCGGTGCCAGAGCCCGGCCCCAACGAGGTGCTGGTCAAGCTGGAGAAGACCGCGATCTGCGGCACCGACCTGCACATCTACCTGTGGGATGAGTGGAGCCAGCGCACGATCAAGCCGGGCCTGACCATCGGCCACGAATTCGTCGGCCGCATCGTCCAGCTCGGCTCGGCCGTCACCGGCTACGAGATCGGCCAGCGCGTCTCCGCCGAAGGCCATATCGTCTGCGGCCATTGCCGCAACTGCCGCGGTGGCCGCCCGCACCTGTGCCCGAACACGGTGGGCATCGGCGTCAACCGCAATGGCGCGTTCGCCGAATACATGGTGATGCCGGTTTCCAACCTGTGGCCGATCCCCGACCAGATCCCGTCCGAGCTGGCCGCCTTCTTCGATCCCTACGGCAACGCCGCGCACTGCGCGCTGGAGTTCGACGTGATCGGCGAGGACGTGCTGATCACCGGCGCCGGCCCGATCGGGATCATCGCCGCCGGCATCTGCAAGCACATCGGCGCGCGCAATGTCGTCGTCACCGACGTCAACGACTTCCGCCTCAAGCTGGCCGCCGACATGGGCGCCACCCGCGTGGTCAACGTCGCCAACCAGTCGCTCAAGGACGTGATGGCCGACCTGCACATGGAAGGCTTCGACGTCGGTCTGGAGATGAGTGGCAACCCGCGCGCCTTCAACGACATGCTCGACTGCATGTACCACGGCGGCAAAATCGCGATGCTCGGCATCATGCCCAAGGGAGCCGGCTGCGACTGGGACAAGATCATCTTCAAGGGTCTGACCGTACAGGGCATCTACGGCCGCAAGATGTACGAGACCTGGTACAAGATGACCCAGCTGGTGCTGTCCGGCTTCCCGCTGGGCAAGGTGCTCACCCACCAATTGCCGATCGACGATTTCCAGAAAGGTTTCGACCTGATGGAAGCCGGCAAGGCAGGCAAGGTGGTGTTGAGCTGGAATTAAAGAACAGCGCGTGCGTCAGGCGGCCGGGGCTGTCTGCGCACGACCCTCGGCGGCAGGGATGCCGCCGATGAGCCGACATGGACGTATTCACGGCGTGTCGGGCGCAGACAGCCCCGGTCGCCTTACGCGCACGGAGCCTGCATGTCCCTCACCCAACGTTACGCCGACACCCTCGACGAAATCCGCGCCGCCGGCCTGTTCAAGTCCGAGCGCATCATCACCAGCCCGCAGTCGGCCGAGATCACCTTGGCCGATGGCCGCACGGTGCTGAACTTCTGCGCCAAAAATTACCTGGGTCTGTCCGACCACCCGGACATCATCGCTGCCGCCAAGGCCGCGCTGGACAGCCACGGTTTCGGCATGGCCTCGGTGCGCTTCATCTGCGGCACGCAGGACCTGCACAAGGAACTGGAGCAGACGATCTCGGCCTTCTTCGGCAAGGACGACACCATCCTCTACGCCGCCTGTTTCGATGCCAACGGCGGCCTGTTCGAGCCGCTGCTGGACGAGAACGACGCGATCATCTCCGACGCCCTCAACCACGCCTCGATCATCGATGGCGTGCGCCTGTGCAAGGCCAAGCGGTATCGCTATGCCAACTGCGACATGGCCGATCTGGAAGCCCAGCTCCAGCAGGCCAAGGCCGACGGCGCGCGCACCATCTTGATCACCACCGACGGCGTGTTCTCGATGGACGGCTCCATCGCGCCGCTGGATCAGATCACGGCGCTGGCGGAACAGTACGGCGCACTGGTGCACATCGACGAATGCCACGCCACCGGCTTCCTCGGCGAGACCGGCCGCGGCAGTGCCGAGGTCAAGGGTGTGCTGGAGAAGATCGACATCATCACCGGTACCCTCGGCAAGGCGATGGGCGGCGCCCTCGGCGGCTTCACCACGGGCAGGCGCGAAGTGATCGAACTGCTGCGCCAGCGCTCGCGGCCCTACCTGTTCTCCAATTCGCTGCCGCCGCATGTTGCCGCCGCCGGCATCAAGGCCTTCGAGATGCTCTCCAGCGCCGGTGAGCTGCGCGCGCGCCTGCGCGAGAACACCGCCCACTTCCGCCAGCGCATGACCGAGGCCGGATTCGACCTCAAGCCGGGCGTGCACCCCATCTGCCCGGTGATGTTGTATGACGCGCCGCTGGCACAGCGCTTTGCCGAGCGCCTGCTGGAAGAAGGCATCTACGCGATCGGATTCTTCTTCCCCGTCGTGGCCAAGGGCCAGGCCCGGATCCGCACCCAGATGAGCGCGGCGCATACCCGCGAACAGCTGGATCACGCCATCGATGCCTTCATCAAGATCGGCCGCGAGCTGGGCGTGCTGAAGGCCTGAGGTTCAACCGCCGCCAAGCGCGGCGACTTCTTCCGGCGTCAATTCGCGCCACTGGCCCTTCGGCAACGTGCCAAGGGCCAGCGGGCCGATCGCCACCCGCACCAGCCGCAATACCCCAATGCCAGATGCTGCCAACAGGCGACGGATCTGCCGGTTGCGCCCCTCGTCCAGCATGATTTCCAGCCATGCATGTTTGCCTCCCTGGCGCAGCAGGGATGCCGACGCCGCGCGCAGAAACTCGCCATCGGCCTGCACGCCCGCCTGCAACGCGGCCAGCTGCGCGGGCCCGGGCTGGCAATCCACCTGCACGTGATAGGTCTTGCTGGGCCCTGTGGCAGGGTCGGTGATGCGCGCGGCCCACGCCGGATCATTGCTGAACAGCAACAACCCCTCACTGGCCTTGTCCAGCCGTCCTGCCGGCGCAATCCAACCCAACTCACACCCTTCGAAACAGCGATAGACCGTGTCGCGGCCTTGCTCGTCGCGGGTGGTGGTGACCAGGCCGCGGGGCTTGTTGAGCATCAGGTAGCGCGGTTGGGAGCCAGCCACCGGCAGGTTCTCGCCCACCAGTTCGATGACGGCCGTGGCAATCAGCGTGGGGAACTCCGGGTCACGGACGATGCGTCCGTTCAGCCTGACGCGCCCTTCCCGAACCCAATGTGCCGCCTGCGTTCGAGAGCAAATGCCCCGCTTGGACAGAACCCGCGCCAACCCGTGACGCCTCGAGTCCATTGACGGCATCCTTTTCTCCAAGCACGTCAGGGCTTGTCGTTCCCCGACTCACCCGCAGGTGTTGCAGGCGCCGCCGGAGCGTCCTTGCGCCCCACCACGCGAACGCCACGCGCCTTCATCCAGGCATCGAACTCGTCCGCCGTCATGCGTTTGCCTTCCTGGGTCATGTTGAACCGCCAGGGGCGATTGTCGAAGGCCGTCTCAGGCTTGTAGGCCGCAGCAGAGGCTGCCCCCGGGGTGGCCGGCGCAGTGGCCTTGGCCATCGCCCGGCAACCTTCGATGCGAATCCGCGCCAGTACGTTGTCCACCGAAAGCGCTTCATCGAACGATTGGGCCAACACGCCACTGGCCCCTCCCAACTGGGTGGTCGCCGGCGCAAATTCGATGGCCACGGAGGACACCAGCGTGGGGCGAACGGGCACGGTCAAGGCCACGCCACCCTCACACACATCGCCCGCTGCCCATGCCAGCTGCGGTACAGCCGTCAACATCCATGCAACCGCGACGAAACGCTTCAAGGCCATGTAGCTCAATCTCCCAAAATCGGCCAACAGTGTAGGCGCTGCATGCAAGCACCCGCAATCCATGTACGCCCATCGAGGGCTGTTTCCAAAAGAAGAAGCCCGGCGCATGGCCGGGCTTCTCGTCTTGCTTTGCTTTGACCCGATATTACAGGGTGTTCAGCTCGGTACGGCGGTTGGTCTCGCTCTTGCAGCCCGGCAGCGTCTGCGCGGTCTGCTCCAGCGGACGGGACTCACCGTAGCCGATCGGGCCGTTCAGGCGCGAGGCGTCCACACCATTGCTGGTCAGGTAGTCGTACACAGCCTTGGCGCGACGCTCGGACAGGCTCTGGTTGTACGCATCCTTGCCGCACAGGTCGGTGTGACCGGCAACTTCGACGCGCAGATCCGGGTAACGCTTCAGGATCTCGGCGGCTTCGCTCAGGATCGCAACCGCATCGGCGCGCAGGGTGGCCTTGTCGAAATCGAAGTTGACACCCTTCAGGTCGATCGAGACCGGCACCGGGCAGCCATCCGGACCGATGGTCTGGCCAGCCTGCGAACCCGGGCACTTGTCGTTGCAGTTGTTGACGCCGTCACCGTCGTCATCCAGATCGGCGCAGGTCTGCTGCGGGGCAACCGGGGCCGGGGCAACCGGAGCAACCGGCTCCGGGCCGAGAGCGATGGTCATGCCCACAGTGGCCAAGATGTCTGCAAAGTAGTCTTCCTGCGGGCCCAAGCGTGCCTGCTGATCATCAAGATCAAGACGCCCGCCGATTTCGGTACGCACATTGACACGGCTGCCGACTTCGCCCTGCAAGCCCACACCCAGATTCACGGCAAGGTTGGAGTCCTTGTGGTCGCCCGGCGACAGCGGGCTCGGGAAAGCGTTGAATTCTTCTTCGTGGCGCTGCAGACCCAGGCCGCCGCGCAGATAGGGCCACCACTTGGAGTCCGCATTGCGGAAGTGGTAACGCGCATCCAGCGAAACGCCGTACTGGCTCCACCACAGGTTCGGGTTCACGTCCTTCGCCGGGTTCTGGTGGTTCAGCTCCGCTTCCAAGGAAACGCGCGGGGTCAGGAACTTGCCAAAGCCCAAGGTGAAGAACGGCGTGGTTTCTGTGCCGCGCTTGTTGTCCTGGAAGTTCATGCCGGTCGAGCCGGAAACGTACCAACGATCGTCAAACTCCTGAGCAGACGCAGCCTGCGCCAGACCCAGACCACCCACAAGCAGGGCAGCGCAGAGGAGTTTCTTGTTCATGTTCAGCTCCTTGGAAATTTCAGTAATGAAACCGCGACGCACATCAAATCAAAGATATTGTTGATCCAGCACCGCCATGTCCGCACGCAATCCAGCGCAGTGTTCCGACGCACAGGCACGCAACGACGGGTTAACAGTAACATAACGGATTGTGACGCGCAAAGCGTTTTTGAACCCTGCCAAGCGCCTTGCCATCTGCGTGGCGCATGCACCATACGTCAGGGTATGCTTCGCCGATGAACGCCACCTATCCCACGTTGCTCGCCCCCCTCGACCTTGGCTTCACGCGGTTGCGCAATCGCGTCCTGATGGGGTCGATGCATACAGGCTTGGAAGATCGCGCCGCCGACTTCCCCAAACTGGCTGCGTATTTCGCCGAGCGCGCGGAAGGCGGCGTGGGGCTGATCGTGACCGGCGGCTTCTCCCCCAACGTGAGTGGCTGGGTGAAACCGCTCTCCGGCAGCCTGTCCCTGCCCTGGCAGGTGGGCCGCCATCGGCAGGTCACCTCGGCGGTGCATGCCCACGACGGCAAGATCTGCCTGCAACTCCTGCATGCCGGCCGCTACGGCTACCACCCATTTTCGGTGGCACCGTCAAAACTCAAGTCGCCCATCACGCCGTTCACCCCTCGCGGCCTGTCCGCACGCGCGATCGAACGGCAAATCCGCGATTTCGCTTCCGCCGCAGCCCGCGCCCGGGATGCCGGGTATGACGGTGTCGAGATCATGGGATCGGAAGGCTACCTGCTGAACGAATTTACCGTCCCGCGCACCAACAAGCGCAAAGACGCCTGGGGCGGGGATGCGGCACGCCGGATGCGGTTTGCGGTGGAGATCGTGCGGCAGGTGCGGGAAGCCTGCGGGCCGGACTTCATCCTCATCTATCGACTGTCCCTGCTGGATCTGGTGGAAGACGGCAACGCTTGGGCCGACGTGGTGGCACAAGCCCATGCCGTCGAAGCCGCAGGTGCCACCCTGATCAACAGCGGCATCGGCTGGCACGAAGCCCGCGTCCCCACCATCGCCACCTCAGTGCCGCGCGCCGCTTTCACCGGCATTACCCATCGGCTGAAGCCCCACGTGTCGGTACCGATCATTGCAAGCAACCGCATCAACATGCCCGACGTCGCCGAAGCCGTGCTGGCCGCGGGCCATGCCGACATGGTCTCGATGGCGCGACCGTTGCTGGCCGACCCCCAATGGGTCAACAAAGCAAGGGCCGGCCGGCCGGAAGCGATCAATACCTGCATCGCCTGCAACCAGGCCTGCCTGGATCATGTGTTTGAAAACAAGCACGCCAGCTGCCTCGTCAACCCGCGTGCCTGCGCCGAGACTGAGCTCATCTATCGCCCGGCCGCCGTGTCGAAGCGCCTTGCCGTGGTGGGTGCCGGCCCCGCAGGTCTTGCCTGCGCGACCGTTGCAGCAGAGCGCGGCCACCAGGTGGTGCTGTTGGATGCCGCTACGGCCATTGGCGGCCAGTTCAACATGGCCAAACGCATCCCCGGCAAGGAAGAGTTCCACGAGTCACTGCGCTATTTCAGCCAGCGCATCGCTGAGACTGGGGTCGAGCTGCGGCTTGGCCAATGGGTGGATGCCGATGCTCTGTCAGGATTTGACGCCGTCGTCGTCGCCACGGGGGTCACGCCACGCCAGCTGGATTTCCCGGGCCACGACCACCCCAAGCTGGTCAGCTATCTCGACGTCCTGCAGGACCGCGTGGTACCAGGCAAGCGGGTGGCCATCATCGGCGCTGGGGGTATTGGCTTTGATATTGCCGAGTACCTCACCCATGCGGGCCCCTCCCCTTCGCTCAACCCCGCCCAATGGATGGCGGAATGGGGCGTGGACCCGGACTATGCAACGGGCGGCGGCCTGGTGCCGCCACGACCAGAACCTCCGGCGCGGCAAATTTGGTTGTTGCAACGCAGCGCTGGCAAGCCAGGTGCGCGGCTGGGCAAAACCACGGGCTGGATCCATCGGGCCACCCTCAAGGCCAAATCCGTGAAAATGCTGGGCGGCGTGAACTACCTGGGACTCGATGACGCCGGTCTGCATATCGAAGTGGATGGCAGCGAACAGGTGCTTGAGGTCGATCACGTAGTCTCCTGCGCAGGCCAGGAGCCTCGACGCGAGTTGCATGCCGCCCTGCTTGCGCGGGGCGTTCAAGCCCATCTGATCGGCGGCGCGAAACTCGCTTCGGAGCTTGATGCCAAACGGGCCATCGACGAGGGCAGCAGGCTGGCTGCAGCGCTGTAAAATCACCGAAATCGAGCAAAAACATCCGTACAATCAATCGCTTCCTGCACCAAAATTCAGCATAAGTTCAGAGAACTCAGCCTACCTTGCGCCAACTTTTGACCTGCACGCCACGGCGTTTTGCGTGTTGTTCAGGTAAACCGGCACGTCGCCCAAATTCCGGAACCGGAGTGGCGCGCCCGGGCAGAGGCCGCCGTAGAGCTGCCGCCCAGCATGCGCATCCCCGCGCAAGAGCTACGGCCCTTCCCCCTGGCCGAACTCTCCAATTCGCCATGACGTGTGTCGTCCCGCTCGCGCCTGTTGCGTTGCGGCCGGTACATGCCGCAACGGAGCAAGGAGTCCGACATGAAACTGGCGTGGATCCTCTGGCTGGCCCATGTGCTGCCACAACCTGCCGCTGATTCGCTTTGCCTCTCCACCACCGTGTATCTGGAGGCACGCGACCAAACCCCCCTCGGCCAGCTGGCCGTGGCTGAAGTCGCCCTGCGTCGGCGCGACAGCGGCCTGTGGGGCAACAATCTGTGTCAAGTCGTCACGGCGCGTAAGCAGTTCGCACCGACCATCGTCTCGCCGCAGACCCGGCTCTCCAACGCCGACGCGTGGGCTGATGCGGTCACCGTCGCACTGGAATCCGAGCGCAACTGGGCGTTGCCCCGCGCCCAGCGCAAGCTGGTAGTGCCCGGCGCCAGCCACTTCGCCGCCCATGCCATCGCAAGCCCAAGTTGGCGCAACGCCTATCAGGTCGCGACAATCGGCGATCACACATTCTATAAAGTGCAGTCCCTGCGCCCCCGCGGCGGCTGAATGGACAAGGCGGCCCAGCCGGCGGACAACGCTGTGTTGCATGGCCTTGCATCGCAACTTCATCGACAATCGTGGATAGTGGCCGCCTGTCTCAGGAGGCCACATTGATGAAGCTTTATACCTCGCCCGGTGCCTGCTCCACTGCCGATCACATCGTCCTGCAATGGACCGGTGCACCCTTTGAATTCCAGATCGTTACCCGCGAGCAGCGCGCCTCGCCGGAATACCGTACCGTCAATCCCTCCGGGGCGGTGCCCGCCTTGCAGGTGGGCGACTGGGTATTGACCCAGAATGCGGCGATTCTGCACTACATCACGGATTGCCACCCGGATGCCGGGTTGATGGGTGACGGTAGCGCGGAAAGCCGTGCCGAGGTCAACCGCTGGCTGTCGTTCGTGAACGCCGACCTGCATCCGTCCTACTGGCCGCTGTTTGGTGGCACTGCCTACCTGGAGGATCCGGCGGTTATCGCCAAGAGTCAAACGCACGCCCGCGAGAAGCTGCGTGGCCTGTACGCGCGCGCCGACGCCCAGCTGGCCGACAAGGACTGGCTGACCGGCAGCCGCTCGGTGGTGGACCCCTATCTGTTCATCACCCTGCAATGGGCGAAAAAAACGGGGGTGGATCTGTCTGGCCTCGACAATCTCGCCCGTTTCGATGCCCGCATGGCCGCCGATCCCGGTGTGCAGGCGGCACTGAAGGCCGAAGGCCTGCTCTGACCCGCCGCCCCCGCATGAATGAAAAAGGCCACGATTTTCGTGGCCTTTTCGTTGTATCTGGCTGCGATATCAGCGCTGGTCGATCGGCACGAACTTCTGATCTTCCGGCCCGGTGTAGTTGGCGCTGGGGCGGATGATCTTGCCGTCGATGCGCTGCTCGATCACGTGCGCGCTCCAGCCGGCGGTGCGCGCCAGCACGAACAGCGGCGTGAACATGGCCGTGGGAACGCCCATCATGTGGTAACTGACCGCGCTGAACCAGTCGAGATTGGGGAACATCTTCTTGATGTCCCACATCACCGACTCCAGCCGCTCGGCGATGGCGTACATCTTCATATTGTCCTGCTCGGCCGACAGCTGCCGCGCCACCTCCTTGATCACCTTGTTGCGCGGATCGGACACGGTATAAACCGGGTGACCGAAGCCAATGATGACTTCCTTGCGCTCCACCCGCGCCTTGATGTCGGCCTCGGCCTCATCCGGGGTTTCATAGCGCTTCTGCACTTCGAAGGCGACTTCATTCGCGCCGCCGTGCTTGGGCCCGCGCAACGCGCCGATGCCGCCAGCGATGCAGGAATGCATGTCGCTGCCGGTACCGGCGATGACGCGACAGGTGAAGGTCGACGCATTGAACTCGTGCTCGGCGTACAGGATCAGCGAGGTGTGCATCGCCCGCACCCAGCTTTC
>CAUJJG010000094.1 GCA_963205445.1 Pseudomonadota bacterium
GGACAAGCCGGCGGACGCCGCGCAGGCGGCGGGCTAAGTGATGACTGCACGTCAGGCCTGTTGCGTGCTGGCGTTGCTGGCAGGCGGCTGCGCTACGCGGCCGCCTGAGGCAGTGCGGCAGGGTTATGCCGCCGACGGCGCGGTGAGCGCCGAGATCGTGGACGTGGCGGATGACGGTGCGCGCTATCAGCCTCAACCTGGCAGCAGCTACCTCGATCCGCTGCCCAAGCGCGCCAATGCGGTGCCGGTGTATCCACCGATGCTGCTCGACCGGCGTTTGCCGCCGGTCGAGGTGGTGGCGCGGTTGATCGTGGATGGTACGGGCAGGGTCGAAACGGCCAGGATCATCCGCAATGATGGCGATGCGGCCTTCGCCGACGCGGTACTGGCAGCGGTGCGTGGCTGGACCTTTTACCCTTTGCAGCGGGTGACCGGGCGGGTGGTCGAGCCGCTGCCATTCACCCAAGACTACCGTTTCCGCTTTCGCCAGGAAAACGGGCGTGCGGTAGTGGAGACGCGCTGAAGGCGGCTTATTTCCCCAGCGTCTGGTTCAGCAGCTGTGCCAGGCGTTTGCCCGCCAACTGGATGCGTTGTTCCGCCAGCGGACGGTGCTTGTCCAGATAGGTGTGATCCATCTTGTGCACGTCGTCAGGCGGGTAAATGTCTTGCGCGTCGATCAGGCGGCAGGATTCCTCCGCCCATGCCAAGGTGTTGGTGGCGACGGACGAATTGCCGCGTGTGCTGCGCTTGCCCTTGGGCGCAGGGCTGTTGGAAAGCGCATCTGCGTAGGCGTCGAGGGACAGCCCGCGGCTGGTGAGGATGTAGTAATCCCAGACCGAATGCAGATTGGTGCCCATCACGCCATCCACGTAACTCTTGCGCGCATAGCTTTCGGGTTGGATCGGCGTGGTCAGGCTGACCTGGAAGCGGTTGCCACCGCTGTCGCGCCGGTTGCCTGCGTGCATCGGCTGGTGCTCGTCACCGACGAAATGCACGACGAATTTCAATGCGTCACGCCTCGCGCTCAAGGGCTGCTTGCGGTCGCCGAGAATGGCCAGTTGCGCTTGGATCGCGCCCACCACGCAGGCCCCGTCGGGGCAGTCACGGGAAAGCACGTAATCGCAGCCGCCGGGCTTGGCGTTGATGTAGTGCCAGTTGGAGGTGGCTTTGAAACGATCGGGATCGGTATTGCGGAGGTCATCGGCCCAGCTGGCGATCCCTGCCAAGGTGGGGGTTTTCTCGTCGGCCAGCAGCTTGTCGATCTCTTTGCGTGCTGCGGGTGTCAGCTGGCGTTGCGCCAATTCGCCGACAAGCGCATGTCCGAGCTGGCCCCAGGCCATGGCGGTGGAGGTGACCCCGAGGCAAAGCAGGGCGAAGACGTAGCGGAGCGGCGTGTGCTTGACCATGTCGGGGAGGATACCCCGACATGGCGTGCTGCAGATGACAAATGTCAGAACGAGAAGACGTAGGCGATGCCGAAGACCGAGGGGTCGATGTTGACGGTATTGGCACTGCCCAGGTTCGCGCCGTTCAACTTCACCTTGGTGTCGATGTCGATCTTGCGGTAATCGATGCGCAGGGCGCCCTTTTCACTGAGCTTGATGTCAAGGCCGACGTGGCCTGCCAGCCCCCAGGAGTCGGACAACGCCAGTGATGCGCCGGCGATCGGGCCTGCGGTGGAGGTGCTGAAGAAGCGCGTGTAGTTGATGCCGGCGCCAATGAAAGGACGCACCTTGCCTTGGCCGAAGTGGTACTGCAGGGAGACCGTCGGCGGAAGGTGCTTGGTGCTGCCGACTTTGCCGACGCCTGTCACGGCGATGTCATGCTGGAAGGGCAGTGCCGCCAGCACCTCCAGGCCCAGATTGTCGCGCAGGAAGTATTCGGCGGTCACTGTGGGCCGGACATTGTTGCCGACGTCCATCGGCAGGTTGCCGAGGGCCGTGCCAACGAGCGTGCCGTTGCTGGATTTTGGGCTGACGCTGTGCGCGCCCACGCCTACCGTCCAACTGCCCGCGGACTGGGCAAAAACGGGGGTGCTGGAAAGTGCCAGAACGCTGGCAAGGGCGATGCGGGGGAGGTTCATGGGGGGAGGGCTCCTTTTCTTGTTGGGTGTTCCCGCCGCGCATTGTCCGCATCGCAACTTCCGACTTGTTGATCGGTGTCAAATGCGGGAAGGGTGTACGCAGGAGGGATTGGGTAGAATGGGAGTTTGTCCAGTCCCGTCAGGAGTCTTCCCCCATGGCCATCAAGGTCGGCATCAACGGTTTCGGTCGCATCGGGCGCTGCGTATTCCGCGCGGCGGTGCAGAACTTCGGCAGTGACATCGAGATCGTCGGCATCAACGACCTGCTGGAGCCGGAGTATCTGGCCTACATGCTCAAGCATGACTCCGTGCATGGTCGCTTCCAGGGCGATGTGCAGGTGGAAGGCGGCAACCTGGTGGTGAACGGCAAGGCGATCCGCCTGACTGCCGAGCGCGACCCGGCCAACCTCAAGTGGGCCGATGTCGGGGCCGATGTGGTGATCGAATCCACTGGCCTGTTCCTGTCTGCGGATACCGCACAGAAGCACCTCGATGCCGGTGCGAAGAAGGTGCTGCTGTCGGCGCCGTCGAAGGATGCCACCCCGATGTTCGTGTATGGCGTCAACCACACCAAGTACGCCGGTGAGGCCATCATCTCCAATGCCAGCTGCACCACCAACTGCCTGGCGCCGATCGCCAAGGTGCTCAACGACAAATGGGGCATCAAGCGCGGCCTGATGACCACGGTGCACGCGGCCACTGCCACCCAGAAGACCGTCGACGGCCCGTCCAACAAGGACTGGCGCGGTGGCCGCGGTATCCTCGAGAACATCATTCCCTCCAGCACTGGCGCGGCCAAGGCGGTGGGCGTGGTGATCCCCGAGCTGAACAAGAAGCTGACCGGCATGAGCTTCCGCGTCCCGACCTCGGACGTCTCGGTGGTGGATCTGACCGTGGAACTGAACAGCCAGGCGACCTATGCCGAGATTTGCGCGGAAATGAAGGCGCAGTCGGAAGGCGCGCTCAAGGGCATCCTGGGCTATACCGAAGAGAAGGTGGTGGCCACCGACTTCCGCGGTGATGCTCGCACCAGCATCTTCGACGCCGAGGCCGGCATCGCCATGGACGATACCTTCGTCAAGCTGGTGAGCTGGTACGACAACGAATGGGGCTACAGCAACAAGTGCCTGGAAATGGTCAAGGTGATGGCAAAGTAAGCCTGCAGCCACCATTGCCGGCATCTCCGGAACCCCGCCGCGTGCGGGGTTTCGTTTGCCCGGGGTTGAGGCCGGCTCTGCGACAATCACGCAGGATGTACGCAATGCTTCATGGAGGGTGAGATGTCGCTGACCGATGCCTTGGCAACGCCCGCTGGCGAATTGCCCGATGCCGCGCAGATTGCGGCGCTGGTCGACCACTTTTACGATCGGATCCAGGTTCACCCGCAGCTGGGCCCCATATTCAATGCCTTCGTGCACGACTGGCCGGCGCACAAGCAGCTGCTGACCTCGTTTTGGTGCTCGGTGATCCTGCGCGAGGGCAGCTATCGCGGCAACCCGATGGCCGCGCATTTCAACCGCGGCATCCACACCGAGCATTTCGTGCAGTGGCTGGCCCTGTGGCGGGAGACGGCGGATGCCTTGCTGTCTCCGGCGCAGGCCGTGGTGGTGCATGAATACGCCAATCGCATCGGCCGCAGTCTGCGGTACGGGTTGGGCCTGCCGGAGCCGCGTGCCGACGTGGTTCACCTGGAAGTGCTGGGGGATGCCGGGTCGCGTGGGCCACGCCCGCGACTGCCGCGCGGGGGTCAGGCGTAGAACATCAGCTTGGCCAGCACCACGATCCCGATCATGAGGCAAAGCACGATGCGGTGGGTGTGACGGAAGCGGCAAGGGTCCATGGTGCCTTTGAGGCCGGCGCGGATGGCGCCGACGAACACGGCCAGAACCGCGAACGCCAGGGTTGCCTTGGTCATCAGCAGCCAGCCCCACCCATATTGTGGGGTGATGCAGGCAAAGCCGTTGCAGCGAATGTCGAACAGGGAAAAACCGCTGAGGAACAGCAGCGCCACCACCACCGGCATGAATCTGCGCACCCGCGCCATCACCGCCGCTTCGATCTTTTCCATCAATGCGTGGTCGAACTGGCGATGGAAGGATTCCAAGACCAGCACCTCGAAGCACACCGCGCCCACGAACACGATGGCGCAGGACAGGTGCAGCAGGAGAATCAACGGATACCAAGCGGCCATGCGGATAGCTTACGTCGTGGTTTCTTCAGGGCCGTGACCTGCGTCAAGACTGTGTCATGATGCACGGTGAGACACGGGGGGGTGTTTGGGCATGAGGCGCGAGTGGAGCCTGCGCAGGCGTTTGGCGTTTGGCCTGATGCTGGCGGCCTTGTTGCCCGTGCTGCTGTTCAGTGGCGTGATGCTGTCCAACCAGTGGAGCCGGGAGCACGACGGCCTGCTGTTGCGACTGGAAGCAAACGCGCGCTTGAGTGCCAGCATCATCGATGCCTTTCTGGATGCCCAGCTGGCGGGGGTGCGTCTGTTGGCGGAACGTCCGATGGAGGCGGGGCCCGACGGCGCTGAGTTGGCGCAGCTCTTGGCCATCTACCCCACGATGCTGCGGGCACTGCATGCCAATGCCGAGGGGGATGTGGTGACCGCGCGCGATACGCGGGGCCGCTCGCTGGCACCCTTGAAAAAGTTGGTCCGGGGCGACGATTGGTTTGTGGCGGCACGTGACGCGCATCGGCCCTACGTGTCAGATGCCTTCCGCAGGACGGCATACGGCAATGAGATCGTGGTGGCGGTTTCGGCCCCATTGCTTGAAGACGGTCGGTTTGACGGCACCGTGTCGGCGGCATTGCCGGTGGAGAGTCTTGCCAGACTGAACGCCAGCGGATTGTCGCGGCTCAGGATGGAGTTGTTGCTGCTGGATCGCTCCAACCGCGTCATCTACGCAGGCCCGGGAGTGAACCTTGCCCCGCTGAGCCCGGCTGGCCGCAATGGGGACATCATTCGAGGCCAGGCGGCAGCCGTCGATCGGCAGGCGGAGGCGTTGAAGCTGTCGGGGCTGTTGCGCGATGGCGATACCGCTTATGTGCATGCAGTGGCGATGAACAATGGTTGGACGTTGGCGCTGTTGGCGCCAGGGCGCTTGCTGTTGGAGCCCCTGTTGCCCCATCTCCTGTTGTTGGCACCGCTGGTGCTGGTGAGCTTGCTGGGTGTCTATTTGGCGGTGCGCAAGCAGCGATTGCTGTTGGAGAGGAGCATCGGCGGTCTTCTCGTCAGCGTGCAGGGGTATGCACTGGGCGGCACCATGGATGCGGCGCGCATGAAGGGGATGCCGCAGGAATTGCATCCGCTGTCGGAAGGGATCGGTGAACTGGCGATGCGCCTCAACCACACTTATGGTGAGTTGCAGCAGGTGCTGGACGAACGGGACCAAGTCATTGCGGCGAAAACGGAGTCCCTGCGTGAGGCGGTTGCGGCTTTGGATCGGCTGAGCCGGACGGATGCGCTGACCGGTGCCCTGAATTACCGCGGGTTTCTGGAAACGGGCGAACGCTTGTGGCAGGAAGCAGAAAGGCGCGACAAGCCGCTTTCCGTTTTGATGCTGGATATCGACCATTTCAAGCGTTACAACGACCATTACGGCCACGCCGAAGGGGATGGCGTCTTGCGCCGATTCGTCGGGGCTGTGCGCAGCGCACTGCAGCATGTCGATGACGTGCTGGCGCGGCCCGGAGGCGAGGAGTTCGCCGTCTTCCTGCCTGGAAGCACGCACGAGCAGGCGTTGAATGTGGCGCGGCGGGTGTGTCAGCGCGTGCGTGATGCGGACATCGAGCATGTCGCGGTGGATGGCGGCCGCTTGACGGTCAGCATCGGCGTAGCCACGCGGCAGGGGAATGAGGGCAGTCTGGAGGCGTTGCTGCTGCAGGCCGACGAAGCGCTGTACCGAGCCAAGGCGGGCGGGCGCGATCGCGTCAGCGAATGAGGCGGCGTGCAACTTGGCGTGGCTTCAGGTCGATAGGCCCACCTGTGCCAGCAACAAGGCGAAACGCGGGTCGTGACGGAGTGTGCGGAGAGCCGGGTCGTACTTGAGATATTGCACGCCCGCGTCATGCTGACGGACGGCGCGTTGCAGCCAATCGAAAGCAGCGTCATGTTCGCCACGCCATGCGAACACCTCTGCCACCTGATAGGCACTGTCATGTGCATGTTCCTGCATCAAGTCCTGATGCAGCTGGCGCGAGTACGCGTCTTTGCCTTGGCTGTATGCAGCCATCGCCATGCCCATGCACCGGAAAGTGGCATTGCGGGTCCTGGCATGCCAGGCCATGGCGCCATCGGCATCGCCTTCCAGCAAGGCAAGCATTCCCAACCCAACCGGGGCGCGGCCGTGCTCCGGGTCGATGTCCAGAGCCTGAGTCAGGGCGTGTCGGGCATCAGCAAGCTCGCCCAGCGCCATCTGGTATCGGGACAGGATTTCCCAGGCTTGTGCGGACAACGGATCCAGGCGGGTGGCCTGTCTGGCGGTCTGTCGTGCGTCCTGCAGACGGCCCAGGGCGGCCTGCAGGCGACTGTATTGCCACAGGGTCATGACATCCCCGGGGTTGCATTCCAGGGCCTTGCGGAAGTCGGCCTCGCCCCCGGCCCAGTTCAGATCGAAGACGAAGCGCAGCACGGCGCGTGCTGTATGGGCTTCGGCCAGCCCGGGGTCGAGGGTCACCGCACGGTCGGCCGCCTCTGCCGCCCGTCGCCGGCCTGCCCGCAATGTGGCTTCGGATTCCGTGAAATCGGCGGCATAGGCTTCCGCCAACGCCAAGCCGGCCCAGGCGGCGGCATAGTCGGGCTCTTGTGCGACGGCGCGGGAAAACGCCTGCACGGCGCGTTTGAAGCTGTCCTCGGTGGCACGGTTGAGCAAATGCCGGCCCAGCAGGAAATCGTTGTAAGCCTCTTGGCCCGGGCGGTGATGGTCGGTCGTGCTGGGTGGGTGCATCGGCAGCAGGTGCTGCTTCAAGGTGTCGACGACGGCCGCAGCGATTTCGTCCTGCACCGCAAAGATGTCATCCAGCTCGCGATCGTAGGTTTGTGACCACAGGTGGTAGCCATCCTCGGTCTTGATCAGCTGGGCGGTGATCCGGATGTGGTTGCCCGCTTTCCGAACGCTGCCCTCAAGCACGGTTGCCACGTGCAAACTGCGGCCAATGTCGCTGATGGTGCAGGCTTTGTCCTTGAACGAGAACGACGATGTGCGCCCGGCCACATGCAGGCCGGGCACTTGTGCAAGCAGATTGAGCAGCTCCTCCGACAGGCCATCGGAGAAGTAATCCTGCTCGCGGTCCGAGCTCATGTTTACCAGAGGCAACACGGCAATCGACGCGGGCCGTGGCGGGGCCTCTTGCCCATTGCCGGGCAACGGGGCGGGGGCGGCGAGGGGTGCGCTTGCCGTCGTGTCCGAGGGGCGTTCGCGGGTCAGGCCTTGGTCGGTCCAGGCATAGCCCCAGGAGAACAGCAAGGCGAAGGGAAAGCCCAGCACCAGCAACAGGACCAGTAAGCGCATCACCCAACCGGGGACCTCGAACAAGGGCAGCACCAGATCCGTGACCTGCAGCAGCAGCCAGGCAAGTGCGCAGTAGGCCAATGCCATGCGAACAACCTTGCGTCGCTTGAGCTCTGTCCAAAGCGAAGGCATGCCCGGCGTCCTCATCCCCTTGGTCGCGACCCCTGCGTGCAGCATGCCAGAGGTCAACGGGGTTCTGCATGCTTGCCGTTCTTGCATGGCAGGGTGGGGGCTGGCGTTGGAATGGGGCGTGCCGCATGCACAGGCGCTTGTCGTAAGCTGATTGCAAGGGGATGGATGCCAGCACAGGCCCGGGGCATGCGGGCGAAGGAAAGGAATGGAAAGTTTGATCGTGATGCTGGCATTGGCCGTCTTGGCCGTGCCTGTCTTGCTGGTGGTGGCGCTTGTGGCCATTGCCGGCCTCAAGCAGCGGGTCAGCACGCTGGAGCTTCTGGTGGCACAGCTGCGCCAGCCGGCCGTGACAGGCGCGGCCGACGGCAAGCTGCGGCCAGCGGATGCGGAAGCGCCGGTGGTCACGCCCGTCGTCACGCCTGTCGTCACGCCCGTAGCGCGGCCTGTTGCCCCGCCTGAGGACCAAGCCGGGCCATCACCCATGCCGCACAAGGCGCCCCCTGTCGTGGCAGCGGCGGCGTCAGCTGCAGCGCCGGCATCGGGTGCGCATGAGGTTGCGCCTCCGCCGCGTCCGGTGCCGTTGCCGCTGGAAAAAGCGCCTTCTGCCCCGTCGCGGCCGGATTTCGCCACGCTGGCCATCCGTGCGGTGAAGCGCTGGTTTACCGTTGGCAATGTGCCGGTCAAGATCGGCATGTTGGTCTTGTTTGCCGGCGTTGCCGCGTTGCTGAAGTACGCCGCAGACCAAGGCTGGATGGTGTTGCCACCGGCGGTCAAGCTGGCGCTGGTGGCGGCAGCGGCACTGGGCGCTTTGGTCTTTGCATGGCGCAAGCGGGAGAGCAACCGCAGCTTTGCACTCAGCGTGCAGGGTGGGGCCATCGGCGTGCTGCTGCTGGTGGTCTTTGCTGCTTTCAAATTGTTCGGGCTGTTGCCGGCAGGCCTCGCCTTCGGGTTGAGCATCGTGTTGGTGGCAGGTGCCGGCATGCTGGCGGTTTTGCAGCGCGCGCTGGCGCTGGCGGTGTTCGCCCTGCTGGCCGGGTTTCTTGCGCCACTATGGTTGTCCACGGGCAGTGGCAATCATGTTGCGCTGTTCTCCTATTACGCAGTGCTGAACGTGGCGATCGTCGTCATTGCTTGGTTCCGCGCCTGGCGGCTGCTCAATCTGTTGGGTTTCACCTTCACCTTCGGCATTGGCACGGCGTGGGGTCTGCTGAAATACGACCCGGCCGACTACGTCAGTAGCCAATTGTTCTTGGGCTTGTTCTTCGTCATCTATTGGGTGATCCCGCTGTTGTTTGCACGGCTTAGGCCGCCGGGTCGCCGTGATCTGATCGACGGCTGCCTGGTCTTTGGCATGCCCTTGGTGGCCTTCAGCCTGCAAGCGGGTCTGCTGGAAGGGGCGCAGATGCCGCTGGCGTTGTGTGCGTTGGGGTTGGGGGCCCTGTATGCGGTACTGGCAGCTGCGCTGCGCAAGCGTCCGGATTGGTCGGTGCTGATGCAGGCCTATGCGTTGCTGGCGGTGGGGTTTGCCACGCTGGCGGTACCGCTGGCGCTGTCGGCACGAGCCACCGCCAGCGTGTTCGCGTTGGAAGGCGCGGGCTTGGTCTGGCTGGGCCTGCAGCGCGGCCGACGGCTGCCGCAGTTTGCCGGTGCAGGGTTGCAGCTGGCGGCGGCCGTTGCCTTTGCCGTCGGTGTGACCAAGGGCGGCGTTGAAGCGGACCGGATGATCGCCAATGCGGGCTGCATGGGCGCACTGCTGATGGCGCTGGCGGGTTTTGCCAGTGCCTGGACGTACGCCTCCGCCCGACGGCTGGCATTGGCTGGGCCGTACTATGCGTGGGCCCTGCTCTGGTGGCTGGGCAATGGCCTGCACGAAGTACTGATTTTCCTTGGGCGCAGCGACGAGCCGGATGCCCTGCTGGTTTTCGTGGCCTTGACCGGATGGTTGGCGGCCGAGGTCCATCGCCGACGTCCACTGGGGGCGCTGGCTTGGACGGCACTGGGGGCATTGATCGCTGCTGCCCCATTGGCGCTGTGGCAGGCGCAGGTGCATCAGCAGCCCTTGGGCGGGCATGGCTGGGTGGCGTGGCTGGTGTTTGCGGGGCTGGGCTTTCGCGTCCTGCACTGCCTGCGGGAGGGTGCACACCATGTGGCTGCGTTGGCGCAGTACATCTGGTGGCTGCTTTGGCCGATGGTGGGCAGCCTGTTGCTGGTTCAGGTGCCCGAATGGGTCCCGGGGCTGGGCAATGGGTGGGGCATGGCCTTGGTCGCGCTGCCGTGGTTGGGGGTGGTGGTTCTGGCGCAATGGCGCTGGGCGTGGTTGGCACGTCCGCTGGGGGCAGCCTTCGATGCCTGGAGGCCGCGTCTGTTGGCCACGCTGTTTGCCGTATTGGGCCTGTGGTGGGTGGCGTCATTGGGCGTGACCGGCGCCGCAGAGCCGCTGCCGTGGATACCATTGCTGAATCCGATGGAATTGGCACAGCTGGCGACGTTGGCATTGCTGCTGCGCTGGCGATGGTTGCAGTCCGGCAGCCTGCCGTCCCGTCAGATCGCACTGTTGGCGGGGTTGGCCTTCATCTGGATCAGCTCGGTGGTGCTGCATGCGGTCCATCATTGGGGGGATGCACTCTGGGGAGACGCGCTGTTGCGCAGCAGTCTGGCGCAGACCAGTTTGAGCATCACCTGGAGCGTGCTGGGCGTGTTGGGGTGGGTGCTGGGTTCGCGCCGTGGCCAGCGCCAGCTGTGGCTGGCTGGCGCGATATTGATGGGCGTGGTGCTGGCGAAGCTGGTTCTCGTCGATCGCCAGCATCTGGGCAATCTGCTCGGGATCGGCTCGTTCATCGCCTATGGCTTGCTGTGCACGGTGGTGGGCTATCTGGCGCCAGCGCCGCCGCCGCGCCGCGAGGAAGACAGTGCGCCGGAGGTTGCCGCATGAAGTCGTTCGCTGCCCTGTTGCTGGTGCCGGTGATGGCCGCCGCCACTGTGCCGTCTGCCACCACGCCCCCCGCCTATGCCAAGCGCTGGCCGCTGATCCTTGCGGCCGGCGATGGTGGCGCCTACCGGGTGACGCTGAGCCCCGAGGTCTATGCCACGGCAGCGACGTTGGATCTGCGCGATGTCGCAGTGCTTGATGCCGATGGGCAGGAAGTCGCAGCTGCCGTGCTGGGGCCCGAGGCGCAGGAAGCCAGGCCCATTGCAAGCGTGGCCGTGCCTTGGTTCGTGTTGCCTTCAACGTCGGCCAGCGGAGACACCACCCTGCGTCTGTCCGCCAGATTCGACGACAACGGCCGAATCCTGCAGTTGCACACCGATGCAAGTCCTGCGATGCCGGCAGGGGCAGCGACGGGCGGACTTCTGGTGGATCTGAGCAGCGTCCGCGAGGGCGTGCAGGCGCTGGAAATCGATTGGCAGGCCGGGGCCCCGTTTGAAGCCCATTATCGGGTGGAAAGCAGCTTCGATCTGCAGGCTTGGGAGAGCGTGCACGCGCGCAGCACCCTGCTGGACCTGCAGCGTGACGGTGAACGCCTGCGGCAGAATGAGATCTTGATTCCCGGCGGCCTGCGCTATCTGCGACTGCTGCCATTGACGGCCCATGCGGCCGTGCCGATCACCGCGGTGCGGGCTCGCTTGGACAGGCAGTATTTCGAGCAGCATAGGAGCAGTGTGGAGCTGCAGGGTCGGCGCATGCGTGCTGATGCGGGGGATGCGTTCGTGTATCAAAACACCGGGCGCTACCCGGCGGCGCAAGCCACATTGCGCAGCGATGATGCCGCCTTGGGCCAGTGGACGCTGGCAAGTCGTAACACCCAAGATGCGTCTTGGCGGTTCCGCGCCGGGCCATGGGTCGCATGGCAGGTGGGGGGCGCCCAGCGCAGTGAATCCCCGCCGCAGGCGCTGCACGGCGCGCCCGTGCGCGATGGCGAGTGGCAGCTGAGCAGCAACGGCCCATTGCCAAGCCAGGCGCCGCGGCTGAGGCTGCTGTACCGGCCAGAGGTGTTGGTGTTCCTGGCGCAGGGCCGGCCGCCTTACATGCTGGTGGCCGGCAGTGGACAAGCCGCGCGAACCCCGGCGCCCATTCCTGCCTTGGTGCAAGCCTTGCGCAGTCAGCGCGGTGGCAACTGGCAGCCCACCCCCGCCTATCTGGGGGTGTCGTCGGTACTGGCTGGAGCACAGGCATTGCAGCCGCCTGCGCCCCAGCGGGACTGGAAAACCTGGCTGCTGTGGGCCCTGTTGGCCGGCGGGGCGGCGACGGTGGCGGGTTTTGCGTTGAGTCTGTTGAAGAAGCCGACAGGTGGCACTGCCTGAGGCAGTTTGAACCGCCGCCATGGCAACGCGACAATGGGCGTCTCTTCCCCACGGATTGAATGCCCATGTCCATCGTACGCATGACCGACCTCGACCTCGCCGGCAAGCGGGTGCTGATCCGCCAGGATCTCAACGTGCCGATCGATGCGGCCGGCCACATCACCTCCGAACAGCGCATCCTGGCGTCGCTGCCGACGCTGAAGCTGGCGCTGGAAAAGGGCGCGGCGGTGCTGGTGACGTCCCACCTCGGGCGGCCCAAGGAGGGCGTGTGGAGCGAGGCGGACTCGCTGGCGCCGGTGGCCGCGCGTCTGTCCGAACTGCTGGGCGTGGACGTGCCGCTGGTCAAGGATTGGGTGGACGGCGTCGACGTTGCGCCGGGCCAGATCGTGCTGCTGGAAAACTGCCGGATGAACGTCGGCGAGAAGGCCGATGACGAGGCGCTGTCGAAGAAGTATGCCGCGCTGTGCGACGTGTTCGTCATGGACGCCTTCGGCACTGCGCACCGCGCCCAGGCCTCCACCCATGGCGTGATCCGGTTTGCGCCGGTGGCCTGCGGCGGGCCGTTGCTGATGGCCGAGCTGGACGCGCTGGACAAAGCCTTGGCCAACCCGGCGCGGCCGCTTCTGGCCATCGTTGCCGGCAGCAAGGTCAGCACCAAGCTGGAGCTGCTGTCGAATCTGGTTGACAAGGTTGATCAGCTGATTGTCGGCGGCGGGATTGCCAATACCTTCATTGCCGCCGAAGGTCACGGCGTGGGCAAGTCGCTGGTCGAAAACGACTTGCTCGACACTGCGCGCAAGATCGACGCCGATGCCCGCGCCCGCGGCGCACAAATTCCGCTGCCCAGCGACGTGGTGGTGGCCCCCGCCTTTGCCGCCGATGCGCCGGCCACGGTCAAGCCGGTGGACGACGTGGCGGCCGACGACATGATCCTCGACATCGGCCCGGCCACCGCCGCGCACTATGCCGAGCTGATTGCCAAGGCTGGCACCGTGGTCTGGAATGGCCCGGTGGGGGTGTTCGAATTCGATGCCTTCGGCAAGGGCACCGAGGCGCTGGCGCGGGCAATCGCGGCCTCGCAGGCGTTCTCGATCGCCGGCGGTGGCGACACGCTGGCGGCGGTGGACAAGTACGGCATTGCAGGTGAGGTGAGCTACATCTCCACCGGCGGTGGCGCGTTCCTCGAATTCCTCGAAGGCAAGACCCTGCCGGCAGTGGCGGCCTTGGCGATGCGGGCCGATTGAATATGTTTTCACGACGGCGCGCAATAGTCGCGTGCCGTCGTGATGTGGTAGCGTGCGGGCATCTTTGACAACGATGTCAGCCAGCCCTGCATGAGCGCCTCTGCCGCCCCCGAACAACGCCGCCATACCCGTATCGTCGCCACCCTGGGCCCGGCCACCGATCCGCCGGAGGTGCTGGAGGCGATTTTGCGTGCCGGCGTGGACGTGGTGCGCCTGAACTTCTCGCACGGCGATCCCTCCGGGCAAGTGACGCGTGGTGAGGCGGTACGCGCGGCGGCCGCCAAGATCGGACGCGAGGTCGGCATCCTGGCCGATCTGCCGGGGCCGAAGATCCGGGTGGAGACCTTTGCCGAGGGCAAGGTGCAGCTCAAGGCTGGCGATCGCTTCGACCTGGTGGCCAGCCTCGATGTGCCCCCGGGCGATGCCCGCCAGGTGGGCGTGAGCTATCTGGAGTTGCCCGGCGATGTGGCGGCGGGTGACGTGTTGTTGCTGGATGACGGCATGGTGCAGCTGCAGGTGGCGGCAGTGGAAGGGGAGCGCATCATCACCACCGTCCTCAACGACGGCGTGCTGTCCAACCGCAAGGGGCTGAACAAGCAGGGCGGCGGCCTGTCGCTGGGTGCGATCACCGAGCGCGACCGCGAGCTGATCGCGATTGCTGCCGGCATGGGGGTGGATTTCATCGCCGTCTCGTTTTGCCGCAACGCCGAAGACATGCACGAGGCGCGGCGGGTGGCCAAGGCGCATGGCAGCAGTGCAGCGATTGTTTCGAAGATCGAGCGTGCCGAGGCGATCGAAAACCTCGCCGAGATCGTCGAAGCCAGTGACGTGGTGATGGTGGCGCGCGGCGACTTGGGTGTGGAAATCGGGGATGCCGAACTGCCCGGCCTGCAAAAAAAGATCATCCGCGAAGCGGTGGCGCGGGAAAAAGTGGTGATCACTGCCACCCAGATGCTGCAATCGATGGTGGACAGCCCCATGCCCACCCGCGCCGAGGTGCTGGATGTGGCCAATGCCGTGATCGACGGCACCGATGCGGTGATGCTGTCGCAGGAATCGGCCGCTGGCAGTTGGCCGGTGCGCGCCGTTGAAACGATGGCGCGGATTTGCCGCGGTGCGGAGCGCCAGTTCGCCGCCGATACCGATTTCGAGAAGGCCAGACGCGGGCTGGAGCGTGCCGACCAGGCCATCGCCATGGCCACCATGTTCCTGTCCGAGCACATTGGCGTGCGTGCGGTGGTGGCGATGACCGAATCCGGTGGCACCGCCCGCTACCTGTCGCGGTTCCGGTCGGCTGTGCCCATTTACGCGTTTTCCCATCACGCGCATGCCCGTCGCCGCATGGCCCTGATGCGCGATGTGTTCCCGATGGACTACGACAGCCGCGGCCAGACCCCCCGCGAGGCCGCCCGCGGCAGTATCCGCCTGTTGGTGGAGGCCGGCCTGCTCAGCCCCGGCGACCGCGTGGTGTTCACCAGTGGCGAACACATGGAAACCAAGGGCGCCACCAATACCCTGCGCCTGCTGGAAGTGGGCGCGGATGGCTGCGCGACGGGGCTGGGGGAGTTGTAACGCAAGCGACTCAGCGGGCACCTCGGGTTTGGCCACGGTCCGGTAGGTAGGCGGAAGGCCGGGCTATAATTGGCGGATTCCAACAAACGCCAGCCGAGCCCAACCGCATGAGCATCGAACAACTTGCCGAAACCGCCCGCGCCATGGTTGCCCCGGGCAAGGGCATCATCGCCATCGACGAATCCTCCGCCACCTGCAAGAAGCGCTTCGACGGGGTGGGCATCGAGTGCACGGAAGAAACCCGCCGCGCCTACCGCGAGCTGCTGCTGACAGCGCCCAACGCCAACCAGTACCTGTCCGGCGCCATCTTGTTCGACGAAACCCTGCGCCAGTCCACCAAGAGCGGCGTACCGTTTGCCAAGTACATGCTGGACAACGGCATGATCCCGGGCATCAAGGTGGACAAGGGCACGGTGCCGCTGGCTGGCTTCCCCGGCGAACTGGTCACCGAGGGCCTCGATGGCCTGCGTGACCGCCTCAAGGAGTACTACAAGCTGGGCGCGCGTTTCGCCAAGTGGCGTGCGGTCATCACCATCGGTGAGGATGCGCCGTCCGGCACCTGCATCGAGGCCAATACCCATGCGCTGGCCCGCTATGCCGCGCTGTGTCAGGAGCAGGGCTTGGTGCCGATGGTGGAGCCGGAGATCCTGATGGACGGCAGCCACGACATCGGCACCTGCTATGAAGTGACCGAAGTGGTGCTGCGCTCGCTGTTCGATGCCCTGTACAACCAGAGCGTGATGCTGGAAGGCACCATCCTCAAGGCCTCGATGGTCGTCCCCGGCAAGGACTGCCCGGAACAGGCCAGCGTGGAAGATGTGGCCGAATCTACCCTGATGTGCCTGAAGTCGGCGGTGCCGGCGATCCTGCCGGGCATCGTGTTCCTGTCCGGCGGCCAGAGCGACGAAGACGCCACCGCGCATCTGGACGCCATGAACCGGCTGGGCCCGAACCCGTGGCCGCTGTCGTTCAGCTACGGCCGTGCCATGCAGCAGGCCGCACTGAAGCTGTGGGCCGCCGACATGACCGGCAACTACGCCAAGGCCCAGCAGACGGTGTTTGAGCGCGCCAAGGCCAATGGTCTGGCCGCTCTGGGGCAGTGGGAGGGCTGAGCTGCCTTCCTTGCGGCTGGCCAGTGGCCGTGATGCTCACAAACGCCGGCCTCGCGCCGGCGTTTGCATTTCTGCCATTCGCCAGCCGATGCGGCGTATGCTCGCGGCAACGGTAGGGGCAGGTATGGCGAACGACACGCAACTGACGAGCCAGCTGATGCGCGCGTTGGCGCAAGGTGACAAAGCCGCGGCGACCGGCCTGCTGCGGGATGCGGGCCTGCCGGCATTGCGGCAGGCGATGGGCGAGTTGCGGGCCATGACGCCCGAGGATCGTCAGGCGCTGAAGGCGCGTGTGCTGCAGGCCTCCGGGCCTGTGGCCGACGCAGAGGTTCTGCATGGCGTGCAGGGGCATGCACAGGCGGCCAGTCAAGCGCTGCGTGCGCACGGTCGCAAGCCGACCGTGGAGATGGGGGACAGCCCCGGCGGCCTGCGCTGGGTGCTGGCATTGGTGCTGCTGGCATTGGGAGCGTGGGCAGCATTCGGTTGGGGCTGAGGCGGGGTTGGCAACGCGCCAAGCGGCCAGCGGTTGACAGCCCGGAACCCAGCCGATGGCACAGGAGAAGCGTCATCTTGCCCGGCTAAAATCGCGAGCCACCCGCAAGAGCTGCGCCATGCCACAGAGTCAATGTCGTTTCCTGTTGTTCGCCGTGGTCGTGGCGGTGGCACTTGCTGCCTGTGGCAAACAGGGTCAATCCGGGCAGGCGGGGCCTGGCGGCGGCCGTGGCAACCAGCCCGTAAAAGTGGACGTGGCCGTCGTGCGCGAACAGGACTGGCACGATGCCCTGCGCGCGCTGGGAACGGTCAAGGCGCACGAGGCGGTGACGGTGACGGCCAAGGTCAGTGAGACCGTGGAAACGGTGCATTTCGAAAGCGGGCAGGCGGTGGCCAAGGGCGCACCGCTGGTGACCTTGAGCGGGCAGCAGCAGCAGGCGATGCTGGCGTCGGCGCAGGCCCAGTTGAAGGAAGCCGAGCAGCAATTCCAGCGGCAGCAGCAGCTGGTGGCTCAGCAGCTGGTGGCGCGTTCGGCGTTCGATGCCGCCCGCGCCAGTCGCGACGCGGCACGTGCGCAACTGGCTCAGATCCGCGCCAATCTGAGTGACCGGGTGATTCGTGCACCGTTTGCCGGTGTGCTGGGTATCCGCCAAGTCAGCCCCGGTGCGCTGGTGACGCCCGGGACGGTCATCGCCACCCTGGATGCCATCGACCGCGTGTATGTGGACTTCCCGGTGCCGGAAACCGAAGTGGCCGGGGTTGCGCCCGGGCAGGCGCTGCAAGGCCGTGCGGGCGCCTACCCAGGGCGCAGCTTCGATGGCCGGGTCAATACGGTGTCTGCGCGTCTGGATGCGGGTAGCCGTGCCGCCACCGTGCGCGCTGAGCTGCCCAACCCGGAGCATCTTCTCAAGCCCGGCATGCTGGTCGAGGTCGCGCTGGTGCGCGCAACCCGCCCGGCCTTGGTGGTGCCGGAATTGGCGGTGCAGCAAATCGGCAGTGAGACCTTCGTTTGGCGGGTGAAGGACGACGGCACGGTGGAAAAAGCCGACGTGGTGGTGGGCGCGCGCATCCCCGGCCAGGTGATGCTGCAGTCGGGCATCCGCAGCGGCGAAACGATCGTGGTGGAGGGCACCGGCAAGCTGCAGCCGGGGGCCAAGGTGGCAACGGGCGGCCCCGCGCCTGCCGGCAACGTCACGGCGCACTGACGCATGCAACTGTCCGATCTTTCGATCAAGCGGCCGGTGCTGGCCGTGGTGATGAGCCTGCTGTTGATCGTGCTGGGGGTGATGTCCTTCCTGCGCCTGACCCTGCGCGAGCTGCCGGCCATAGACCCGCCCATCGTGTCCGTGCAGGTCAGCTACCCCGGCGCTTCGGCCGGGGTGGTGGAAACTCGCATCACCAAGACGATGGAAGATGCGTTGGCTGGCATCGAGGGCATCAATACCATCGATTCCAGCAGCCAGAACGGCAGTTCACGGATCAGCATCGAATTTTATGCCAGCCGCGATATCGAGGCCGCGGCGAACGACGTTCGCAACGCCGTCAGCCGGGTGGCGGACCGCATGCCCGAAGAGGCCGATGCCCCCGAAATCAGCAAGGTCGAGGCCGATTCCGACGCCATCATCTGGTTCAACCTGCGCTCCACGGCGATGGACCAGATGCAGATGTCGGACTATGCCCAACGCTATCTGGTGGATCGGTTTTCCAGTCTGCAGGGGGTCGCGCGGGTCTTTCTGGGCGGCAGCCAGCGCTACGCGATGCGGGTCTGGCTGGACGGCGACGCCTTGGCGGCGCGTGGCCTGACGCCGGCGGATGTGGAAAGTGCCCTGCGTGCCGAAAACGTGGAGGTGGGCGCGGGGCGCATCGAGTCGGCCCAGCGAGATTTCATCCTGCGGGTGGCGCGCGACTACACCACGGCGGACGCCTTTGCGCAGATGCCGCTGGGCAAGGGCAGCGATGGCTATGTGGTGCGCCTGGGCGATGTGGCGCGGGTGGCGCTGGAATCCACAGAACGGCGCGCCTACTACCACAGCAATGGCGAGCCGGCGATGGGCATCGGCATCGTCAAGACCTCCACCGCCAACAGTCTGGAAGTGGCCGATGCCGCCAAGGCCGAGGCTGACCGGATCCGGCCGGGCCTGCCCAAGGGCACCGACATCTACGTTGCCTACGACAGCACCACGTTCATTTCCGCAGCGGTGGAGCGCGTCTACGAAACTTTGGTGGAAGCCATCGTGCTGGTGCTGGTGGTGATCTGGCTGTTCCTGGGCAGCATGCGGGCCGCCATGATCCCGGCGGTGACCGTGCCGGTTTGCGTGGTCGCCTCCTTCATCGCCCTGTACGCCTTCGGGTTCTCGATCAACCTGCTCACCTTGCTGGCGCTGGTGCTGTGCATTGGTCTGGTGGTCGATGACGCCATCGTGGTGGTGGAAAACATCCAGCGCCGGGTGGACTTGGGGGAACCGGCACTGGTGGCCGCGCGACGAGGGACCAAACAGGTGGCGTTTGCGGTGTTGGCCACCACGGCGGTTTTGGTGGCGGTCTTCCTGCCCGTGGGATTCCTGCAGGGCAACACCGGGCGCCTGTTCCGTGAGCTGTCGGTGGCACTGGCGGCGGCGGTGGCGATTTCCGCCTTTGTTGCCCTGACGCTCACCCCGATGATGGCCAGCAAGCTGCTGCGTCCGCATACCGGGCCACATGCCGTGCACGGGAATCGGGTCAGCGAGTGGCTCAATGCCCGCTTCCAGACCTTGGCCGGTGGCTATCGGCGGGTGCTGGACCGGCATATTCACCGGGTCTGGTTGTTTGGCGGGCTGATGCTGGCGGCGGTGGTGGCACTGGTGGTGCTGTTCAAGCAATTGCCAAGCGAGCTGGCGCCCACCGAGGACCGTGGCTCTTTCCAGCTGATGATGGAGGGGCCGGAAGGTGCCGGGTTTGATTACACCGTCGGGCAAATGAAGCAAGTGGAGGCCATCCTCGCCGGTGAAATAGGGCCGGACAAGGCGATTCTTCGTGCCAATCCGCGCGTGCCCGGCAGTTTTGGCGCCAGCGAGGAAATGCATACCGGGCGCGCGATGATCTTCCTGCAGCCTTGGGACCTGCGGGAGAAAAGCACGGTGGAGCTGGCCGCCGAGCTGGAGAAGAAGTTCACCGGGCTGACCGGCGTGCGCGTTCGCACCATGGCCGGTGGCGGGCTGGTGCGCAGCCGTGGCCAGCCCTTCCAGCTGGTGCTGGGGGGGCCGGACTACAAGGAGTTGGCGCAATGGCGCGACATCCTGCTGGCCAAGATGGCGGACAACCCCGGGTTCGTCGGGCCGGATTCGGACTACAAGGAAACCCGGCCGCAGATGCGGGTGGTGATCGACCGCGCGCGTGCCGCGGACCTTGGCGTGTCCGCCACCGCCATCGGCCAGGCGTTGGAGACGATGATGGGCGGCCGCCGCGTGACCACCTTCGTCGACAACGGCGAGGAATACGACGTCAAGCTGCAGGCCGATCGTGAAGGTCGCGACTCGGTGGCGGCGCTGGAAACCCTGCAGGTGCGGGGGCGTGGTGGCGTGCTGGTGCCACTGTCGAACCTCGTCACGCTCAAGGAAATCGCCGAGCCGGGGACGCTCAACCGCTTCAATCGGCTGCGTTCGATCACCCTCAGCGCGCGTCTGGCCGAGGGCTATCCGCTGGGCGAGGCGGTGGCCTGGGCGCAGCAGACGGCGCGAGAATCGCTGCCTGACTACGCGCAGATCAGCTGGAAGGGCGAATCGCGCGAGCTGCAGCAGTCCGGTGGTGAGGTGTTGGTCACCTTCGCGCTGGCACTGCTGATCGTTTACTTGGCGCTGGCGGCGCAGTTCGAGAGCTTCCTGCACCCGCTGGTGATCATGCTGACGGTGCCGCTGGGTGTGTTGGGTGCCCTGCTGGGGCTGTGGCTCACTGGCGGTACGGTCAACCTGTTTTCACAGATCGGCATCGTCATGCTTGTGGGGTTGGCCGCCAAGAACGGCATCCTGATCGTGGAGTTTGCCAACCAGCTGCGCGATGACGGCCTTGCCATTCGCGAGGCCATCGTCGAAGCGGCGGCCGTGCGTCTGCGGCCGATCCTGATGACCTCGATCGCCACCGTGATGGGTGCGGTGCCGCTGGTGATCTTCGGCGGGCCGGGCTCGGCCAGCCGTGCCACGATTGGTGTGGTGGTGATCTTCGGCGTCGCTTTCTCCACCCTGCTGTCACTGTTCGTGGTGCCGGCGTTCTATGCCGTACTGGCAAACTACACGCGCTCGCCGGAAGAACTGGCGAAGCGGCTGGAAACACTGGAAGCGGAAACCCCGCAGGCAGGCGGACATGCGTGATCGTGACAATGGCTCATCTCCGTGGAAGACGGGCGGCCCGCGTCCGCCGCGCGAAGCGGCACCGCGCCACGCACCCGTGCGGCAGCAGGCGGCCGAAACCGAGCTGCCGCACCCCGCGCGCAGCCAGCGCGAGGCCGAGCTGCGCCTGTACGGGCTGAACGCGGTGCGAGCGGTGTTCGCCAAGCGTCCGCAGGCGATCCGCAAGCTGTACCTGGCCGAGGCGCGGATCCCGCAGCTGCAGCCGCTGTTGAAGTGGTGCGTGGCCAACCGGGTTGGCTATCGGGTGGTGGACGAAACCGACCTGCAGAAATTGGCAGCGAGCAGCCATCACGAGGGCGTGGTGGCCGAGGTGTTGCGCGAAGAGCCGCAGCCGCTGTCGTCCTGGTTGCGCGAGCTGCCGGCCGGGCGCCAGTGTGCGCTGTGGCTGGACGGGGTCGGCAATCCACACAACCTTGGGGCAATTCTGCGCAGCGCCGCGCATTTCGGCGTTGCTGCAATTCTGCTGCCCAAGCACGCCACGCTGGCGCTGTCCGGCGCCGCCGCGCGGGTGGCCGAGGGCGGCGCGGAGGCGGTGCCGCTGGTGCGGCTGGGGCGCGAGGACAACAGCATCGCCCAGCTGCGCGCGGCCGGCTTTGCGCTTGCCGCCACCGTGGTGCGCGGCGGCGATGACCTCTTTGCCGCCACGCTGCCGTCGCGGCTGGTCTATGTGCTGGGCGCGGAAGGCGCGGGCATGTCGCAGGACTTGGCCGCTGCCTGCGAGCTGCGGCTGTCGATTCCCGGCAGCGGCGCGGTGGAAAGCCTCAACGTGGCGGCGGCCACCGCCGTGCTGCTGGCGGCCTGGGCGCGCGGCTGACGTTCACCAGCCCGCCGCCCCTCGTTCTTCAGTGGCGCTGAAGTTGGAATGCGCGCCGCTGGAATCGTTGGCCACGCCGGTGGCGAAGAAGGCCACGCCGGTGCCGGCTTCGCGGTCGAGCCACAGCCCCGACAGCAGGCCGTAGGCATTGCCGCTGTGGCCAACGCGGCGGCGGCCGTCGCCGAACAGGTCGTCGCGGCAGGCCTTGCCGTCGCCCTGCGCCAGCACCTGCGTCGCCAGCCCGTAGGCGCAGAAGAAGCCGCCGCGGTTGGGCTCGTCTTCCTCGCCGATCACGCCGTTGCTGCCGTCGAAGCGCCAGACCGGGGTGGTCATCAGCGCCACCGAGGCCGGCGACAGCAGGCGCAGGCCGTCGAGCTGGCCATCGCCCAGCAGCAGCCGCCCGATCCGCGCCAGCCCGCGCGCGGAAATGCGCAGCCCCCCCTGCGGCGAGAACAGGGTGCCGTTCACGCCCGGCTGCCAGCGCGAAAGATCGCAGCTGCCGTCGTTGGCCGGAATCACCGCGCAGGCCGGCGCCTTGCCGTGCAGATCATCTTTCTGCGGGGCACCGGTCTCGTCGTACAGCACCACCGCGCGGGCGATCGCGGCATCGCTGCAGCCCGACCAGTTGAAGCAGGCGTCGATCGCCAGCGGGAACAGCACCAGCCGCCGCAGAAGGCGGTCGAAGCGCTCGCCGGTGGCCGCTTCCATCAGCTGCGCCACCAGCGGGAAATTGAGGTTGGTGTAGCGGAAGAACGTGCCGGGCGCGTGCTGGCGGTCCCAGGCTTCGGGTTTGCCGGTGATGATGCGGATGTCCTCGCCCAGCGGCACGTTCCAGTAGCCGGCCGCATCGGTCAGGCTGGAGGTGTGCGAGAGCAGCATGCGCAGGGTGATCGGCGTCTCCGGAAAGGCCGGGTTGCGCAGCGCGAAGCCGAGCAGTGGGGAGACATCGGCATCGAGATCGAGCTTGCCGGCCTCGACCAAGCGCAGCACGCCGATGGTCATCACCAGCTTGCTGACTGAGGCAATGCGTGCCGGGTCGTCGGCAGTCAGCGGGCGTCCGGTCGCCACATCGGCCAGTCCTGCGGCCTGCACGGCAGTTTCACCGAGACGGTCGAAACCGATGCGAACCTGGGCCACGGGTGCCCCTGCATGCGCACCCAAGCAAAAGATCATGAGGGCGAGCATGCCCAATCGGGCGAGGTATGGCGGGGTCATGGCGGTGTTGGGCGTCGGTGAGCGGCGGGGCAGCCGATGCAGATTACCTGAACGATTGCTGGCTGGCGGCAGCGGTATGACTTTCAGCCCATGTGTGCCTGCATTGCGGTGATGTACATTACCAGCACACTAAGTCAGGAGGTATTCATCATGTTGTCGCAATCTGCCACCAGCACCGTCCAGACCACCGAGCGCCGCAAGCGCGAACGCAGTGCCAATGATGGCGAGTTCCAGCCACGCAGCCGTGGCGAACGCGAATTTGGCATCGGCTACGGCCGCAGCAGCGGTTACGTCCGCAACCGCAGCTATGTGGCCTCGCAGCCGGCGTTGTTCCGCTGCCGCTGATGGGACGCCGGGTCTGAGCGCAGGGCTGCGGCCGCCTGCAACAGATCCGGGAAAAAGGCTTCAAACGTTGCCTGCATGGCTGTTTCATCTGCCCGCAACACGTCAAGGCAGGCCACCAGCTTGTCAGCATTGCGCGAGAGCCGGGTCGCGATGCCGCACACCGCGGTATCCACGCTCTCGCGCCGGGCATAGGCACCCAGCCAATCGTGTGCGCACATGCGCGGCGTGATGGCCGCCAGCCGTGCAGGCAGATCCGCCCGATGAGCGGCAAGCAAGCGGTAGACGCGGGCAGTGAAGTCGCCCAAGGGCCTCGCGTCCCAGCGCGCCCAGTCGCGCGCAAGGCAGTGGTCGAAATACACATCCAGCACGATGCCGGCATACCGGCGCAGCGGGCCAAAGCGACTGCGCGCGGCGATCACTGCCGGGTGGGTATCGGTAAAACGATCGATTCGACGGTGGCGGAGGATCTCCGCACGCACCGGTGCCGGCCAGTCCTGCAGGGCTGCTTGGCCGTGGACGAAATCGCCCAGCATCGCCCCGAGGATCGCATCATCCGTCTGCCGGGCCAGCCAAGCGTGGGCGAGATAATTCATGGCCCACCAGTGTAGCGGCGCAGCGGGTGGTTACATCTGCTTGAACAAGGTCATGAACGGCAGGCTGACCAACAAGGTTTCCGGGCGCTGCTTCAGGCGCACGATGCCGCGTCCGCTTTCGTCACGGCTGATGCCGGCGATGGCTTTCAGGTTGATGATGGTGGAGCGGTGAATCTGCTTGAAATGGTTGCCGTCCAGGCGCGGCAGCAGTTCGCGCAATGAGCTGCGCAGCAGGGCCTCGCCATCGGCGGTGACCACCGTGGTGTATTTGTGGTCGGCGCGGAAATAGATCACATCATCGACCAGGATCAATGCAGTTTCACGCCCGGTGCTGGCGGTCAGCCAGGTCAGGGGTTCGATGCTGGCGGCCGGCTTTGGCAGCGCGGCCAGTGTGTCCAGCAGGCGGGCTAGATGGGCGGCATCGGCAGGCGCTGCCTGAGCGGCTTGCAGGCGCGCGACGGTGGCGTCCAGGCGTGCCGGTTGCACGGGCTTGAGCAGATAGTCGATGGCGCCGCGTTCGAAGGCATCGAGTGCGTACTGATCGTAAGCGGTGACGAACACGATGTGGGTGCGTGGGCTGGCCTCGATGGCTGCGGCGGCCACCTCCAGCCCGGTCAGGCCCGGCATGCGGATGTCGAGAAAGGCGACGTCTGGCTGGTGCTCGGTCAGCGCCTCCACGGCACTGGCACCGTCCTCGCATTCCGCCACGATCTGAAGCTCTGGCCAGGCGCGGGCCAATTCGCCGACCAATGCCTGCCGCAACAGGGCTTCGTCTTCGGCCACGATGCAGGTGCGGGGTTCAGCCATGGGCGGTCCCCTTTGCTGCAGGTACGGACAGGGTGGCGGCCACGCCGGCGGGGAAGTTTGCCACCACCGCGAGGCTGGCGGCCCCGTCGTAGCGCAGCCGCAGGCGTTCACGCACGTTGGTCAGGCCAATGCCGGTGCCATCGGTCTTGCCGGTGAAGCCGGCGCCGTTGTCGGCCACGGTGATGGCGATGGTTTCGCCGTCGCGACGTGCACGGATCCAGACCGTACCGCCGCCGGTGCGTGGCTCCAGCCCATGCTTGATCGCGTTTTCCACCAGGGTTTGCAGCATCATCGCCGGCAGCGGCGTGCTGCGCAGGGTATCGGCCACGTCCACCTGCACATCCAGCCGATCCCCCATGCGGATCTTCAGAATTTCAAGATAGGCCAGCGCCCGTTCGAGCTCTTCCCCGAGGCTGGACATGTCGGTGTCGGCACTGGGCAGCGAGCGGCGCAGGTACTGGATCAGATGGCCCAGCATCGCTTCGGCGCGGGGCGGGTCGCTGCGCGCCAGCAATTGCGCACTGGCCAAGGTGTTGTAGAGGAAGTGGGGCTCGACTTGGGCGTGCAGCAGATGCAGTTTGGCTTCAGTCAGCTCCTTCTGGGTGGCGGTCAAGGCTGCGCTGGCCTGTTCGGCGCGACGGCGTTCGCCAATGCGGCGGGTGATGGCGCGGACGATGGCTTCGGCATTTTCGTAATTGGTGCCGTCATCCACCAGAAACCAGTCGCTCCATGCCGGGCTTTCCGGTTCGCAGATCAGGATGACGCGGCCGCTGTCGCTGGCCGGGGTGACCGTGGCCAGCAGCTGGTTGTTGTCCGGCGCGAACCACAGCAGCGGGTTCCAGCGACGCAGCAACGGTTCGCCATACGTCCGCGGACGCGCCACCTTGGCCTTGATCTGCAGGCTGTCGCGTGCGCTCTGGACCTGGTCGATGCCGGGCAATTCGCGCACGGCGGCGTCCAGCAGGTCAAAGGTCTCACCGGCCTCGAAGGGCACCTCGATCTGCCGCTTTTGCCGGTTGGCCAGAGCGTCCCGGTCGATCCTGCCGGCCAGCAGGCGCACGCGGTGCAAGTGCGAGAACGCTCCAGCAAACACCAGACCCATGGTGGCGAAGGAAAACAGCACGGCCGGCAAATCGAAGTTGCCCAGCAGCGGGAGGCTGGTGTACATCGAAACGATGCAGATGACCGCAAGGCCCCAGGCTGCGGCGATGCGCAGGACGAAAAAGACTTGTCGGAAAAATGAGCGAATCATCGGGAGGCGTGCCAAGGGAGGTGCCGCCAAGATAGTGCCGGATCTGCGCTCGCCAAGCGGCTTGCGATGAAGCCTGTGTCACGCATGACGAAACCCCTTGTGGCAGCGCTAGACTGATGGCGCAGGAGTGACCATGGACAGTGATGCGCCCGGCAAGCTGATGGCCAGCCCGCGCCCGGTCCCGTCTTTGGACGGACAGGACGCGCCGCTTTGGCGTGCGAATCTGACACGGCTCTTGGTG
This sequence comes from Pseudomonadota bacterium, assembly GCA_963205445.1. Lineage (GTDB taxonomy): Bacteria > Pseudomonadota > Gammaproteobacteria > Xanthomonadales > Xanthomonadaceae > Thermomonas. Next base: position 26,100 of record CAUJJG010000094.1, read on the forward strand.
CGCATCTCGCGGGATGCCCTGCAGGGGGATGCGCTGGAGCCCATTCTGAAAGGCGTCTGTGATTGCCTGGTGGCCGAGCTGCCGGTGCCGATCGCCAGCATCATCCTGCTGAACGAGTCTGGCACCCATTTCATTCACGAAGTCTGGGCGGGTGACCTCACCTTGGACTCGGCCCCGATTGCCATTGGCTGGCCAGTGACGCGTGGCGCAGCCGGGCGCTGCGCCCGGCTTGGTCGTGCGCAGCTGATTCGGGATGTGGAGGCCGACCCCGACTACGAGGCCGGAAACCCGCTGGTACGCAGCGAATATCTGATTCCCATTCGGCATGGTCAGCGGCTGCACGGGGTGCTGAACATCGAGAGCGAACGCAGCGATTTCTTTGATGCGGAAGCCTGCGCAGTGTTCGATGCGGTGGCCGATCTGATTGCAGCGGCCATCCATTTCGCCCGCTTGGCCGAGGACTTGCAGCACGCAAACCGGAAACTGAAGCAGCTGTCGATGATCGATGGCCTGACCGGGATCGCCAACCGGCGCAGGTTCGATCAATGCCTGCATCAGCAATGGGAGCGTTGCGCACGCAACGGGGAGCCACTGGCCTTGCTGATGGTGGATGCCGATGCCTTCAAGCCGCTGAATGACGCCTTGGGCCATCTGCACGGCGACGAATGCCTGCGGGAGATCGCGGGGGCATGCAGCCAATACGCGACGGAGAAGGAGGATTTGGCCGCACGCTATGGCGGGGAAGAACTGGTGCTGCTGTTGCCCGGTCGAACGTTGGCAGTGGCGACGCGAATTGCCGAGACCCTGCGCGCTGCGATCTTCGCCTTGAATTTGCCCCATCCTGCATCGCCCGTGGCGTCGTGTGTCACGGTCAGTGTCGGGGTGGCCGTGCTGTACCCAACGCCGACCTGTCAGCCCGAGCAACTGACCGCCGTGGCGGATCGCGCGATGTATGCGGCCAAGACCGGCGGTCGCAACCGCGTGGCGGCGCTTTTGGGAGCCGCCACGGTTGCCTGATCAGCGGCCTGCGAAATGGATGTCGCGACGCAGCCAGTCGTCGATCATGCGCTTTTCATAGCGCAGCGGGTCGCTGTTGCTCAGCGGCGAGGCATTCATCAGGAAGGCGTGATCGGTCAGTTTGCGTTCGCCTTCGGCAATGAGATTGCCGTTGGCATCCAGCTCCCGGAAGCGCAGCGTCATGCGCGGCGGGTAGATGTCGCGGATCATTCGTACGTTCTGGCGTTCAATGCCCAGCCATGGCTCGTACTGGCCGGCCCGCTTGATGTCGACGATGGTGAGCGCAAGCGTGTTGCCGGCGGGCAGCTGCAGGGACGCCTTGGTACGCAGATACTCGGCCAGGTCCTGCAGCCAGCGGCCCTCGCTGGCGACAAAGCGGTTGCCGCTGGAGGTGATCTCGGAAAAGGTGGCGGGGTCATGCCAGGAGACGCTCACCGGCCCGTCGGCGGGCAGGGCACGCGGTGCGTCCGCGGCCAACATGCCGGTGCTGCCGGTGGCGCAGCCCGCCAGCGCAAGCGTCAGTACCAATGCAGAAAGCCTGATGTGCATGGGCATACTCCGTTCGGGGGTGTCCAGCAGTGTGCCGCGGTGCACCCGCCCTGTGTGAGTGTTTGCCGGGGCTCAGTCAGCGGGCGTTTCGGTTTCGCCTGCGCTGTCGAGGAACCAGGCTTCCACGGTGCCCTTGATCTTCAGCGTCATCGGCATGCCGCGACGGTCGAGCGCACGCCCGGCCTGCACCCGCACCCAGCCTTCGCTGATGCAGTATTCCTCGACATTGGTGCGCTCGGCGCCGTTGAAGCGGATACCGATGCCGCGTTCCAGCAGCTCGGGCTGGTGGTACTTGCTGCGCGGATCGTTGGACAAGCGGTCGGGGGGCGTGTCTTGTGCGGGGGTGGTCATGGGCATGCTGCCGGTGTTGCGGGCCGACAGCATACCCGCATCCCGTCGATCACCCCAGCTTGCGCGCGGCCGCAAACGAGGCCAGGTTGCCGAAACCGAGCGCCCCCACCAGCACCGCGATCACGCCGGGGGTGATGTCCTGCCAGCCGGCCGCCTCGACGATGCCAAAGCCCAATGCCAGCGCGACGAGGGTGATGCCCCAGCGCAGTGAGGACAGGCGGCGGGTGGCTTCGTCGCCCTCCAGGATGCTGCGCACCAGGGCCGGATCCCCATTGCTGGCCACCAGCTGCTTGCGCACGCGGGCATCGACCACGGCCTTGATCGAATAGGCAACGCTGAAAAACAGGGCAATCGGGATCAGCAGGTCAAAGTTCATGGGTGTGCTCCTGTGGATGGGACGGCCACGCTGGCCGTACGGACAAAGAGAGACGGGCAGGCAGCGGGCGGTTGCAAGTGAGGGCGAAAAAATGTTGCAACCAGGCGCGTGCTGGGCGTATCCCATGTGCAATGGATGCCGATCGCGCTCTTGTCGAAGCCGTGCTTGCGAACCGCCCTGGTGCGTTCGAGCAGCTGGTGCGCGACTATCAGGGCCTGTGCTGGCACGTGATTCAGCGCATGGTGCGGCACCCGGAAGACACCCGCGAGCTGTGTCAGGACGCGTTCCTGCGCGTGCACCGCTATCTGCACCAGTACCGATTCGACAGCCCGCTGAAGTCGTGGATCGGGCAGGTGGCCTATTCGGTGGCGTGCCGGCATCTGGAGCGCAAGCGGATTCCGCTGGCGGAGCCGGCCGGCGATGAGGACGGACTGTCCCTGCTCGACAACATCGGGGATGGCTTTGATCTGGTCGCCAACCACGCCGATGCCGAAGCCGAACGCGAGCTGCATGCCGCCATCGAGCGGCTGCCGCCGCTGCAGCGCACGTTGCTGACCCTGTATCACCTGGAAGAGCTGCCCATAGGCGAGATCGCCACTATCACCGGGTTGGCCGAAGGCACCATCAAGAGCCATCTGTTCCGGAGCCGGAACAGGCTGCGCGCGCTGCTGGCGCCACGTTTTGGAGTTGCCGCATGAAGACTGCCGATCGCGAACTGCCCATTGACGAAGCCCGCTGGCAGGCACAGGAGCGGGCACGCCTCGGGGATGCGGGTGCGGACGACGGGGATCTGCGCATTGCCCGCGCGTTGCGCCAAGCCCCCGACGTGGCGCTTCCGATGGATTTCGCACGCCAGGTGGCTGCGTTGGCGCGGCAGCAGGCGGCAGTCACCATGGCGCTGGAGCAGCGTCTGCTGCAGGTGCTTTTGGTTGTTTTGGCGGTCTCGACGCTGGTGGCGTTGGTGTGGTTTGGACGTACTTGGTTGGCGGGATTGGCCGCACTGCTGCCCGGCGGGGAGGCCGCTGCGGGTTGGTGTCTGGTGGCGATGCTGTGCGGGCTGCTCAACTGGGGGGTGGGCCAGCTGCGTGGTGTGGCTGCGGGCAGTTGGCGCGCGACTTGATCGCCTGCGGGGAGGCGCATCGTTACACTTTGCCGATGAGCTCCTCCTCGCGCGACAACGCCCTCGAAGCCCTCCTGCACCCCTTCGCCCAAGGTCAGCTGCACTGGCCGGCGCAGGCCCTGTTCCTTCGTGCCAGAGCAGGGGGCGGGCTCACCGGCCGTTCTTTCGTTGCCACGCAGGCATTCCGGCCCGAGGCGGCGGGGCTGCAGCAGCGGGGCATCGCATTGCTGGAGGAAGATGCGCTGCCGGACGCGCAGTTCCCGCTGGTCTTGGTATTGCCGCCGCGCCAGCGCGAGGAAGCTCGCGCATTGCTGGCGCGTGCCTGCGCCGCCGTTGCGCCGGGCGGGGTGGTGGTGGCATCGGTCAGCAATGATGAAGGCGCAAAATCGCGGGAGGCTGAGTTGCGTCAGCTCGCAGGCAGCGTGTCAACGCTCAGCAAGCACCACTGTCGCGTGTTCTGGACGCTGCCCGATGCAGTGATGGATGCCGGCCTGCTGGCTCGCTGGCAGCAGCTGGATGCGCCACGCCGGATCGCCTGCGATGGGGTGCCGGGAGGGGGGTTCCATACCCGCCCTGGCGTATTCGCATGGGACCGTGTCGATGCCGCATCCCGCATGCTGGCGGCGGTATTGCCCGCCGGCCTGTGCGGCAAGGTGGCCGATTTCGGTGCCGGCTGGGGCTATCTGTCACTACAGGTGCTGGCGCGCTGCCCGCAGGTGGTGTCGTTGGATCTTTACGAAGCCGACGGCCGTGCGCTGGCCTTGGCAAGGCAGAACCTTGCCGGTGCGCGCGTGCCGGTGGGCTTCCATTGGCACGATGTCGAGCGCGGCGTGGACGCGCGCTTCGACGCCATCGTCTGCAACCCGCCGTTTCATGCGTTGGGCCGCGGCGAGCGCCCGGATATCGGTCGCGCTTTCATCATGGCGGCGGCAGCGGCGCTCAAGCCCCGCGGCAGCCTGTGGCTGGTGGCCAACCGCCACCTGCCTTACGAGGATGCATTGGGCGCGGGTTTTGCACAGGTGCGGATCGCGGCGCAAGACGGAGGTTTCAAGATCGTGCATGCGGTGAAGGCATGAAGCTGGTCAAGCACATCGCCAATCTTGGCTACGGCAGCCGCAAGGACGTGCAGTGGCTGTTCCGCGAAGGTCGCATCACCGATGCCGACGGTGAAGTGCTGTATGCCGATGACAACGTCGACCCTGCAACGGTCCGCATCGATGGCGCCCCGCTGGATCCGCCGCCGGGCATGCTGCTGATGCTGCACAAGCCCGTCGGCTACACCTGCTCGACCAAGGACCAGGGCCGGCTGGTGTACGACTTGCTCCCCGCCCGCTACCGTCTGCGCAGCCCGGCGCTGTCCACCGTCGGCCGGCTCGACCGCGACACCTCCGGCCTGCTGCTGCTGACCGACGACGGCCAGTTGCTGCACCGGATCATTGCGCCGAAGTCGAAGCTGCCCAAGGTTTATCTGGCGCAGCTGGCACAAGACCTGCGCGGCGACGAGGTGGCGTTGTTCGCAAGCGGCACCCTGTTGCTGGAAAGCGAACAGACCCCGTTGCTGCCGGCGGAGCTGGAGGTGCTGGGCCCGCGCGAGGCCCGCCTGACCCTGCACGAGGGCCGCTACCATCAGGTGCGGCGGATGTTTGCGGCAGTGGGCAATCACGTCGTCACATTGCATCGTGAGCGCATCGGTGGGCTGGGTTTGGGGTCTCTTGAAGCCGGGCAGTGGCGTCCGTTGGGTGAGGAGGCGCGCAACACGTTGTTCTCGGTGTCGGAGTGACGGTGATGCCGATGCCGTTTCGCCCGGCGGCAGTGCTGTTTGACATGGACGGGCTGATGCTCGACAGCGAGCGCGCCTTCACCGACTGCCTGGCGCAGGCGGCGCGTGCGCGAGGTTTCAATCTGCCGATGTCGCTGTGGCTGGCAATGGTGGGTGGCAGCGATGCGCATTCGCGGGCCTTGCTGGAGGCGCAGATCGGCCAGACCGCCAGCGATGCCGTGCAGGAGGATGCGCGGGCGCGCTATGACGTGCTGGTGGAGGTCGGCATCAATCACCGCCCCGGCGTGCTGCCGCTGCTGGAATGGCTGGACGCGCGCGGCATCCCGCGCGCGGTGGCCACGTCCACCCGCAACCCGCTGGCGCTGCACAAGCTGCGCGCGGCCGGTCTGCTGCCGTATTTCGATGCGGTCTGTACCAGCAGCGACGTCGCCCATCCCAAGCCGGCCCCGGATGTCTATCTGCTGGCGGCGCAGCGGTTGGGCGTGGCACCGGCGCAGTGTCTGGTGCTGGAGGATTCGCCGGTCGGGGTGCGCGCGGCGCTGGCCGCGGGGATGACGCCGATCCAGATCCCCGATCTGATCGCGCCGGACGCGGCGACGCGCGCGCTGGGGCACCGCATCCTTGCTTCGCTGGGCGAGACGCAGCGGTTCTTGGAGGCCAGCTTTACCGCCAGTGCATCGTAGGAGCGCATCGCAGGGGCGCGCTCGCCTCGTTGCCTGCGCGGCGCAAGGGCGTGATCGCGCAGGAGTCCGGCTGCCGTCCACCCTGCCGGGGATGCCCGCGCCGCCTTGTCCAGTCATCCACGACTGATGCGGCGGCCGCGCGCCATCCCTGGCGCGCTCGCGTTCAGCCCCGGCAAGGCGGACGGCTGGACGTATTGTGGCGGCCGGGAACGGCAACAGCCCGGCGTCTGGTCGATGGGAATGTGCTGCGGTCAGCCTTTAGTCGCGGAAATTGTCGAACTGCAGCGGCAGCTCGAACTCCTGCCCGCGCAGCAGCGCCATCGCCGCCTGCAGGTCGTCGCGCTTCTTGCCGGTGACGCGCAGCTTGTCGCCGTTGATCTGCGTTTCGACCTTGAGCTTGGCGTCCTTGATCGCGGCCTGGATCTTCTTCGCCAGCTCGCGCTCGATGCCCTGCTTGACCGTGATCTTCTGGCGCGCGCCGGCGAGATTGGTGTCGATGTCGCCAAATTCCAGGCAGCGCACGTCGATCTTCCGCGCGATCAGGCGCGCACGCAGGATGTCGGTCATCTGCTGCAGCTGGAAATCGCTGGGCGCGGACTGGGTGATGATGTTGTCCTCGCGCACGAACTTGGCATCCACGCCCTTGAAATCGAAGCGGGTGGTCAGCTCGCGGCTGGCTTGATCCACCGCATTGGTGAGCTCGTGGGTATCCACTTCGGAAATGATGTCGAAAGAAGGCATGGCGGATGGCACAGTGACGAAAATGCAAGCGTAACGCATGCTGTCCGGATGCCCAATGCTTGTGCCAATCCGCGCCGCGCGGCCCTGCTGATGCTGGCCTCGGTGATGCTTTTCTCGCTGATGGATGCGGGTTTGAAAACGCTGTCTGCGCACTATCCCTCCTTTCAGGTGGCGGCCTTGCGCGGGATGGCGTCGCTGCCGTTGGTGCTGGTCTGGGCACTGGCCACGGCCGGGCCACGCGCGCTTGTACAGGTGCGCTGGTCCTTGCACCTGCTGCGTGGCGTGCTGGGCATCACGATGATGGCCAGTTTCGTGTACGCCCTGCGGTCGTTGCCACTCTCCACCGCCTATTCGATTTTCTTCGTGGCCCCGCTGCTGATCACCGCGCTGTCGGTGCCGATCCTGGGTGAGCGCGTCGGGCCGCGGCGCTGGGTCGCGATTGCCGTAGGTTTGCTGGGTGTGTTGGTGGTGCTGCGGCCGACGGGGGCGGGCATGCTGACCTTGGCCGGTGGCGCGGTGCTGTTGGCGGCGCTGGGCTATGCGGTCTCGGCGATCACGGTGCGGGTGCTGGCGCGTACCGATTCCACCCAGGCCATCACCTTCTGGCTATTGGCGCTGATGGCGCTGGGTGCTGGCGTGTTGGCGATGCCGGGATGGGTGTCGCTGCATGGCGAGCACGTCTGGATCGTTGCCGCCATTGGCATTGCCGGGGCGCTGGGCCAATACACCATCACCGAGGCTTTCCGGGTTGGCGAAGCCTCGCTGATTGCGCCGCTGGAATACACCGCGCTGGTCTGGGGCGTGGGGCTGGATCTGCTGCTCTGGAAAGTGCTTCCCGATGGTCTGACCTGGGCAGGGGCCGCCATCATCGTGGCCAGTGGTCTTTATCTGTTGCGGCGCGAGCGCGTGCATGCAGAGGCGGAGCACCCTTGATTTTGACGGGGGTAAAACTGGAGAAATTGGCTGTCAAACGGGGCTTTTTTGCGTCTTGAATTGATGCATTAGTGAATAACCCGGATAAAACAGGAAATATGCTGCGCTGCGATTTGTGCCGTCGTTGCGGATGTGCTCCCATAGGCTTTTCCAACAACGGGAGTCCCGGCCATGGCCGAGCTGAAGGAAGCACGCGTCCCCGATATCGGCGGGCACGATGATGTGCCGGTGATCGAATTGCTGGTCAAGCCCGGCGATACCGTGGCCAAGGATCAGGGCTTGGTGACCTTGGAGTCGGACAAGGCGACGATGGAAGTGCCGGCACCGTTCTCCGGCGTCATCAGGGAGCTCAAAGTCAAGCTGGGCGATACCCTTTCCGAAGGTGCGCTGGTGGCGCTCATCGAGGTGATCGAAGCGGCCGCGCCAGCCCCGACGCCTGCGATGGCCCCGGTCCCCGCCCCCGTTGTGCCGAATCCGATGCCGGTCATTGATACCAGCGAAAGCGCAGCGCCGGTGCCGGCACGGGCGCCGGTGGCCGAGCCCGGCCAACCCGGCATCCCGCCGATGCGTTTCGAAGCCGATGCGGTACTGCCGGAAAAAGTGCCCTATGCCAGCCCGGCGGTGCGCCTGTTCGCTCGTGAGCTGGGCGTGGATTTGGCGCAGGTGAGCGGCAGCGAGCGCGGTGGCCGCATCAGCAAAGAAGACGTGCAGAAGTACGTCAAGGCGGCACTGGCCGGAGGCGCGGCCCCGGTGGCTGCCGCTACCGTTGCGGGCGGTGGTGGTGGCCTGAACCTGCTGCCATGGCCGAAGGTCGATTTTTCCAAGTTCGGGCCGGTGGAGAGCAAGCCGCTGTCGCGGATCCAGAAGATTTCCGGTGCCAATCTGGCGCGCAACTGGGCGATGATCCCGCACGTCACCCAGCACGACGAGGCCGATATCACCGCACTGGAAGAGCTGCGCGTGGCGATCAACGCCGAAAACGCCAAGGCGATCGCGGCAGGCAAGGCCGGCAAGCTGACCATGCTGGCCTTCCTGATCAAGGCCTGCGTGGCCGCGCTGCAGAAATTCCCGACCTTCAACGCCTCGCTCGACGGCGACAACCTGGTCCTCAAGCAGTATTTCCACATCGGCTTTGCCGCCGACACCCCGAACGGGCTGGTGGTGCCGGTGCTGCGCGACGCCGACCAGAAGGGTGTGGCCCAGATCGCCAAGGAAATGGGCGAGCTGGCCGCGCTGGCGCGCGACGGCAAGCTGAAACCCGAGCAGATGCAGGGCGGCTGCTTCACCATCAGCTCGCTGGGCGGCATCGGCGGCACCAAGTTCACCCCGATCATCAACGCGCCGGAAGTGGCGATCCTCGGCGTGTCCAAGTCCGAGATCAAGCCGGTCTGGGACGGCAAAGCCTTCCAGCCCAAACTCATGCTGCCGCTGTCGCTGAGCTATGACCACCGCGTGATCGACGGCGCCGCCGCGGCCCGCTTCACCACCTATCTGGGACAACTGCTGGCCGACCTGCGTCGGGCCATGCTGTAAGGAGAAAGCGCATGGCTGAGTTCGAATGCAAGGTGCCCGACATCGGCGGTCACGGCGGCGTGCCGATCATCGAGGTGCTGGCGGCGGTGGGCGACACCGTGACCAAGGATCAGGGGCTGGTGACGCTGGAGTCCGACAAGGCAACGATGGAAGTGCCCGCCGGTGCCGATGGCGTGCTCAAGGCGTTCAAGGTCAAGCTGGGCGATACCGTGTCGGAAGGCGCGGTGATCGCGGTGATCGAAGCGGCCGCTGCTGCTGAGACACCCGCACCTGCTGCCAAGGCGGCCCCGTCGGCGGTACCTGTGGCATCCGCGCCTGTGGCAGCGCCGCCCGCGCCGAAAGCTGCCGCCGGCAGCGGCCGCGCCGCCGATATCGAATGCGGCATGGTGGTGATCGGCGCCGGCCCCGGCGGCTATACCGCCGCCTTCCGCAGTGCTGACCTCGGTCTCGATACCGTGCTGGTCGAGCGCTACGCCAGCCTCGGTGGGGTCTGCCTCAACGTCGGCTGCATCCCCTCCAAGGCGCTGCTGCACGCCGCCGACGTGATCGAGCAGGCGGCCCATGCCGATGCCTACGGCGTCGATTTCGGCAAGCCCAAGATCAACATCGACAAGCTGCGCGGCTACAAGGACAACGTGGTCGGCCAGCTGACCAAGGGCCTGGCCGGGATGGCCAAGCAGCGCAAGGTGCGCACCGTGCAGGGCGTGGCCAAGTTCGTCTCGCCCAATGAACTGGAAATCACCGGCAGCGATGGCAAGACCCAGCTGCTGCGCTTTGCCCAGTGCATCATCGCCGCCGGCAGCCAGCCGGTGAAGCTGCCGGCCTTCCCTTGGGACGACGCCCGCATCATGGATTCCACCGACGCGCTGGCGCTGGCCGAGGTGCCGAAGAAGCTGCTCGTCGTCGGCGGCGGCATCATCGGGCTGGAGATGGCCACGGTCTACCGCGCGCTGGGCGCTGAAGTCACCGTGGTCGAGTTCATGCCGCAGCTGATCCCCGGCGCTGACGCCGATCTGGTCAAGCCGCTGGCCGACCGCCTGAAAAAGCAGGGCGTGGCGATCCACCTGAAGACCAAGGTGGTCGAGGCCAAGGCGCAAAAGAACGGCATCGCCTGCAGCTTCGAGGGCGAGTCCATCCCCGAGGGCAAGCTGTACGACCGCGTGCTGGTGGCGGTGGGGCGCAGCGCCAACGGCGGCAAGCTCGACGCCGAAAAGGCCGGCGTTACGGTGGGCGAGCGCGGGCTGATCCCGGTGGACGCGCAGATGCGCACCAATGTCCCGCACATCTTCGCCATCGGCGATCTGGTCGGCCAGCCGATGCTGGCGCACAAGGCCACCCACGAGGCCAAGCTGGCGGCGGAAGTCGCGGCCGGGCACAAGAAGGAGTGGGTGGCGCGGGTGATTCCGTCGGTGGCCTATACCGATCCGGAAATCGCCTGGGTCGGCGTCAGCGAAACCGAGGCCAAAGCCAAGGGGCTCAAGGTTGGGGTCGGCAAGTTCCCGTGGGCCGCTTCCGGCCGTGCGATCGGCCTGGCCCGCACCGAGGGCTTCACCAAATTGATTTTCGATGAAGACAGCCACCGCGTGATCGGCGGCGGCATCGTCGGCGTCCACGCCGGCGAGCTGATCTCCGAGGTCGCGCTGGCGATCGAGATGGGCTGCGAAGTCCACGACATCGGCAGCACCATTCACCCGCACCCGACCCTGGGCGAATCGGTGGCGATGGCAGCCGAGGTGTTCGACGGCAGCATCACCGACCTGTACATCCCGAGAAAGAAGCCGGCCTGAGCGCCGGCTTGATGGTCACCGTGGGGTGCCCTTCCCGCGCCACTCCGACACGATCGGGGTGGCGCGTGTGTTTCAGGGCTGCAGATCGGAAAGCAAGGCGGCGGCATCCGGGCGCTCCCGCTCCGGAATTTCGATCGACACACGGCCGATGCCGATGGTCCCCACCAGCGCCTCATGGGCGGCCAAACCCAGCGTCTGCTCAAGGAAGGGGCGGTCGTACGTCAGCCAGCCCGTCAGCAGCTGGGCGCCAAACCCTTCGGCCTGGGCGGCCAGCATCAGCA
>CAUJJG010000095.1 GCA_963205445.1 Pseudomonadota bacterium
GCACATCACCATGTGCACATGCGTCCATTTGACCTGCGGATAGAACTCCATCATCGGTGACATGGCAGATCCTCAGCCCGGGCGGCCATCAGCGCGGGGGTGGAGATAGATCGACAGCGAGCGCAGCACCCACGGCAGGAACGCCATCAGCCAGCCGGCGGCGGCAACCACCTGCCAGACGTAACTGTCGGGCGCGGCCTCGGCGGCGACCCGGATGAGGGTGACCAATTGCAGCGCAGCGAAGGCAAACCAGCCCGCGGCGGGCATCGCCATGGGGCGACCGGAATGGCCCTGGGTCACGCGCGTCACCATCGCAACAAGCAAGCTGCCGAAGAAGCCGATATAGAGCGCGTGGGCTGGGCCGCGGCCGAGGACGTATTCGCCGCCGGAGGCATAGATCGCGCTCTGCGCGGCATACAAGGCAAAGCCAATCGGCAGCCAGGCGAAACCGGCAAACAGCACCCACAAGATCCCCGGCGCCTTGCCGCGCGGCCACCAGCGCCACAGCACATAGCCGCTGCCCAGCGCCAGCACGGCATCCACGGGCCACAACCAGGCATTGGCATGCGCCAGCTCCAGCACCAGATGCACGAACAGCAGCGCCCACATCCCACCGACCAGTACCATGGGGCGCCATGCCCGGTAACCCGGCACCACATTGCCGGCGAAGAACGGGAACATGCGGTGCGCCACCGTGATGTAAACCGGCAGCAGCAGGCCAAACGTGCCCAGTTTGATCGACACGCTCACTGCCCAAGGCCCGGCGCCGTGCAGGTGCAAGGCCATCAGCGCAAGCCCCAGCAGGCCCACCGCCAGCGCAGCGAAGCAAGACCAGGCATGCCACGTGGGCCCCTTGCCTGCGCGGCGCTCGGCCAGCAGGGCGCGCAGCAGTTGCACCAATCCGTACGCCCAGCCCGCCAGTGACATCATCACGCCGATGTGCACCATCGCCGGTTGACCCAGCAGCATTCCCCCCACCACCGACACCTGCCCACCCAGCAGGCCCAGCCCGACCGGCAGGTAATGCCAGCGCGACAGGTCGGGCACGCCCATCCAACGGGGGAACGTGGTCAGCAGGAAACCAAACATGAAAGGCGGCAGTAGCTGGTACTGCATGATGAAAGCGTGCATCCAGCCGCCGAACGGGGTGCCGCTGGGCAGGCCGATGAGGCCGAAGCGGGCATCGAGCAGCCACAGCAGCCACCAACTCATCGCCAGCAAGACATTGACCGCGCCGACGAAGAACAGGAGGCGATGCGGGGCTTCCGCCAGCAGCGCGGGTGACAGGCCGGTGCCGGCAAGGGGGTTGGAAGGCTGGTTCATGGCTGCCAGTGTCGCGCCGGCATGGTTAAGCCGCCTTGATTCAGGTCAGTATCACGTGGCTCTGCGGTGGGCGGTGGATGGCGGCCCCGGGAATTGCCGAAGAAAGGCCTTCAGCGGCAGTGCTTTCGCGTACAGCCAGCCCTGTGCGTATTCAACGCCTTGGGCAGCAAGATAGTCGGCCTGATCCTGAGTTTCCACGCCTTCTGCGATCATTCGGATGTCCAGTGATTTCGCCATGTCGATGATCGTGTTGACGATCTGGCTGGTGATCGCGTCAGTGCCGATGGTGTCGATGAAGGACTTGTCGATTTTCAGATAGTCGAATTTCATCCGGCTCAGATGCGAGAGGCTGGAGTAGCCGGTGCCGAAGTCGTCGATGGCCACGCCGATTCCAGAGGCTTGCAAGGCTTCGATGGTGGCGCGTGCAGTGTCGGCATCGGTGAACACGGTTTCGGTCAGCTCGACGTGCAGGTTTTCGGGCTTGGCCTGGATGCGTTGCAGTGCTGCCTCTAATCGCGCCGGCAGTGGCGATGGTGCATGGAAGTCCGCGGCGCAGAAGTTGAGGGCGATGTGGAAGCCTGGTGCGCAGGCCAGCAGCGTCGGTGCATCCTTCTCGAACAGTGCGATCACCCGTTCGCGGATCAGCGGCATCATCCCGAATTTTTCCGCGATTGGGATGAAGATCGCCGGACTGATGGTTTCGCCATTGGGCCGGTGCCAGCGCAGCAGGGCTTCCGCGCCGATCCAGCGCCCGCTGGCCAGCTCGACGATCGGCTGGTATTCCAGCTGCAGCTGGTTGTCGTGGATGGCACGTTTCAGCAGCGAGCGGATCGGGATGTGGGTGCGGGCGATCCGCAGCACCGCCAACAGCAGGAGAATGCCGATGGCCAGTCCCAAGGTGCCGAGCTTCAGTGATGCCGTCGCCCAGGCGCGTTCCCAGATAGTGCGCGGCTGTGCCACGAAGACCGTGTACGCGCCCTTGGTCGAATGGCCCCAGCTGACCAGATGGTCATCGTCCGCGAAGCTCCCGTTGTGCCCATGGATGGCTTGCTGTGACCAGCGCCGCTGGAATTCACCGCGTTGCGCGAGCACCACATCGGTCTTGCCGTGGCCGACCACGCTGATGTCCCAGGGTTGGTCGGGAGGGATGATGTTCAGCGCATTGCTGGCATGGGCAATCAGGGTGATGCCGGTTGCCGGGTCGGTGGTGGCGACCAGCGCGATACCTTCAGCATCAGGCAGGCGCAGCGGTTGTCGGATCAAGTAGCCAAGCAGGCTTCGATAGCTCGGCTTCCCGATCGGGATTTCGTGCCTGCCGAATGCGGAACAGACCAGCACGTCGTCGCGGACGTAGCCGATATCCACCAACAGTTCCAGTTGCAGCAACGTGCGACGCATTCGTTCGATCCCGGCGGGCGAGCAGGGTGCCGGGCGCGGTGCCTGCGTGACGTTCGCCAGGCCAAGCCGCATCTGCGCACTGATGTCATCTACGCGGTGCAGCACTTGGTTGGTCACCAGTGCGGCCATCTCCTGCGCGCGCTCCATGCTGGAGCGGTAGGCCCAGTAGATCGACAGCAGTGGCGGCAGCAGAACAACGCCAATCGC
>CAUJJG010000096.1 GCA_963205445.1 Pseudomonadota bacterium
CAGCCCGCCGCCTGGAATGCCGAGAGCGCCAGCGTGCGGATCACCGCTTCTTCTTCGTCCTCCAGCCCCGGGCACAGGTACTGGGTGTCTTCGGCAATGTACTTGGCGTTGTAGTCGTACCACGCCCCTTTTGGCACGATGCGGATGGAGGGCAGCGCGATGTCGCCCAGGATGCCGACGGTCAGCTCGTCACCGACGATCATTTCCTCCATCAGCATCTCACCGCCATAGTCGCGGGCCACCTGCACCGCGGCCTCGATGGCAGCTTCGTCGGTCACGCGGGCCACGCCCACGCTGGAACCTTCACAGGACGGCTTGACGAACACCGGCAGCCCCAGCTGCAGCGCCGCCGCCCGCAGGTCCGCCCCCGGCGGCAGCCGCACGAAACGCGGCGTGGGCAGGCCCGCACTCAGCCAAACCTGCTTGGTGCGGATCTTGTCCATGCTCAGGGCGCTGCCCAGCACGCCGGAGCCCGTGACCGGCACTTCCAGCCCCCGCAGCAGCCCCTGCAGCACGCCATTTTCGCCATCGCCGCCGTGCAGGATGTTGAAGACGCGATCGAACTTGCCGTGCACCAATGCATCCACCAGCGCCGGGATGCCGTCCACCGGGTGCGCGTCGATGCCACGGGCCTGCAGGGCCTCCAGCACGTTGCGCCCGGAGTCCAGCGAGACTTCGCGCTCACTGCTGCTGCCACCCAGCAACACCGCGACCCGGCCGAAAGCCGCGGGATCGGTGCAGCGCAAGGGGGGGAAGACGGGATGGTTCATGCCTGTTCTCCTTTCAGCCCGTCGCGTGCCAATTGCTGTGCGGCCGCGCCGATATCGCCTGCGCCCATCAGCAGCAACAGGTCACCGTTCTGCAAGACGCCGGGCAGCACGTGTGCCAGCTCTGCGGCGCTGCCCACCACCACCGGATCGAC
Source organism: Pseudomonadota bacterium (assembly GCA_963205445.1). Lineage (GTDB taxonomy): Bacteria > Pseudomonadota > Gammaproteobacteria > Xanthomonadales > Xanthomonadaceae > Thermomonas. The sequence goes on from CAUJJG010000096.1 coordinate 923, forward strand.
CCGGCCGCGGGTGCGGATGCTGCGCGCCAGCGACTTGGCATCGGCCCCGGCGATCGGGGCTTCACCGGCCGGATAGACCTCGGTCAGCAGCAAGGCATCGACGCTGGACAGCACGGCGGCGAACTCGTCGAACAGGTCACGCGTGCGGGTATAGCGATGCGGCTGGAACGCCACCACCAGCCGCTTGTCCGGCCAGCCGCCGCGCGCCGCGGCAAACACGGCCGCCAGCTCCTTCGGGTGATGACCATAGTCATCCACCAGGGCAACCTCGCCCCCTGCAGGCAGCGTGAGCGTGGCCAGTTGATTGAACCGCCGGCCGATGCCCTGGAATTTCTCCAGCGCGCGCGCAATGGCCGCATTGGGCACCCCTAGCTGCCAGCCGATGGCTGCCGCGGCAAGCGCGTTCTGCACGTTGTGACGGCCCGGCAAGGCCAACGTGCAGGGCGTGCGGGTGCCATCCGGCAGGCACAGGGTGAACTGCATCGTGCCCCCCTGCTGGCGGACATCGGCCGCGCGCACATCGGCCTGCGGCGCAAAGCCGTAGGTGACCAGATGGCGGGTGGTTTGGCGGGCCAGCAGGGCCACTTCCTCGTCGTCGATGCACAGCACGGCCAACCCGTAGAACGGCAGGCGGTGCAGGAATTCGGAAAAGGCCTGTTTGACCCGCTCGAAATCGCCGCCGTAATTCTCCAGATGGTCGGCATCGATGTTGGTGATCACCGCCACCACCGGGTTCAGGCGCAAGAAGCTGCCGTCGCTTTCGTCGGCTTCGGCCACCAGCCAATCACCGCCGCCGAGACCGGCATTGGCACCGGCCGCCAGCAGCTTGCCGCCGATCACGAAGGTGGGGTCCAACCCGCCTTCGGCCAACACGCTGGCGGTCAGCGAGGTGGTGGTGGTCTTGCCATGGGTACCGGCCACCGCCACGCCGCGCTTGAAGCGCATCAGCTCGGCCAGCATTTCCGCACGCGGCACCACCGGGATGCGCTGGGCGCGCGCTTCCAGCAATTCGGGGTTGTCCGGCTGGATGGCGCTGGAGACGACGACGCAGTGGGCATCCAGCACGTTGGCGGAGGCATGGCCACGGTCGATGCGGATGCCCAAGCTGGCCAGGCGCCGGGTGACGGCGTTGTCGGCATTGTCCGAGCCGCTGACCTGGTAGCCCAGCGTCGTCATCACTTCGGCGATGCCGCTCATGCCCACCCCGCCGATACCGACGAAATGCACGCGCGGCAACACCTTGGCAACATCATTGATCTGGCGCAGATGCAGACTGTGCGCGTTCATCGGGAAACCTCGTTGGAGACGACGGCCAACACGGCCTCGGCCACGCGTTGCGCGGCATCCGGGCGGGCCAGCGCGCGCGCGGCGCGCGCCATTGCAAGACGCTTGCCGGCGTCGGTGGAAAGTTCGGCCAGCACCAGATGCAAACGGGCGGCCAGCTGCTCGGACTGCAGCAGCAGCACGGCGGCGCCGCGCTCCACCAGGTATTCGGCATTGCGGGTCTGGTGGTCGTCCACCGCCTGCGGGAACGGCACCAGCACGCTGCCGACGCCGACGGCGCACAGCTCGGCCAGCGTCAACGCACCCGCGCGACAGACCACCAGATCCGCCCAGGCATAGGCCGCCGCCATATCGGCGATGAAAGGCTCGACCCGCGCCCCCACGCCTGCGGCGGCATAGCTTGCGCGTGCGGCATCCAGCATTTTCTCGCCGGCCTGATGCAATACGTCCACCGGCTTGCCGAGTGCTGCCACGGCCTGTGGTACGGCTTCATTGAGCGCCCGCGCGCCCTGGCTGCCGCCCAGCACCAGCAGCCGCAGCGCCCCGTCATGGGTCAGGTCCCGCGCCTCCGGCGGCGGCACGTGCGCGATCTGCTCGCGTACCGGGTTGCCCACGTGCGTCTCTTGGGCAAAGGTCTTGGGGAAGCCCACCAGCACCTGCCGCGCCACCTTGGCCAACACCTTGTTGGTCATGCCGGCGGCGCGGTTCTGCTCGTGCACCAGCAGCGGAATCCCCGCCAGACGCGCCGCGATGCCGCCCGGACCCGCCGCGAAACCACCGAAGCTGATCACCGCATCCGGCTTGCGCAGACGCAACACACCGGCCGCGGCACGCACCGCCGAGATGACCCGCATCGGCGCCGCCAGCAGCGTTGCCATGCCCTTGCCACGCACCCCCTTCACGGGAATGGTGTCGATCTCGATCCCCTGCGGCGGCACCAGCCGGGTCTCCATGCCGCCATCGGCGCCCAGCCAGCACACGCGCGCGCCACGCGCGCGCAGCGCCTGGGCCACGGCCAACCCGGGGAAAATGTGGCCGCCGGTACCGCCAGCCATCACCACGACCAAGGGAGAAGGCGTGCTCATCGCGCCCTCCGCAAAGCCGCCAAGGCGGCCGATTCCACGCCGGGGCGCCCAAGCGTGGGCTCGACCCGCGCACGCGCGCGCTGACCGGGACGGGCGACTTCCGCATGCGGCGGCGTCGCGGTAACAGGCGGCGTGCCCACGACTTGCACGCCCCCGGTCTCACGCTTGCGAGCCACCAGCCGCGAGGCCCGGTCGAACTCGTAGGACACGCGCAACAACAGGCCCAGCGCCACGCAGGTCATCAACACGCTGGAGCCACCCGACGACACCAGCGGCAGGGTCAACCCCTTGGTCGGCAGCACGCCCAAGTTCACGCCGATGGACACGAAACTCTGCAACGCCATCCACAAGCCGACGCCAAAGGCGATATAGCCGGAGAAATGCCGTCCCATGTCGATGCACTTCAGGCCCAGCCAGAACGCACGACCCGCCAGCAGCGCGTGCAGGCCGATCACGAGACAGACCCCAACCAGCCCCAGCTCTTCGGCGATGACCGAAAAGATGAAGTCCGTATGGGCTTCCGGCAGATAGGACAGCTTCTGCACGGACCCACCCA
>CAUJJG010000097.1 GCA_963205445.1 Pseudomonadota bacterium
CCTGCCGGTCACGGTCATCAGTCGCCAAGAGCTGGAAGTCAGCGGCAAGGTGATGGTGTCCGACTTCCTGCGTGAAACCTCGTTCAACTCGTTCGGTTCTTACCAGACCACATCGGGCAGTTCGGGCCTTGGTGCATCCACTATCAACCTGCGTGGCCTCGGCTCCTCGCGCACCCTGGTGCTGATCGACGGTCGTCGTGCCACCACCACCGCGATCCTGGGCAGTGGCCAGAACCTCAACTCCATCCCGATGGCGGCGGTGGAGCGCATCGAGATGCTGTCCGACGGCGCCTCCTCCATTTACGGCTCGGACGCCATCGGTGGCGTGGTCAACATCATTACCCGCAAGGACTATGAGGGTGCGGAGTTCACCATCGGCAAGGGTTTCCCGCGGCATGACGGTGGCGATACCGAAGAGATGAGCATGTTGCTCGGTGCCTCCAGTGACCGTGCCCGCGTACTCGCCGGCGCGTCCTACTCCAACCGCGACGTGCTGTTTGACCGCGACCGTCCCTATCTCATGGTGCCGCGCGGCAGCTCGGTCTATTCCAACAATTTTGCCTTGCGCCCCAGCACGGCGGCAGGCAATCGCCTCAATCACCCCACCTTCGGCACCACGGTTCCCGGTGATTGCATCGCAGGCACCAACAACTTCTACACCACGGTTGCCAGTGGCCGCCTGCTGTGCCAGTTCGAGCACACCCAGACCTCCGCGGACTTGTCCAGCACCACCGTGAACTCGGTGTTCTTCCGCAGCGACGTGCAGATCAATGACGATTGGACGATGTACTTCAATGCGGACTCCAACCGTGTTCGCGCCTTCGGTCGCTATGCGCCGGTGCCGTCCAGCCCGTGGCCGGGTGGTGCGATCCGCCTGCTGCCGGGTACCCCCAACCACCCCGGCACCATCGGTGGCAACAATCCCCACGCCAGTGATGCGTACTACCAAGGCCTTGCCGGCCAGACGCTTTACCTCTTCCATCGGTTTGCTGCCCTGGGGACGCGTGACAGCACGACCACGGAAACCACCAACAACTACCTGATGGGCTTCCAGGGGCGCGTGGCGGACAAGGTCGATCTCGATTTCGGCATGCGCTACAGCGAAGCCTCGGGCATGGTCATCGGCAAGAATTATGTGGTTGCCGGTTTGGCGCAGGCCGCCATCGACAGTGGCGCCTACAACATCTACAACCCCTTCGCGGGCAACCCCAACGGGCTGGGCATCACGGCGACCATCTCGCGTGATCTGAAGAGCACGATGAAGGAGGTCTACGCCAACGCCAGCTTCGACCTGTTCGAAATGTCCGGCGGGGCCGCTTCGGCCGCGATCGGTGCCGAGCGGCGCGAGGAGTTCTATCAGGACAACTACGATCCGCTTTCGGAGGCTGGGCAGGTGGTCGGTTCTGCCGGCAATTCGGCGTCGGGCGGGCGGACCGTCAGTGCGGCGTATTTCGAGGTGCTCTTCCCGATCACCAAGACCTTCGAAGTCGACGTCGCGGGCCGCTATGACCGCTACAGCGACTACGGCAGCGATTTCTCGCCCAAGGTCTCGATGCGCTGGCATCCGATCGAGTCGCTGACCCTGCGCGGTGCGTACGGCAACGGGTTCCGTGCGCCATCCCTGGATATCCTGACGCAGAAGACGACGTTCAGCGCAACCAGCACCACCGATCCGCAGACCTGCATGCTGCTCGTCGGCCGCCCGGATTGCTCGACCCAAGTCTCGACCTACAGTATCGCCAATCCGAATTTGACCTCGGAGTCCTCCAAGCAATGGTCGCTGGGCGTGGTCTGGGATGCCACCGATTGGCTGAGCATGACGCTGGATCATTGGGATACCCATATCGATGACCAGATCACCTCCACGTCGCTGGCCACGGTGGTGCGCTGCTTGCGCGGCCTGCCGGGCTTGTGCCCTGCCGGTTTGGCGCAGTTCCCGGATGGCACGATCCTGCCGAATGAGTCCTTGGGTGTAGGTGCGTCCTTCGACCCCACCACGGGGGGCATCACGGGTGCGCAGCTGGGTTACGTCAACCTGGGGACCGTGGACATCAACGGCTACGACTTCAGTGCCCGCACCAACTTCGATCTGGGGTGGGGGCGTCTGCAGAACCAGTTGACCTGGAGCATGTACTCGCACTACAGCAGCAACGGCGGTGCCAACATCGTTGGAACGATGGGGGCCCCCAAGCACCGTGCTGGCCTGAGCAACGCCTTGTCAGTGGGTGACTGGAGCTTCAACTGGAACATGAATTACATCCACAGCACCGAGAACAACGCGGGCGATGGACGCCTGCCGTCTTGGCTGATCCACAATGTGCAGGTGGGATACACCACCCCGTGGAAGGGCACCATCAGCGTGGGTGTCAACAACGTCGCTGACAAGGACCCGGTGTTTGACCCGGTGTTGGGCGGGCCTTCCTACGACTCCACGCTGTACAACCCGTGGGGGCGTGTCCTGTACGTACGTTATACGCAGCGCTTCTGATCCCAGGCTGCTGGGCCGCCGAAGGGTCATCCAGCCCCTTCGGTACCTGCAAACCCCGCACTCGGACGAGTGCGGGGTTTGTCGTTTTTGCGTCCAAGAATGCTGGAAACGCAAGCGCTACGGGTGTTTGAAGAACAGGGCGACAGTTGTTGCGGGCGAAACTGAATGCGCACAATTTGCCTGAATGGCGTCTGAGGGCCTTGTTAAGGAATTGTTGCATGTTCTATAGTTGGGGAGTCAGGCCGTGACAGGCTTGGCCCAATAGTGAAAATTTTTGTCACTTTTCCTTTCAATGGGGGTTCCACCATATGGCTTCAATTCACCTTGCCAAAGGGTTCAAGCGTCGTACGCTTGCCTTGGCCCTCGGTCTGTGCTTCGTGGGTGCAGCCTTTGCTGCCGAAACTGGCGGACTGCGCATTTCCGTTACGGGCAATGGCGGTGCCCCTTTGGCTGGCGTCACGGTCAAGGTCAGCTCTCCGTCGAGCCTGGTTACCAAAACGGCGGTTACCTCGGCCGATGGCACGGTCAGCTTGAATGGGTTGGATCCTGCGACCAACTACACGGTGGAGCTGGTGGCCTCCGGTTACAGCGACTTCAGTGCCAAGAACGTTGCCGTCATCAGTGGCAAGAACCTCAGCTTGGGCTACTCACTGGGCGCAACCACGCTTGATGCGGTGGTCGTGACCGGCGCATCGCTTGCCGCCGTCGACACCACGTCTGCGACCGTGAGTACGGTACTGACCTTGGATCAGGTGGAGTCGCTGCCGACTGCCCGCAACTATCAGAGCTATCTCCAGCTGGTGCCCGGCGTGAAGCCCAGCGCAAGCGGCAACCCGTCGTCGAAGTCGGGCATGAACTATTCGGATGTCGGTGGCGCGATCGGTGTTTCCACGGACAACCTGTACTACATCGATGGCGTCAACGTCACCGACCCGCTGACGGGCACCTTTGGCGCCAACCTGAACTCCGAGATCATTCAGGAGATGCAGGTGCTGACGGGCGGCATCCCTGCTTCGTTTGCCGGCGGCTCTGGTTTGATTTCCAAGGTGGTCACCAAGTCCGGCAGCAATACCTTCCATGGCTCGGTCAACTATTACCTGCAGAACTCCAGTCTTGTTTCCAACAACAAGCACCTGGCTGCCAATGAGTTCTCCACCTATGATGCCGCGGTGACGCTGGGTGGCCCGATCGTGAAGGACAAGCTTTGGTTCTTCACCTCCTACCAGAAAAAGAATCGTGAAGAGGACGTGACTGATGCCGTCAGCCAGGCCTACATGCGCACGGTCAGGAATGAAAGCAAGCTGGCATTCGGGAAGTTGACGTGGCAGATCACGGACAGTGACCGCGTGACCGCAACGTTCTTCAATGACCCGCAGACTCGCAGCGGTTCGCTCAGCCCCAGTGTCGTAAACAGCCGCAGCACGGTGACCGAATCGGGTGGCGACAACTACAAGTTTGAATACTCCCATGATTGGGACAACTTCAGCATCGGCGGTTACGCCTACAAGCACGAAGGCGAACTGTCCTCGCTGGCTTCCACCTCGGATCCGTTCAACAACGTGGCTTACCACACGGATCGCCAGAACAAGACCAATGCGGATTTGAATCAGGGCGGCTCTGGCACCAATACCTACACAAGCCGCGACAACGAGGAGTTTGGCTTGAATTTTGACTGGTACTTGGGCAACCACACCCTGAGTGCCGGCCTGTTGCGTTCAGAAGGCTCCTATTCTGAGCGCGTTGCCTACTTGGGTGCCGGTGCGGCTGGTGCGCGCTACACATCGATTGGTTTGGCCGATGCTGGCGTCAGCTTGGCGCAATTCCTGTCGAGTGGTTACGGGTGGACGGGTACCCGGCAAATCACATCGGGCGATCTGGCGCGCATCAGTGCGGCCACTGGGTTGACCATTGATCAGCTGAGAGCCAAGACCTTCAGCAATACCACAGGCAATCCGGATGGTCAGGTCAACATGTACCGCATTCTCCAGTCGGCGAATGAGGGCCAAGGTTACAAGGTGACTTCGAAGCAGGTTGCCTTCTTCCTTCAGGACAACTGGGTCAGCGGTCAGTGGTCGGCAAATATCGGTGCGCGCTTCGAGCGCAATGAATTGCTGAATTCCGTGGGGGCGACGATTCACAAGTTCGATTGGGATATTGCCCCGCGTCTGTCCTTGACGTATGACCTCTCGGGGGATGGCCGCAGCAAGGTCTGGGCGTTCTTTGGGCGCTACTACGATCCAATTCGTGCCGATATGGCGGACTTTGCCGGTGCCGTCACTGGCCCGACCTATGACGAGCAGATCAACATTGACGGCACCTGGTATACCTACCGTCAGCGTGGTCCGGGTGATGCAGCCATTGCTCCGACCACCAAGACCCCGTTTACGGATGAGTGGATGGTGGGTTATGCCACGACCTTCGGTCAGGACATCGGTTTGCAGGTGACAGTCACCCACCGCAGGACGCGCAACCTGATGGAGGACTATGATCTTGGCCTGTATTCGGATCCATCCACGCCATGTGGTAGTGAAGGGGTTGCCTGCCCGAGCTCCGAGTTCTATCTGCCGTATGAGTACTTCGGTTATTCCGGAAATCCGGGTACCAACTACGTGATTGCGACGTTGGCCGGCGGCAAGCGCAATTACACCGGCTTTGAAGTCACGCTCCAGAAATTCAAGAGCGACAACTGGCAGGCTGCCGCAACCTATACCTACAATCTGGCCAAGGGCAACAGCAATTCGGATGGCAACGCAGACTTCCAGGGTGACTGGATTGCGCTGGATCCGCGTGCACCCAATCAGTACGGCCCGCAGCCCGGCAACATCAAGAACCAGTTCAAGGCTTGGGGCTCCTACGAATTTGATTTCGGGTTGGAGCTGAGCGGCGTATTCAACTGGAACTCGGGCACGCTCTTCAGCCGGACCTACAGTCTCTATGGCCGACACCTGCCCCAGATGTCGGACGGCTACGAGTATGGTGATGTGATCGACAGCTGGATCCTTCCGAACACCGTGGGTGCGGAAACCGGCCCGTCCTACTATACGCTTGACTTCCGCGCCAAGTACACCAAGAGCTTCCCGGTCGGAAAGATGGAGGTGTTCCTGGATGTGTTCAATATCCTGAACAAGCAGTCGCCCGTTTCGGTCATGGATCTCGTCGATGGTGATGGCGTCTATGATTTCAAGCAAGCTGATGCTTGGGTGGAACCGCGGCGTGCCTATCTTGGGGTCCGCTATTCGTTCTGATTCGGCTTGATTTGAGATTTCCCTTTCAGGCCGGCGCGAAAGCGCCGGCCTTTTTCTTTTTCCGAAAAGTGGCGTAAAAGTAGGCTTGCTGCCAGTACGCGCGAAGGCTCCAATCCTGAGCTGAGTTGGCTCTGGACGGGCATGCTTTCCCGTGCTCTTGCGGGCCTGCAGCGGTGAAATGAGGAGGTCGTCAATGGTTGGGATAGGCGCTGGGATTGGGGCGGCACATTTGCGAGTCGAAAGGGGCTTGCTTGGTTTGATGCTTGCATTGCTGCTTCTGTGTCTGCCGCGCGGTGCTGCCATGGCCGTTGGCGTCGTGCCGGATGTTCCGCCGGAGCCAGATGACATCATCGCGTTGCCTGACGAACTTCGGGATCGATTCAGGGAAGAGGTCCTTGCGGTTACGACGGATCCTGATGCCAGGCTGGAGCGGCTGGTGAAGTTCGTTTTCGATGCGCAGGGATTGGGGATGACCTACAAGCCCGATGCAACGCTCACCATTTCGGAGGCGTACCGCTCCAGGACACTGAATTGCCTGACTTCCACCCTGTTGGTAATGGTGCTTGCGCGTGAGGCAGGACTTCATGCAGAGGGGCAGCTTGTCAGCAGCATCGTGGCATGGGGGGCGACAGATGAGACGGCAATCCAGACGCAACACGCCAATGCCATCATTACCATTCGGCCGGGGCGCCGCTTCATCGTTGATGTGGATGCAAGCGATACGCCAGCGGGCGGTGTGTTGAACCCGGTCGATGATGAAAAATTGATTGCCTATTTTTACGGTAATCGGGCAATGGAGATGATGGTTGAGGGGCGACATCAGCAGGCAATTGCCTGGATGACAGTGGCGCTTCGGCACAGTCCGGAAGATGCAGCCATGTTGAACAACTACGGAGTGCTGAATCTGCGTGAAGGCAATATGTCTGCAGCAGAAGCACTATTCCGGCAATCGGTGAGCCGTGATCCAAGCCTGCTCAGTGGGCTGTCGAATCTTGTTGCGCTATTCCAGCGCTCAGGGGATAGCGATCAGGAGGAGTATTGGCGTGATCGATCGGAAAAACTTTTGCGCAAAGCCCCATATTTTCAGTATCAGCAGGGCCGTCGTCATGAGCTCGCAGGTGAGTGGGGTGAAGCTGCCAAGTTTTTCATGCGAGCGGCGAGGCTGAATCCAATGGAGCATCGCTTTCATTTTGCTTTGGCTCGCGTGTATTTCGAGACGGGTCAGCTCGTCAAGGCAAGCCGAGAGCTGTCAAAGGCGTTGGCATTGAGTGATGGGGGGCAAGCCGAGCGTTATCAGGCCAAGCTCGCGGCGCTGCATCGCATGCGGCACTAAACCGTACGGCGTGTTGGGGCATCAGACTTGACATGCTGATGTCCACCACGCCCATGCCGCAACCTGCTGCAACCTGCGCGCTCGAAGATGCGGATGCCGCTTTGGCACGCCGTGCGGCGTTGTCCGATGTCACGGCGTTCGAGCAGCTCTACCGTCGTCACCATCGCCGTGTGCATGGCGTGGTCGTCCGGCTGGTGGGGAGGGCAGGGACCCAAGCGGAGGACCTGACGCAAGATGCCTTTGTACGGGCTTGGCAGGCACTGCCTGCGTTTCGCTTCGAGAGCACGGTGGCGACCTGGCTGCACCGACTGGCGGTGAACACGGCACTGATGGCGCTGCGCTCCCGGCGTTCCAGACCATGGCATGAGGACGATGACGAGGACGCACTGTTGTCTTTGTCCGTGGCCGACACGGCCAGTCAAGCCGCAATCGGGCGGGATTTGGCGAGTGCCGTAGCGGCGTTGCCGCCACGTGCGCGGGCCGTGCTGGTCCTGCACGACGTGGAAGGCTGGACACACGATGAGATTGCCGAGGCGCTGGAGATGGCCGTGGGGAGTTCCAAGGCCCATCTGCATCGTGCGCGCAGTTTGTTGCGAACCCGCATCGGAGAACCACATGAGTGAATACACCCCCATTGGCACGGCTGCACTGCGGTTGGCATTGGTCGGGCTGCGTCAAGAAGAGGCGCCTGCACACGACCTGTGGCCTGGCATCGAGGCCCGGCTGACGGTGGTGCCAGCCAAGGTGGCCACGCGAAAGCACCGTACCTGGCCTTTGGCCATGGCGGCATCGGTGCTGCTGACGCTGGGCCTGGCGTGGCATGGGGGGCTGTCGCCTGACAGCAAGGTACCCGTGCATGTGCCGGGAAACGTCGTGTTGCCGGAAGAGGCGATAGCCATGACGCGGCAATACCAAGCCGCGCTGCTGGAACTGGACCTCTATGTTCCCGCCAGCTGGCGGCCGGGCCTTGATGCGCTGGATCGCAGCGCAGAACAGGTATTGGCCGCCTTGCATGATCGCCCGGATTCCATGCGCTTGTTGGACCAGTTGCGCCACATCTATGCGCGTCGCATTGCCCTGTCACGGCGCGCGGTTTTCACCTGAGGACATGCTATGAAAATGACATTGAAGCTGTTGGGTTGTCTGCTGGCCACGGCTGTTGTGCTGCCTGTGGCGGCGGGGACACCTATTCAACAGACGCGGCCATTGGATGCCCGTGGCCGGGTTGAAATCGAAAACGTGAAAGGGCGCGTCGAGGTGGTTGCCTGGGACCGCCCGGAGGTAAAGGTGGACGGTACGCTTGGCGGCGGGGGTGCCGAGCTGTTGATCGAAGGTGATGGTCGCGTGTTGCGGATCAAGGTGCGCAATCCAACGCGCAGCCGCAACGTCGAGCCCACGAACCTGCAGGTGCGCATGCCGCAGCTGGCCGATCTGGAGGTCGAATCCGTGTCAGCGGACATCCGCGTGCAGGGTATGGCTTCGCGCGAGATGGAACTGGAA
>CAUJJG010000098.1 GCA_963205445.1 Pseudomonadota bacterium
GCGGTTGGCCCAGCGCAGGTCGGGATTATCGCCGATGGCGGCGTGCGGGCCGTTGACCGCCATCAGCCGCGGCAAGATCTGCAGGCGGAAATGGGTGAAGCCGTGGCTCAGCGCCGGCAGCGTGCGCGTCCTGCCGACGTCAACAGCGAGCTGGCGCGCGGCCCAGCTTTCGGCTGCGCTTGCATCGGTGAACTCCGGCAGTGACCACAGTGCAGCCCAGACACCGGTCGGCGGCCGCCGCTGCAGCAGCACCCGGCCTTCAGGGTCAACGGCAATCAGCATCAGCGTGGTTTTCTCCGGCAAGGGTTTGCCGGGCTTGGCCGTGGGCAGCTCGGTGATGCGGTTCTCGCGCCGCGCCACGCAAATGTCCTGCAGCGGGCAGAGCGCGCAGGCGGGGTTGGCGCGGGTGCACAGGGTGGCGCCGAAGTCCATCTGCGCCTGCGCCCAGTCGGCCTGCCGCGCAGGTGGCAGCAGGGTTTCTGCCAGCGCCCACAGCTGCTTTTCGACCTTGGGCGCGCCCGGCCAGCCGCTGATGCCGAACACCCGGCAGAGCAGGCGCTTGACGTTGCCGTCGAGGATGGGCGCCGGGTCGTCCCAAGCTTGTGACAGGATTGCGCCGGCGGTGCTGCGGCCGATCCCGGGCAGGGCGATCAGCGCGTCCAGATCGCGCGGCAGCTCGCCGCCGTGGCGCTGCATGCACAGCTGCGCGGCCGCCTGCAGATTGCGGGCGCGGGCGTAGTAGCCAAGGCCCGACCACAGTGCCAGCACCTGGTCTTGCGGCGCCTGCGCCAGCGCCGGCAGCGCGGGCAGGGCGTCAATGAAGCGCTGGAAATAGCCGGTCACTACGCTGACCTGGGTCTGCTGCAGCATGATTTCGCTCAGCCAGACCCGGTAAGGCGTGCGGGGGTGCTGCCAGGGCAGGTCATGGCGGCCGTGGCGGTCGAACCACGCCAGCAGGCGCGGGGCAAAGTCCTGCGGCAAGTTCACGGTGAATCGTCGAGTTCGATCTCGACCCCTTCCAGCGTCACGCCGTCCAGCGTCACCCGCGGGGTGGACAGCCTGCCGGCCAGCGGTGGCAGCGGATCGCCACCCTCGGCATCGAGCCAACGCTGCAGTTCGGGCAGGCGGAAGCGTGCCTCGAAGCGTGTGTCGTCACGATGCAACGCCAACGTGGCGTCTTCTTGCAGGTCCGGCGCGCCTTTGTAGTCCAGTGCGAAGCCCAGCGGTGCGCGGCTGGGTGGCAGCGGCAGCGTCGGCCAGCGTTGCGGCCAGTCCTTGAGCGCACCGTCCAGATGCAGCACCAGTCGCTTGCCGAACGACACGCTGCCGCGTGCTTGTGCATCCGGCACCCGCCCGTCGCCGTCCAGCACCAAGGTTGCCGGTACGACGCGCCAGCTGGCTTCGTTGAAAGCCATCGGCCCGTACAGGCCGAGCCGGAACGGCGTGCTGGCGTTGCTCTGCACGAAACGTGCGGAGATGCCGAGCTTGGCCGGACGCAGCAGGGCCGAGTCCCGTCCCAGCTGCAGTGGGCCTGCCAACATCACCTGCGCCGGCAGCGACCAGCCATCGCCGCGCAGCTCCAGCTGGCCCGTGCTGCGGATCGCGCTGGCGCGCTTGGTGAGCAGCGCCTGCGGGCTGTCGAGGGTGATCGCAAGGCTGGCGGGGAGGGTCAGCGCTGCCGCGCGGTAGCTGCCGCGGACCTGCAACGTGGCCGGCTGCTTTGGGTGCAGTGCGGGCAGGTCGATGAAGAGACCCTCGATGGCCCAGTCGTCGTTGCGGATGCGCCCGTCGCGCAGGCGCAGACCGTGGCGCAGGGTGGGGATGCGGGATTCTCCGCTTTCGGGGCGCGCCGCCAGCCAACGTTGCAGCGCGGGCAGGTGCAGGAGGGGGGCGTCCAGTTCGATCCGATCGAACTCGAGTGTCTTGCCAAAACCGCGCAGCGTGCGCCACGGCAGCGTGACCGCGATGCGGCGGGCGTGCAGCGTGTCTTCGCCGTTGTGGCGAACGCTCAGGTCTTCCAACTGCAGACGTGGGGTGCCACGCAGGCCAAGTTCGATCCGCCCTGCTTCCAGCTGCAGGTCAAGCGCGGTGCCGGCCGCGCGCAGCAACAGGCCGCGCGCGAATTGGGTCTGCAGCAGCAGAAGCGCCAACAGGAGCAGGGCCAGCGCCAGCAGCAGGCCGCGGCTGGCAAGGGTCAGCCACCGCCGCCGGCGCGTGCGAGGCGGCAGTGGCGCGTTCACCCGCCGAGCGACTCCGGCAGCAGCGCGTCAACGAAGGCTTCGGCGTCGAACACGCGCAAGTCTTCCGGGCGTTCGCCGATGCCGGCGTAGCGGATCGGGATGCCGAACTCGCGCGCCAGCGCGAACACCACGCCGCCCTTGGCGGTGCCATCGAGCTTGGTCACCACCAGCCCCGTCACCGGGATCTTCTCGTTGAACTTGCGCACCTGGTTGATCGCATTCTGGCCAGTGGTGCCGTCGATCACCATCAGCACCTCGTGCGGGGCCTCGCCGTCGAGCTTGCGCAGCACGCGGGCGACCTTGGCCAGCTCGTCCATCAGCCCGCCTTGGGTGTGCAGGCGGCCGGCCGTATCGGCGATCAATACATCGGTGCCACGTGCGCGTGCGGCTTGCAGGGCGTCGAATGCCACCGAGGCGGCGTCCGCGTTCTGGCCCTGCGCGACCACGGCAACACCGTTGCGCTCGCCCCAGGCCTGCAACTGCGCCACCGCGGCGGCGCGGAAGGTGTCGCCGGCGGCCAGCATCAGGCTGCGGCCCTCGTCCTTGTAGCGGCGCGCCAGCTTGCCGATGGTGGTGGTCTTGCCGACGCCGTTGACGCCGATGGTCAACAGCACGAAAGGCTTCTTGGAGGCGTCGATCTGCAGCGGGACCGTGACCGGGCGCAGCAGGGCCAGCAGCTCGCTGCGCAGCGCCGCCAGCAGGGCCTTGGCGTCGGCGAACTCGCGTGCCTTCATCCGCTTGCGCAGGGATTCGACCAGCTGGGTGCTGGCGGTGACGCCGACATCGGCGGTGATCAGTGCGGTTTCGATGTCGTCCAGCAGGGCGTCATCGAGAATGGGGTTGCGGCCGAACAGCTCGGCAATGTCGCGCGTCAGGATGCTGGTGATGCGCTGCCGCCAGCCGGGCTTGCCTGGGGAGGCGGGGTCGGGCCGTGACGGTTCCGGCAACGGCTCGACGGACGTGGGTGCCGGCGTGGAGTCGGCAGGGTCGGCCGCCTGAGGTTCGAGCACGGACGCTTCGAGTGCCGGGACTTCTGTCGCCGAGACTTCAGGTGCCGGGGCCGGGACTTCAAGCACCTGATCGGTCGGCGCGGGCACGAGGACCTCGGGCTGAACCGCTTCCGGCACGGGGATGGGCGCGTCGGTTTTCTTGCGGCGGAACCAGCTGAGCATGAGGCCGTTGGAATCGTGGAAAATGGCGGCCATGGTAGCACTCGCACCCCCGTCGCCCCGATGAACAGGCCGCATCGAAATGTCCGCACAGGCACGGTCGGCAGTGTCCGCATCATTGGCGGGCAGTGGCGCGGCACCCGCCTGCCGGTGCCGGACCGTCCGGGTCTGCGCCCGACCTCCGACCGCGTGCGTGAAACCCTGTTCAATTGGTTGATGCCGGTGCTGCCCGGTGCGCGCGTGCTGGACCTGTTTGCCGGCAGCGGCGCGCTGGGATTGGAAGCGGCCTCGCGTGGTGCGGATTTCGTGCAACTGGTGGAGGCCGATCCGCAATTGGCGCAGGCGCTGGCGACGGCTGCGGCGCGGCTGGACGCCGGCGGTCAGGTGGCTGTCCACTGCGGGGATGCGCTGGCGTTTGCCGATGGTTGGGCCGCGGCGCCTTTCGACCTCGTGTTCGTGGACCCGCCGTTCGCGGCCGATCTGTGGCGAGGCGTACTGGAGCGCTTGCCGCGGCTCATGGCCAAGGCGGCATGGCTGTATCTCGAGTCACCGGTGGACCGGGTGCCATCCGTGCCCGTGGAATGGACCTTGCATCGCGAAAACAGGACCCGGGATGTGCGCTATGCCTTGTTCCGGCGAGTTACACTTGAGGTCGAACCCACCAGCGGCGATTCCAAGACGACATGAGCGCGGCGAACCGCATCGCGGTCTATCCCGGAACCTTCGACCCGATCACCAATGGCCATCTGGATCTGGTGAATCGCGCCGCCCCGCTGTTCGACAAGCTCATCGTGGGTGTGGCCGCCAGCCCCGGCAAAGGCCCGGCGCTGCCGTTGGAGCTGCGCGTTGCCTTGGCGCGCGACGCGCTGTCGGGGCATGCCAATGTTGAGGTGCAGGGTTTCGACTCCCTGCTGGCCCATTTCGTACGCGAGATCGATGCTGGCGTGCTGTTGCGCGGGCTGCGGGCGGTTTCCGATTTCGAGTATGAATTCCAGATGGCCAGCATGAATCGCCATCTGATCCCCGAGGTCGAGACCCTGTTCCTGACCCCGGCCGAGCAATTCGGTTTCATTTCGTCGTCGCTGGTACGCGAGATCTCGCGGCTGGGCGGTGACGTTTCCGGCTTCGTCCCGCCTGCGGTGTCTGCGGCACTCGAAGCGCAATGGCGAGGCAGGCCGAAATGAGCCTGCGCGCCGCCCACGTTGTTTCCATCACCATCGCCTTGCCCAGGGGATAAGTTCATGACCATGTTGACCCGTTTGCTCATCATCACCTGCCTTGCCCTGCCGTTTGCGGCATGCAAGAAGGAAGAAGCCCCCAAGACCGAGGCCGTTGCCGCGGTTGCGCTGCCCACCAGCAGTGAACAGAAGGATTGGCGGCCGTACCTCGAGTACAAGCTGACGCCACACATGACCGGCATCACCAGCAGCCCGTTTGTTTACTTCCTGCCAAAGTCCGACGTCGAGGATTTCGCCGGCATGTACCAGCGCCAGCTGGAGAAGCTGCAGCAGGATCTCGGCCGCGGCATCGTTGAAGGCAATATGCTGGTCTTCGCATCGCCGGCACCGGACAAGGAGGTCGAAATGATCGAGGCCGCCTTCAAGGAGGTCGAGCCGGGCACGATGAAGGGCGTCAAGGTGGTCTTCATCGGCACGCCCATCCTGAGCGAGCGCGTGAAGGCCGCGGTTGAACCTGCGGGCGTGAACTACCTGTTCGAAGAAGCCAAGTAAGCCTGACGTTGTCCTGCAACCCCGCCCCCACAACGGGCGGGGTTCTGCTTTCAGGGAGTGCCGAAAAAGATGAACCGATTGCTTGCGGTCGTTGTCCTGCTGTTGCTGCCGGCTCTGGCGAATGCAGCGCAGGCCCCAATGCCGGCGTCCGGCCCTCCCGGTGCAGCGGTTGCATCGGCGCATCGCCTTGCCACGGAGGCGGGCATCGAGACCTTGAAGGCAGGCGGCAATGCCTTCGATGCCGCGGTGGCCGTGTCGGCCACGCTGTCGGTGGTGGAGCCGATCAGTTCGGGCCTGGGCGGCGGTGGCCTGTGGCTGCTGCACGATGCCAAATCCGGGCGTGATGTCTTTGTGGATGCGCGCGAGACCTCGCCCGCGGCCGCCACGTCGGCTCACTTTTTGGACAAGGCCGGGAATTTCGACACCGATCGGGCCCAGAACGGGCCGTGGTCGGCCGGCATCCCGGGCCTGCCGGCGATGCTGGTGCACGTGGCGGAAACGTACGGCCAGCTGCCGCTGGCGACGTCGCTGGCGCCGGCCATCCGCATCGCCCGCGAGGGGTTCCCGGTGTATCCGCGGATGGCGCGCGGCTACGCCGCCAAGCGCAAGGTGATGGACCGCTACCCGGGCACGCGCGCGGTGTTTTCCCCGCACGGCAAACCGATCGCGCAGGGCGATCTGCTGCGCCAGCCCGATCTGGCCGCCACGCTCGAGCGATTGGCGGCCCATGGGTTTGACGGGTTCTATCGCGGGGTCACCGCGAAGCGGTTGGTGGCCGGTGTCAATGCACAGGGCGGACAGTGGACGCAGGCCGAGCTGGCGGCTTACCGCGTGAAAGAGCGTGCGCCGGTGCGCTTCCGCTACCACGATTGGGACATCGTCACGGCGCCGCCAGTGTCGTCCGGCGGGATTGCGTTGGCGCAGATGCTGCAGATCCTCGAGCCTTACGATCTCAATGCGATGACGGAAGCTGAGCGCGTGCATCTGGTCGTCGAGTCGATGCGGCGCGCCTTCCGCGACCGCACCTTCTACCTGGGCGACCCCGATTTCGTGACGGTGCCGCAGCGGTTGCTGACCAGCGCCGATTACGCCGCGGGCCTTCGCGCCACCATCAATCCCGCCAAAGCCACGCCCAGCGATCTGCTCTCCGGGCAGGCGACGCCGCTGGAGGACGAGGAAACCACGCATTTTTCGATCATCGATGCCGATGGCAACCGGGTGGCCGGCACCCAGACCGTCAATTTGCTGTTCGGCTCCGGGCTGGTGCCGCCGGGCACGGGCGTGTTGCTCAACAACGAGATGGACGACTTCGCGCTCAAGCCGGGAACACCCAATGCGTTCGGGGTGATGGGGTTCGAGGCCAACGCGCCCAAGCCCGGCAAGCGCATGCTCAGTTCGATGACCCCCACCTTCATGGAGTCGCAGGACAAAGTGGTGGTGCTGGGCACGCCCGGCGGCAGCCGCATCATTACCATGGTGCTGCTGGGGATCCTGGGCTACGACGCAGGTCTGGATGCGCAGCAGGTTGCGGCCCTGCCGCGATATCACCACCAGTGGATGCCCGACGTGATCGGCGCGGAAACGGGTGCCATTTCGCGGCAGGCAGCCGAGGCGCTGCGGGCGATGGGGCATGTCTTGGATCTGCCGCCGACGGAGGCCGAGGGCGGGCGTGGCTCCAGCCATGTCTGGGGCAATCTGCAGACGGTGGAATGGGACAAGCGCAATGGCCGCCTGCTTGGCGGCAGCGACCCGCGGTATCCGGAAGGCCGGGCCGAGGTGCTGCCCCGGCCTTGAGACCGGGGGTAGAATCCGGCCATGAAACTCTGGTCGATTCTGGGCAATTCGCAAAAACTCGATGGCGGTGCGATGTTCGGCAACGCGCCGCGCGCGATGTGGGAGCGGTGGGTGAAGGTGGATGCGCAAAACCGCATCGACTTGGCCTGCCGCGCGCTGCTGGCCTCGCCGCTGAATGGCAAAACCGTATTGTTTGAAACCGGGATCGGGACTTTCTTCCCGCCCGACTTGCGCGCGCGCTACGGTGTGGTGGAAGACCGCCATGTGCTGCTGGATTCATTGGCGCAGGTCGGTTTCTGCCACGAGGACATTGACGTGGTGGTGCTCTCGCACCTGCATTTCGATCATGTGGGCGGCTTGCTGGCGCCGTGGGCCGAGGGCCGCGCACCGCAGCTGCTGTTTCCGAATGCGACGTTCGTGGTCGGTGCCAAGCATTGGCAACGCGCGCTGCAGCCGCATCCGCGCGACCGCGCCAGCTTCATTCCCGAGCTGCCGGGCCTGCTGCAGGCCAGCGGTCGGCTGGAACTGGTGGACGGCGACCATTCTCAAGCACTCGGCGATGCAGTGCGTTTCCATCACAGTGACGGCCATACGCCGGGCCTGATGTTGGCCGAGATCGTCGGGCCGGCGCGGGGGGATGGCCCGCCGCAGGGGGGCGTGGTGTTCTGTGCCGACCTGATCCCGGGCAGGCCGTGGATGCACGTGCCCATCACCATGGGGTACGACCGCAATGCCGAATGCCTGATCGACGAGAAACGCGCATTTCTCGAGGACATGCTGGCGCGCGACGTGCGGCTGTTCTTCACCCACGACGCGGAGTGCGCGCTGGCGCAGGTGGCGCGTGACGACAAGGGGCGTTTCGGGCCTGGGTGGACGCGCCCGGAACTGCGTGGCCTGCCTTTGGCCGCCTGATCAGTCCATGGGGGTGCCGAACAGACGGTCGCCGGCATCGCCCAGGCCGGGCCGGATGTAGGCGTTCTCATCAAGCCGCTCGTCCACGGCGGCGACGAAGACCTCGACATCGGGATGGGCGGCTTCCAGCAGGGCCAGCCCTTCCGGTGCCGCCACCAAAAACAGGCATTTGATCCTGCGACAGCCGGCTTCCTTCAGCGTCTGGATGGCCGCAGCGGCGCTGCCGCCGGTGGCCAGCATGGGGTCGATCAGCAGCGCGGTACGCGCCTCCATGTGATCTGCCAAGCGTTGGTAATAACCTTCCGGCTGGTGCGTGGTTTCGTTGCGCCGCAGGCCGATGACGCTGACCGGGGCAGCCGGCAGCATGGCCTGCACGCCCGGCAGGAACCCGAGGCCTGCCCGCAGGATGGGCACCAAGGTCAGGTTGGCGCCCGCCACGTGTTCGACCTGCAGCGGCCCGGCCCAGGTCTGGACGGTGATGGGCGTGGTAGGCAGGTCACGCGTGGCCTCGAAGGCGAGCAGGGCTGCGATTTCGCCGGCCAGATGGCGGAACAGCACCGGGTCGGTGTCGATGCTGCGCAGCTTGCCCAGCTTGTGGCGAACCAAGGGGTGGTCAACGACGACAACGTGCATGAAAGGCGCTCCGGCAGTGGCAGGCAGTGTGCCACTGCCTGCCCGTTGCGTGGGGATCAGGCTTGCGCGGCAGGTGTCGCGGATTCTGCCTGGGCGGCCCGTTGCCAGTCACGCAGGCCCTTCACGGCCAGCCCCACGAAGCCCGTGTACAGCAGGGCAGTGACGAAGAGTTGCTTGTTCACGAACATGCCGATGTAGACCAGGTCCACCGCGATCCACATCCACCATGCGGCCACGTGACGCCGGTTTTGCCAGAACTGGCCCACCAGGCTGAACGCGGTCAGCATGGCGTCCAGCCACGGCAACGAGGCGTTGGTGTGGTGGTGCATGACGTAGCCCAGCGTCAACCCGGCGGCGAGGCCGGCCAGCAGATGCAGGCCGGCGTGCCGTGGAGCCAGTGCCGCCACCCGAACATGGCCGGTCTTGTCCAGATGGCGCAGCCAGCGCAGCCAGCCGCTCACCAGCATCACCACCCAGAAGCATTGCAGCAGGACTTCCGAATAGAGGCGCGCCTCGAAATACACCCAGATGTAGACCGATACCGACAGCAGCCCCACCGGGAAGCACCAGGGGCTGCGCCGCGTGGTCAGCCACACGGCGCTGGCGCTGAGGATGGCCGCAGCGGTTTCGTGGAAGGTGATCACAGCGCCACGCGCAAGGACAGCCGCGCCAGCCGCGGGGTGCCGGGGAACAGGTAGTTGTCACCCAGCGAGCTGCCGGTGTCGCGCCAATAATCACGGTTGAACAGATTGTCGATGCCCAGCTGCAGCACGAAATCGTGCCCGCGCGCCTGGCCGGTGTAGCGCAGGCCGGCGTCGAACACGTCATAGGCGGGCACCCGCACCTGGCCATTCGGGGTGGCCGGATTAGCGGCCGCATGCCGCCAACCGCCCAGCAGGGTGAGCTGCGGCAGCATCGGCAGTGTGTAATCCAGGTGCACGCTGCTGCGCAGACGCGGCACATTGACCACCTGTTGGCCCTCGTATGCGGCCGTGCCGGTGCCCGTGGCCCGTGCGCGGATCCAGGCCAGGCTGGCATTGATGCCCAACTGCGTGCCGATGCGGCCATCGGCGGAAAGCTCCAGCCCGTCGTGGGTTTCATCGCCACGCTGGACGAAGGTGAAACCGCCGTTGCCGCCCGGCTGCGCGTACTGGTAGGGCTGGCGCAGGCGGAAGGCGGTGGCGCCGAGGTCGAGGCGCTCATGCAGGCGATACCGGCCGCCGATTTCCAGCTGCCGGGTCAGCCGCGGTGCCAGAAACTCGCCGTCGTTGCTGGTCCAAGAGGGGGCTTCCCTGCCCAATGACAATCCTTTGCTGAAACTGGCATAGACCCGGGTTGCCTCGTTGGGCAGCCATTGCAGTGCAGCCTGCGGCAATGTCTTGCGCAGGCGTGATTCGCGTTCCAGCACGCCGTGCTTGTTGCGCGCGCGTTCGTGCAGACGGGCGAACTGTGCCCCCAGCAGAAGTTGCCAGTGGTCGGTCAGGGTCAGGCGATCCATCACGAAAGCCGAGCGCTGCCAGCTGTCCAGCCGGCGCACTTTCGGGCCCAGGGTCTTGGTGGAGGGGGCGAACACTGGCGGCTCACCGGCATTGACATTCCAGCTGCCCACATAGTCGTTGACGTTGCGGTGCCGGTCGATACTGCGGTGGAAGCCGACGGCACCGACGCTGATCGCATGCGCCACGCTGCCGGTGTGGAAGCGGCCCTCAAGGGTGGCGCGGGCGTTGTCACCCACGCGGGTGTCGTCGGGATTGCGGTAGTCGTAGATGTCGTAGCTGCCGTCAGGCGCGAAGTAGTTGGGCGGACTGCCGCTCCAGCAGGCGGCGACATACCAGCAGCCGTAGGCAAAGGCGACGTTGTCGTCGATCACGCTGCGGCTGCGGCCAGCCGCCAGGCGCAGCGTCCAGTCCGCGTTGAAGGCATGGATCAGCCGCGCGCTGGCATTTGTGGCGCGGATCGAGACCGGTTGTTGCCAAGGCTGGAAACCCAGCATCAGGGTGGGGTCGGGGTTTTGTGGCAATGCCTGCCCGCCCAGCAGCTGGTAGCCCGAAGCCGAGCGCTGGGCGCTGGTCTGGTGGTTGCCGTCCAGTTCCAGGGTCGTGCGTTCTCCCAGTTTCCAATCCGCCGCAAGGGCGTAAAAATTGCGTCGGCCATCGGCATGGCGCACATGCGAGTGCATGTCTTCCCAGGCGAGGTTGGCGCGCAACCCGAAATTCGGGGTCAGCCAGCCGCCGAGGTCGAGCGCGGCATAGCCCGTGCCATGGGAATCGGTGCCCAAGGTCAGGCTGCGCACGTTGTCAGGGCGCTTGCTGACGAAATTCACCACGCCACCAGCTTCCATCACGCCGGCCGACAGGCCAGCCAGACCCTTGAGGACCTCCACCTGCTGCTTGTCTTCCAGCGCGATCCCCTGTTCGCCGGTCATCGCAAGATTGTTGATCCGGTAGCCGGTGCCGGCGTCCAGCGCAAACCCGCGGATGGCGATGTTCTGGTAGTAGCCCACCGGCGCGTAGTTGTCGCCCAGCGATGCATCTTCACGCGCCAGTTCGCTGAGGGTGCGGATGTGCCTGTCCTCGATCTGCTGACGGCCCAGCACGCGGATCGCCGCCGGGGTGTCGCGCGGGGCAACATTGCCCCAACCGTCGATGCCCGCATCGTTTGGTGCGTCGTCACCATCGGCAGTGGCTTGCACCGTGGGCAGACGGGTGATCTTCGATTGGGCATCAAGTTCATCGCCGGGCTGGGCGGCGGCCAGCAGCGGAAGCAGGGCCAACAGCAAGGGGGAGAGGGGGAGTTTCATCGTCAACATCGCCAAGGGGAGGGGCGAAGCGACGGCAGGCCGCCGGCCGAGGGCGGGCGTATGCCTGAATCAAGCTCCCTACGCCGGTGCAAACCGGATCAGGTTCCAAGGGACTCTCTCAGCCCGGCAACGCCGGGCACCCCCGCTTCTGTGCCCATTGAACCACGAAGCTGGAGGGAGGGCCACCTTGAATTTGCATGGGCATGCGGCCAGAGCCGGCGCCTGCCATGCCACAATGGGGCATGTCTTACCTCGTGCTTGCCCGCAAGTGGCGCCCCAAGCGTTTCGCCGAACTGGTCGGCCAGGAGCATGTGGTGCGCGCGCTGACCAATGCGCTGCAGACAGGCCGCGTCCATCACGCCTTCCTGTTCACCGGCACCCGCGGCGTCGGCAAGACCACCATCGCCCGCATCTTCGCCAAGTCGCTGAACTGCGAGCAGGGCACCAGCGCCGATCCCTGTGGTGAATGCGAAACCTGTCGCGCGATCGATGCGGGCCGCTACATCGACCTGCTGGAGATCGACGCCGCCTCCAACACCGGCGTGGACAACGTTCGCGAGCTGATTGAGAACGCGCAGTACATGCCTTCGCGCGGGCGCTTCAAGGTCTATCTGATCGACGAAGTGCACATGCTGTCGAAAGCGGCGTTCAACGCGCTGCTGAAGACGCTGGAAGAGCCGCCGGGGCACGTCAAGTTCCTGTTCGCCACCACCGACCCGGAAAAGCTGCTGGTGACGGTGCTCAGCCGCTGCCTGCAGTTCAACCTCAAGCGGTTGGATGAGGATCAGATTCGCGGCCAGATCAGCAAAATTCTTTCCGCCGAGGGCATCGAATCGGATGCTGATGCGGTGGCGCAGCTGGCGCGCGCGGCCGACGGCAGCCTGCGTGATGGCCTGTCGCTGCTGGATCAGGCGATTGCTTATGCCGGCGGCAAGCTCGACGGCGCCGCGGTGGCGGCGATGCTGGGCACGGTGGATCGCAGCCGCGTGCAGGCGCTGTTGGCAGCGCTGGCCGATGGCGATGGTGGGCGCTTGCTGGCCGAGGCGGCGCAATTGGCAGAGTTCTCGCCGGATTGGGCCAGCATCCTGGATGCCTTCGCGCTGGCCTTGCACCGGATCCAAGTCAAGCAATTGGTACCGACGGTGGACGTGGGCAGCGATGCCATCGAGGTTGATGCATTGGCCGCGCAGCTGCGCCCCGAGCTGGTGCAGCTGTGGTACCAGATGGCATTGAACGGTCGTCGTGACCTGGGCTATGCCCCCAGCCCGCGCAGCGGGTTCGAAATGACGCTGCTGCGGATGCTGGCGTTCCGGCCGGAGGTGCTGGCGCAGGAGGCGCCGCCGCACAGGGCTGCGGCCGCCGCGCCTGCGCCGCCATCGTCTCAGGCACGCAGCGAGGCCGCTGCGCGTGCGCGCGCGGCGCTGGCGGATGCCGTGGCACCACCGCCGTTGCGCGAGCCGACAGCAACGGTGAGCCCTGCCGCTGCCGTGCCGCCGCCTGCGGCCCCGCGTGAGTCGGCTGTGCCGCCTCCCGTCGCCGCCGTGGTGACGCCGCCACCGGCGACCTTGGTGCCTTCTGCGGCGGCGGCCAGTGCCCTGCTGGTGACCGATTCGGAACACTGGCTGGAACTGGTGGCGCGATCCGGTTTGCGAGGGGCTGCCAAGGTCCTGGCAGAGAACACGGCATTCATCGCCCACCGTGAAGGCGTGGTCCACCTGGCGCTGCAGCCAGATCAAGAGCACCTGAAATCGCCCAGTCTCGTCCTCATGCTGGGTGATGCCATCGGCCGCCAGCTTGGTGGCGAGGTGCAGATCCGGTTCGAGATCGGCGCGGCACGTGGCGACACCGTCACGGCCCGCAATGCGCGCATGCGCGATGCGCGCCAGAATGATGCCGAAAAGGGCTTCATCGCCGACCCCGGCGTGCAGCGCCTGATCCAGCAGCACGGCGCGCAGCTGGTGCCGGATTCGGTGCGGCCACTCGACGCCAACTGATCCATTCCCCACAACGCAACAACGGAAGATTGAACATGCGTGGAAACATCGCCCAGCTGATGCAGCAGGCGCAGAAGATGCAAGAGAACATGCAGCGCGCCCAGGACGAAGTGGCGGCACTGGAAGCCATCGGCAACGCTGGCGGCGGCATGGTCAGCGTGACCCTCGGTGGCCGCATGGACTGCCGCAAGGTGCGCATCGACCCAACCGTCTTCACGGATCCGGAGATGGCCGAAGACCTGATTGCCGCCGCCTTCAACGACGCGGTCAACAAGATCAACGCCGCCTCGCAGGAAAAGATGGCCGGCGCCACCGCCGGCATGCAGCTGCCGCCGGGCTTCAAACTGCCGTTCTGATGCGGATGACGGGGCATCCTGCCGCCGCATCCGCTGCGCGGGCGAAAAGCGCGGTTTTCGCCCGCTTGCGCGCCGCCCTGCGGGCGTCGCGTGCGCACATCCCTGTGCGTGAGAGGTGTGTGATGCGGATGACGGGGCATCCTGCCGCCGCATGAATACATCCCTGCTCGAACAGTTGATCGACGCGCTGCGGGTGCTGCCCGGGGTTGGCAACAAATCCGCGCAGCGGATGGCCTACCACCTGCTGGAGCGCCAACGCGAGGGCGGCTTGCGCTTGGCCGAGGCGCTGGCGCAGGCGATGACGCATATCCGTCATTGCAGCCGCTGCCGCGATTTCAGCGAGGCCGAAGTGTGTGCAACCTGTGCCGGTGGAAGCCGCGACGGCCAGCTGCTGTGCGTGGTGGAAACCCCGGCTGATCGCTTGGCGATCGAGCAGGCCACCGGCTATCGCGGCCTGTACTTCGTGCTGCAGGGCCGGCTCAGCCCGCTCGATGGTATCGGCCCGGGCGAGCTGGGGCTGGACCTGCTGGCGCAGCGGCTGCAGGAGGGGGAGGTGCGCGAGTTGATCGTGGCCACCAATCCCACCGTCGAAGGCGAGGCTACCGCACACTATCTGGCCCAGCTGGCGCGTGCGCGCGGGGTACGGCCTAGCCGGTTGGCCCATGGCGTGCCGCTGGGGGGCGAACTGGAATATGTCGATCGCGGCACCCTCTCGCACGCGTTTGGCAGCCGCAGCGAAATTCCCACCGAACCTTGAACTCCGGAGCCGTCGCGATGAGCGAGACCATCTTCCACAAGATCATCAAACGCGAGATCCCCGCCGACATCGTCTATGAGGACGAGCACCTGATCGCCTTCCGCGACATCGCCCCGCAGGCGCCGGTGCACGTGTTGTTCGTGCCGAAGGTGGATTTCGCCACCCTGAATGATGTGCCGGAAGGCGAGGCCGTGGTGGTCGGGCGGCTTGCCACCGCTGCCGCACGTTTTGCCAAGGCGCAGGGTTTTGCCGAAGACGGCTACCGGGTGGTGATGAACTGCAATGGTGACGGCGGCCAGACCGTCTTTCAGATCCATCTGCACCTGCTGGCAGGGGCACCGCTGGGGCGGTTCGGTACGCCCTGATCGGCAGTGCCGCGTCAGGGGTGATGCTGGCGCAAGGCCTGCACCAGTGTCGGGTCCCGGCGCCCGGCGTAGCGCACGGCGGTGAACCGTTGCGCCAGCAGCGCGAGGGATGCGCCGCGGCCGGGCGTGTCCGCGCCCACGCGAGCCGCCCAGGCCTGGGCGGGTTCATGCGGGGCCCGGCCGCGGCCCAGTTTTCGGTAACGCGCGTCCAATGCGTGCCAAGCGCGCAACAGCGGATCCCGTTCGCGTTCACCGCGTGCGATCAGCCATGCCATCCAGGCCAGCGCGAGGCCCGCGGCAGTGGCAAACAACAGGGCCAAGGCCGTGCCGCCCAAGGCACCGAGGCCGAGGGGCTTGAGCAGGTCCTGCTGACGTTGGGCATTGAAGCCCAGCACGAAGTCGTTCCAGCCGCGGCGCAGCCAGTCGGCGGTGTTGAACACCGGCACCAAGCCGCTGAAGCCGCCGATCCGGCCGGGCTGGCGGTCTGCCAGCGTGTCGTACACCCGTTCGGGCGCAACCGCTGCGGTGGGGTCCACGCGCACCCAGCCTCGACCGGGCAGCCAGAGTTCGGCCCAGGCATGGGCATCGGATTTGCGCACGATCCAATAGTCGCCAATCGGGTTGCGCCAGGCGCCGGCATAGCCCGTCACTACGCGTGCCGGAATGCCGGCGGCGCGCATCAGTACGACAAAGGCCGAGCTGAAGTGCTCGCAATAGCCTTCACGCCGGTCGAACAGGAAATCGTCCACCTCGTTGCGCCCAGCGAGGGGGACATTGAGGGTGTACGCGAAATGATCGCGCACCAGTTTCAGGGCCCGGTTGGCGATGGCCAGATCGGCCCGGCCCGCGGGGTCCTGGCCGGCTTCGCGCCGCCACTGGCGACCCAGTGCCAGGGTGCGCGGGTTGAAGCCGACAGGCAGCGCCAGCGCGCGCGCGCGCAGCAGGTCAGGCAGGTCTGCTTCGGCGCTTTGTGCGGGCGCGGAATGCATCCGCCAGCGCGTCACGTTGTACAGGGGCTGTGCGGCCCAGGGCGTGAAGTCGCGCCCAAGCGCCGAATCGATCGCACCGGTTGGCAGCGACGTGGGCAGGTCGAGTGCGATCAGCTGGCGGTTCTCCGTGGGCTCGATGTCGATCTGGTAATCCCATCCGGTGCCGGCAGCCTGCATCGGTGCTGCACTGAAGCGCAGCAGATCACGTGCCTGGTGCCAGGTTCGGCCATCGAAATCCCACAGGACGGGGCCGCGCCAGTACATCTGTTCGGGTGCCGGAACCGGCCCGAAGAACTGCACGCGTGCGGCCGGGCTGTCGTCCAGCATCAGGTCGAACATGCCGCCGGGCTGCATGTTGTCCGACAAGCCGGGCGTGGCCACGCTGCGTTGGGGTAGGCCCCACAGGGGGCCGGGGAGGCGGGGGAACAGCCAGAACGCGGCCAGTGCCAACGGCAGGCCGAGGCCAAACAGGCGCAGCACGCCGCGTGTTGCCGGCCATGCCAGCAAGGAAGGCGGTGGCGTGGCATTGGCCTCGTCGCTGGCCAAGCGTTGCAGGGCCAGCAGGGCCAGCATGACGGCTGCCAGGGCAAGGACAAGGCTCAGGGGGCCTTGATCCAGCAAAAAAGTGGCGAACGGGGCGAAAAGGCCGAACCCAACCAGGCTGCGGCCATCTCGCAGGCTGAAGGTTTCTGCTGGCTTCAGCGCCAGCATGGCGGCCAGCACGGCGCAGGCGGTATCACGGCCGATGCCGGGAAGCTGCCAAGCGGCGGCCAGCAGTCCGAAGCCGCCCAGTGTCAGTCGCAAAAGCGGCGGCAATGGCTTGCGCCAGGCGGCGGCCAGCACGGCGGCGGCACCGAGCCCGAAGCCCAGGCCAAGCGCCGGCGGCAGCTGCAGCAGCAATGGCAGCAGGCAGGCCATGGCCGCCAGCCGAACCAGCAGACGGCCGGACGGCGACATGGGCGGCGAGGAGGGCTCAACCTTGCGCATGTTCCTCCGGGAGCAGTGCCAAGGCCCGCAGGCAGCGATGCCGGTGGGTGTCGCCCAGGCCGAGGGCGTCCATGGGTTGCGCAGGCAAGCGCAGTGCATAACGGCGCCCGGCACGCTCGGCATCGTCCACCCAGCGTGCAAGCCGGCGAATTCGTTGCTCGTAGGGCAGGCCTTGGGTGGCTTCCCATTCCAGCAACAATTCGCCGCTGCGCTGCTGTTCGAAATCGCGAACCAGAAGATTGCCGAGCCGGGCCGAGGGTTTCCAAGCGACTGATCGCGGTGGGTCGCCCGGACGATAGTCACGCAGCAGGTGGGGTTCGTCGCCACTGCGCAACGGCAAGGGGTGGCCCTGGCCTCCGCTGGGGGCGGGCAGTGGGGGCGCTTGCGCCTCGGGGGCCGGGTACACCAGCAGGGTTTGCGCCGGCCATACGTAGCCCCATGCGCGTGCCAGGCCCAACGGCTGCACACTGGAAATCTCCAGCCGCGGCAGCGGCAACAGGCCGCGACGCGTGGTGGGCAGCTGCAGCAGCAGGCTGCCGCCGGATGGGCCGAAATCGGTATGCGCCTGTGCGTCGGCGCAGGCGATCTTCAGGCCGTGGCGATGGCGGGCATCGGTCACATCAAGGGCGATGCGCAGTTGCAACGGGTTGCCCGCCGGCACCGGGTCTGCGGCAAGGGCGGTCATTCGCAGGCCCGACAGCTGCATATGGGCGGCGATCAGACTGGCCAACGCGGCGCCCGCCAGCAGCAGGGCCAGCAGCAGAGCCGGGTTGTTGTTGAAGTTCAGTGCGCCCAGCAGCATCGCCACCAGCAGGGTGCCGAAAAACAGGCCGGTGCGGGTGGGCAGCACGTAGATGCGGTGGCGGTCCAGCTGCGCCGGCAGCACCTCCGGCGCGCGCGGCCGAGTCCAGGCCAGCATGCGGCGGCGCAAGGCTTCGCGCATCGTCAGTCAACCGCAACGGCGTGCAGGATGGCCTTGGCGAGATTGGCGACGGCGGCGTCGGATTCGGGCACCAGGCGGTGTTCCGCCACCGCCGGGAACAGGGCTTGCACGTCCTCGGGCACCACATGCTGCCGGCCCAGCAGCAAGGCATGCGCCCGTGCCGCGCGCAGCAGGGCCAACCCGGCCCGTGGTGACAGCCCCACGCGAACACCCGGCTGCTTGCGGCTGCGTGCCACCAGCGCTTGCACATACGCCAGCAGCGGCTCGCTGGCCTGCACGGCCAGCACCACCTTGCGCAGCGCAAGAATGCGCTCTGCATCCAGCAGTGGGCTGACCTGTGCAATGAGGTCACGGCGATCGGTGCCGGCCAGCAAGGCGCGTTCGGTGGCATCGTCGGGGTAGCCCAAGGCCAGGCGCAGGAGGAAGCGATCCAGCTGCGAATCCGGCAATGGATAGGTGCCCGACAGGTCCACCGGGTTCTGGGTGGCGATGACGAGGAACGGGTCGGGCAGGGCACGGGTCTGCCCGTCGATGCTGACCTGATGCTCGGCCATGGCCTCCAGCAATGCGCTCTGGGTGCGCGGCGGCGCGCGGTTGATCTCGTCGGCCAACAGCACATGGGTGAACACCGGGCCGGGATGGAACGTGAAGCACTTGCTCTGCGCATCGAAGATCGACACGCCCAGGATGTCCGACGGCAACAGGTCCGAGGTGAACTGCACGCGCGAGAACCCCAGCCCCAGCGTGGCCGCCATCGCATGGGCCAGCGTGGTCTTGCCCAAGCCGGGGAGGTCTTCGATCAGCAGATGCCCATCGGCCAACAGGGCGACGAAGGCCAGGCGCACCTGCATCGGCTTGCCCAAGACCAAAGCGTTGACCTGGGCCTGTGCTGCATGCAGGGCCTGTTGCAGTTCATCGGTTAGCATCTGCGCCGGTGCCGGGATTGCGGACATGTCGTGGGCATGGGTCTCGGGGGTTGCAGCGAGTGTAGCGAGGACGCGTGGCAATGCGGGAGGCGGGCAGCACGGAACGCGTCAGACGCTGGTTCATCGGCAGCTGGGCCGTGCTGTGCGTGCTCAAGCTGGTGTTGGCCGCGCACTTGCCCTTGTTCGTCGATGAAGCGTTCTACTGGCAGGAAGGCCGGCATCTGGCCTGGGCCTACTCGGATCTGCCTGGCCTGACGGCATGGTTGGCACGGCTGGGAGATGCGTTGGGCCAGGGCACGCTGGCCCTGCGGCTGCCGTTTCTGCTGATCGGGGCGGCCTTGCCCTGGTTGGTGCAGCGGATGACGGCGCGGGAATTCGGCGCCGAGGCGGGGTGGCAGGCCGGCATGCTGTGCCTGCTGCTTCCACTGGCGGGAAGCCTGGGCCTGCTGGCGTTGCCCGATGTCCCCCTGCTGCTGGCAAGCGTGCTGTGCCTGGACGCCGGTCTGCGCCTGCTGCGAGAACCCGACGGCCTGCCCGCATCCGCGCAGCGTGCCCCAGCCGCGGCCCAGGGTGAGCTGGCGCTGGGCCTGCTGCTGGGAGGGCTGACGCATTACCGGTTTGCCGCCGTGATCGCTGTGGGGTTTGTGGCCTTGCTGTTGTTGCCACGCGGGCGCCACGCCCTGCGGGATCCGCGGCTGTGGCTGGCGACCGCCGTGGGCGCGTTGGCTTGGCTGCCGCTCTTGCTCTGGAACCTGCGCAATGCCGATGCCGGCTTGCACTTCCAGTTGGTGGACCGTCACCCATGGCGTTTCGGGTCCGATGGCGTGGTGCTTGGGTTGATGCAATTGCTGCCGGTGACGCCGGTGCTGCTGCTGGCCCTGGCCTTGGCGGCTTGGCGCGGCCTGCGTGACCCCCGGCCTGCCGCCCGCTATTTGGCCTTGGGCGGGGCGGCCATCGTGGGCGGTTTTCTTGCGCTGGGGTTTTTCACCGATCGCGAACGCGTGAGTTTCCATTGGCCCTTGCCTGGCTTCGTGGCCTTGCTGCCCTTGCTTCCTGCCCTGCTGGCCGGTTGGGGAAGCGCATGGCGCCGCGTGACGCTGGTGACCACTGCCTGCGGGTTGTTGGGGGTGATGGGGTTCTTCGTGCTTGCCTCGGTTCCCGACTGGCGGCAGCGCACCGCGGCGCACCGCCTGTATCCGGCCAATTTTGCAGGCTGGGAACCGCTGGCCGATGCGGTGCGGGCGCGGCTTGCCAAGCTGCCCGCAGGGACACCCATCCTTGCCGGGGATTTCAAACTGGCGGCAGAGCTGGGCTTCGTGCTGGAGGACGCCAACATCGCCGTCCTCGATCACCCCCTCAATCATCACCATGGCCGTGCCCCGCAGCTGGCCTTGTGGGGCTTGCAGGGAGACGTGACGGCGCGGCGCCCGGCCTTGCTGGTGGCGGCGGCCTCGCATGTGCCGTACCGTGACTTGTTGGCCCACTATCACGCACTCTGCGGCCAAGTGGGGCCGCTGCCGACGCCGACGGTGCTGAACATCGACCATGGTCGCCAGCGCTTTCTGCTGTTCGACCTTCCCGCCTCGCCGGCATCAGCGGCATGCACGCTGCCTGCCTTGGCCTTTGTCGATGCCCCTGCCGCCGGTGGCACGGTCGCCACGGATTTCGACGTGGCAGGATGGGCGTTCAAGGATGGCGTGGGCCTGACCCGGGTGGAGGTGTTGCTGGATGGGCAGGTGGTGGCGCAGGCGCGCTATGGCGAACCTGCCCCTGCCGTTGCCGGTTTCTGGAAGATCAGCACCGACCCGCATCAACCGCGTGTTTATTTCCGCGGCCGCGTACAAGGGGCCCGGCCCGGCGTGTACTGGCTGGGGCTGCGCTTGCATGGTGCGGATGGCAGCATCGAGGACTGGAGCGAGCAACGCATCGTGGTGCGATGAGCGAGGCGGGCTGTTCAGGGCGTGCGGAGGATGGCCTGCAGCAGGCTTTGGCCATCGGATGTGTCAAACCACTGGGCATGGCCCAGAAAGAAACCTTCCCAGGCATGTGCCGCATCGGCCGGTTTGCCCGTGATGGCGTGGAAGTATTCGACTTCCGACAACGCAAAATCCAGATGCACCAGCGGCAGCAGTTCCGCCAGCAATTGGCGTTGGGACGCATCAAGCGGCGTGACCTCCGCATAGCCGTCGATCAGGGCCTGCGCGATGCGGGGCCGGGCAAGCGCAGTGCCTTGCCCGAGGGACAGCCAGGCGATGGCGTTGCGTTCGATTGCGGTGGCCAAGTCGTACAGCGCGAAGGTGGGGGCGCATAGCCCGAAATCGAGAATGCCTGCCACGTCGGCCGATGCGCTGGCATCGCTCCAGCACAGATTCGAGGCATGCCAATCCCCATGCGTCCACAGGCGCGGCAATCGTGCGATGCGCGGTTGCAGCTGGCGGTGCCGGGCCTGCAAGGGGGCCGCGTCGGCGCGCCAATCGCGGCCTGACAGAAACGCCGCCAGCGCTGGTCGCTGCCTGCATTGCGCCGCAATGGCGTCGACAAGTTCGGGTGCGCGCAACACATCATCCCGCGCCACCAGCACCGTGGCGCTGCGCGAAACGAGCGGAAAGCGGGTGGCCGCGAGGTGCAGGCGGGCCAGCATCCGGCCCGCATTGCGGGCTAGCGCCGGATGGCTCAGGGGGGTCCATGAAGGTGTGTCCAGGTACAGATCCAACCCCGCTGCAGGCAGGTGCACTTCATAGACCCAGCTCCCGCAGGGGATGGCCGACTGGCCGGCATCGTTTCGCAGCACCTGCGGCACAGGCAGTCCCTGGGTGCGCAGGTGGGCGATGAAGGCGTGTTCTTCCGCCAGCGCTTTGACATTCCGGATGCGGGCATCCTGACGTTTGATGAACACTTCGCCCGCGCTGGTTTGCACACGGGCCGCGGCGGAGAACGGGCGCGGGCTGCACCACAGCACCGCCACCGGCCCGCGCAGATCGGCAAACCCGGCCAGCACTTGGCCTGCCGCAGCCTCATCCAGCGGCGACCAATCCGCTGGCACGACATCGCCATGCCAGCCGTGGCTGTGGTGGTGATCCATCCTTCAGTCCTTCCTTGCTTGCGTGCCCGCGCAGAAAAGGATGCCACGCGCGCTGTGGAAGGATCCAAAAGGCTTGGTGGCGCGCTGCGCTCAGCGGTGCACGCTTGCCGCAGTCTGCGCGCGGGCGCATCCAGTGGCCTCGGCAAACGCAAGCAGGGTGTTGTCGTGGATGTCGAGCACGGGCTGGCGCCTGCTTGATAAATCACCCGCGTGGCATCGACAGGAGCGTGGCAGACCTGCCGGATGCCGAAGCCATCGATGCGGGGCGTTCAAGGGAGTGGGCCCAGTTTGCCAAGCCATGAGGTGCGGCCCATGCAGGCCGCATACAGCAAATTGCAGCCAAGGATGGCAAGGGCCGCGGCGGTGGCGAGGGCCAGCCAGTCGGCGGAAGCGGTGAGCGCGACGTACAGACCCGAAGCCAGGAAGAGAAGGCCCAACATCGCGCCAGCCGCACGATACCCGCGATTGGCAGCATGCGGCGTCTGTGGTCGTGCGGTCATGGGCTAACCTCCAGAAAAGAAGCCAGCCAAAACCCGCGAAAGCGTAAGGGGCGGAGCTTCCATGGGCGGGATGGCTTCAAGGATCCTAGCACCGACCATCATCCCGCGGATGGGCGTCACAGGCTGTTCTTGAAGCCTATGCCAGCGGCTAACCCGCAGTGCTTGAATTGCAAGCGACTTGGCGTGAAACAAAAACGCCCAACCGAGAACGGTTGGGCGCTGAATAGTGGTGGCTCGGGACGGAATCGAACCGCCGACACGGGGATTTTCAATCCCCTGCTCTACCAACTGAGCTACCGAGCCAGACTGACTTGCGAGCCGCGCATGATACGGGCTGAATCTGGCTTAGGCAAGTGTTGCGCGCATTGCGGGTAAACTGGGCCATCCTCTTGATGCAGGCAGTTCCTCATGTCCGAGATTCAGGTCCCCGTGTCCTTTGGCGAGTTGCTGGACAAGATCGCCATCCTCCAGATCAAGTCCGAGCGGATGACCGATGCGGCCAAGCTGGCCAATGTCCGAAACGAGCTGGCCGCGCTGGACGCGACCTGGGCGGCACACCCGGCGGCGCAGCAGGACATCGCGGCCCTGCGTGCGGAGCTGAAGGCGGTCAACGAGCGGCTGTGGGTGATCGAGGACGACATTCGCCTGAAGGAAAAGGCCCAGGCCTTCGACGACGAATTCGTGCAGCTGGCGCGCAGCGTGTATTTCCAGAACGATATCCGTGCGCGGGTGAAAAAGGACATCAACCTCGCGCTGGGTTCGGCCTACGTCGAGGAGAAGTCGTACCAGGACTACGGCACCGGCTCCGGCGCCTGATCTGCAACCGATTGATCAGGCCAGCGCGGCGCGGCAGCGCTCGAACGCCGCCACCGCGTCGTCCACGCTGATCAGATCCATCACCCCGTCGGCTTCGATCTTCGTGCCCCATTTCAGCGCTTCGCCCGGCTTGCCGCGGTATTTGCGCGCGGCTTCGTCGTAGCGGTCCACGCACCAGCGGCGGTCGGTATACGGGCCGCTGCGGTGTGGATTGGTCGCGGCGTGCAGGCCCAAGACCTTGGTGCCCATCGCATTGGCGATATGCATCGGCCCGGAGTCCGGCGTCACCAGCAGGTCGGCGCGGGCGAGCAGGGCGGGCAGCTGCTTGAGGGTGTCCTTGCCGATCAGGTCGAGCACGCCTGCGCGCGCGGTCATCGCGGCCAGAATTGCATCGCCGGTCTGGCGCTCGAGTTCGCTGCGGCCGCCGCAGAGCACCACCCGCCAGCCCTGCGCGGCGGCGTGGTCGGCCAGCTTGGCGTAGCGCTCGGCGCGCCAGTTGCGCAGGGCGTGGCTGGAGCAGGGCGAGACCATCAGCGTGCGGCGGCCGTCGTCGGCCCACTGCGCGCGCGCCCAGGCGTGGGCGTCCTCCGGCACTGGCAAGTTCCAGACCACCGCGTTGCGGCGCAGGCCCAGCGGCTGGCAGAAGCTGCCGATGGCGTCCAGTACGTGGACTTGGCCGCAATCCGGGATGCGTTCGTTGATGACTAGGCCGTGGCCTTCCTTGCTGCGCAGGCGGTCGTAGCCGATCCGCCGCGCGGCCGGGATGAAGGCGGCCAGCAGATTGGCGCGGACGGACACCTGCAGCTGCAGCAAGGCGTCGAAGCGCTGGCCCAGTTCGCGCCGCAGCGCCCGCATGCCCGCCAGCCCGGTCTTCTTGTCGTATTCGACGAAGCGCACGCCGGGCAGGCCGTCCAGCAGCCGACGTTCGCCCTTGCCGATCACCCAGGTCAGCTCCACTCCGGGTAGTCCTTGTTGCAGGGTGTGCACCAGCGGCAGCACGTGGGTGACATCGCCCAGCGCAGACAGGCGCAGCAGACAGATCGAACGTGGGGCATGGGTTTTTTGCACGCGATTGCTACACTCGCAGAGATGACTGGATTCGACGCCAACGAACATCTGACGCCGTTCCGCGACGCGCGCGGCTACGGCGCGATTCTGTTCGACCGCACCCAGTTGCGGCAACCGGAACCTGCCTGGTTCGATCCCGCGCATTGGGGAGATGCGGCGCAGCCGGTCTCCGATGGCGGGCGGGGTGGCGCATGGTTCATCGATTTCAACGATGGGGATGCCTTGCTGCGCCAGTATCTGCGCGGCGGGATGATTGCCGCCTTCAACCGTGATCGTCACCTCTGGCGTGGCATCACGCATGTCCGGAGTTTTGCCGAGTTCCGACTGTTGCGCGCACTGCGTGCCAAAAAACTGCCCGTGCCAATGCCATTTGCGGCGTGGTATCGGCGCGAGGGGCTGCATTACCGGGCCGCAATTCTCATGCAGCGCCTGCATGATGTGCGCTCGCTGGCGTCCTTGGCGGAAGCCGGGGAGGCGCCTTGGGAGGCTGTCGGGCAATTGGTTGCCCGGTTCCATCGCGCGGGCCTCGAACATGCCGATCTCAATGCCCACAACCTGTTGTTTGATGGGCAGGGGCGTGGCTGGATGATCGATTTCGATCGCTCGCGTCTGCGCATTCCGGCCAGCGGTTGGCGCGAAGCCAATCTGTTGCGCTTGCAGCGTTCGTTGCGCAAGCAGCGGGGTGGGCGCGCTCTGGGGGAAGTGGATGCGGCTTTTGCGCAGTTGCGCGCGGCGTATGACGCGGCCTGGAAGCGCGGTTACTGACCAAGGCTGTCTGCACACGCTCGCTTGAAGCGACAGTGGGCCCGAAAAGGCGGCGGCCCCGCCGGCTGGCCTCGGCGCCCGCGTCAGTCGATACCGTTGCTGCCTTCCGGCCCTGGCGGGGTTTTCGACCTAGCGTCGCGAGGGGCCGACGGGGCCACCATGGATGCTGTGGGCCATAGTGCAGCAGGCCCGAAGTGGACAGGCGCTTGGCACCGTGTCCGAAGGTGCTAGTTTACATGCTTTCGGGGAAAACAGCCGCACGTTGCTGCTGACGATGTGCCTGCATCGTTGGACGTGGGCAGGGGAGTCGTTCGGTTTCATGTCGCGTCGCAAGGTCGAGTCCAGCCAGTTCGCACCCGAGATCATTCCGTTTCTGCTGGTGACGCTGGGGGAGCGGGTGGCCGCCATGGGCATCCCCGCCGAGCGCCTGTGCGCCGGCCTGGGGTTCGATCTCCAGACCTTGCGGGAAGGGGCGCTG
This sequence comes from Pseudomonadota bacterium, assembly GCA_963205445.1. Taxonomy (GTDB): domain Bacteria; phylum Pseudomonadota; class Gammaproteobacteria; order Xanthomonadales; family Xanthomonadaceae; genus Thermomonas. The sequence continues at coordinate 25,305 of CAUJJG010000098.1, forward strand.
GTTTCCAACCGGCAGGCATGGCGGATGATCCGGCGCGCGCTGCAGTTGAGTGGACGTACCGATCTGGGGCTGGAGGTCGGGCGCGGGCAGGGGTTGGCCAGCTTCGGCCTGTTGGGCCCGGCATTTCTGGCGGCGCGTGATGTCGGGGAGGCCGTGGCGCTGGGGGTACGGCACTATCCGGCGGCAGGCGCCCTGATCGACGTCGCAATGGCGCGTACCGAAACCGGCGTGCTGCTGGAACTGCGTCCGCGCCTGCGGGATGCGCAGGTGGTGATGTTTCTGGTGGAGGAGTTTCTCGTCAGCGTGATGGAGCTGTTCCAGAACGCGATGGGCCAACGCTTGCGCCTGCAGTCGCTGGAGCTGACATACACGGAGCCGGCCCACGCGCCGCGTTATCAAGCGTTGTTTGGCGTGACGCCGCGGTTTCGCTGCGAAAGCAATCGAATTGCGATTGGCGATGCAGATCTGTCGCGGCCGATGCGGGGCCAGGACCCGACGCGGTTTTCGCGGTTGCAATCGCAATTGCTGCGGCATGCCCAGCAGGAAGCATTGGGCACCGTGGAGGCCGTCGAACAGCTGTTGTTGCGTGCCGCGCCGGCCCCCTTGTCGATCGCGGCTTTGGCGCAAACGCTGGACATCAGTCCGCGCACGTTGCGTCGACGGCTGGAGGAAGCAGGCACAAGCTTCCGTGAGGTCAATGAACGGGTGCGGGCAGGGACAGCGCGGATGTTGCTGGTGGAGGCGGGCCTGAGCGTGGCCGAAGCCGGCCAGCGGTTGGGGTTTGCCGATGTGCGGGCGTTCCGGCGTGCTTGCAAGCGCTGGCTGGGCCAGGCGCCCGGCAGCCTCAAGCAGCCGCAACCGCAAGCAACCGTACGCGCGGATGCAGCACCCCCGGCAGCTGCCGACGAACGGGACTGAAGACGCGACGGCGCTGGATTTGGCCGCATTCGACCCTCCCATCGCGGTGAGGGCCATGGAAGATTGCAGCTTTGGTTGCCTGGGGGCGGGGATGGCCGTATCGATGGGGAAAGGCGCGCGCGCACTGCTTGGGAGCGCGTGCTTGGTGGCATGGCTTGGCGCGTGCTCAGACAAAGCTGCAGCGCCGGTGGCGGCGGGGGTGCAGGCGCAGGCGAAGGCACAGGTCGTTGCATTGGATCCCGCGCTGCAGGCGGTCTACCAGCGCAGTTGTGCGGTCTGCCATGCGCAGTCTTCCACGGGGGCGCCGCTGGCTGGGGATCGTGCCGAATGGGCGCCACGCATCGCCAAGGGGCGTGATGTGCTGCTGGAGCACACCATCGATGGATTCAACGGTATGCCGCCGTTGGGGGCCTGCCAGGAGTGCGATGAGGACCAGTTTGTGGCCTTGATCGAGTACATGGCCAACGCACGATTGGAGGACAAATGATGGCCGGGACGCGGCGCGATCTCCTCAAGGGCATGGGTGCGGCTGGTCTGCTGGGCCTGTTGGGGCCCTTGCAGGCTCAAGCCAAGGGCTACCGCGCCATCGCTTGGAAAAACTGGTCCGGCGCGCAACGCTGCCTCCCATTGGCCCGCGTTGCGCCGGCCAACGAGGCGGCGCTGGCAACCCTCTTGCGCGACACTGCAAAGGGCCTGCGACCCGTGGGCAGCGGCCATTCTTTCAGTGCGTTGGTACCCACCGATGGCACGGTGCTTTCGCTTGCGAACCTGCACGGCATGATCGCGCATGACCGCGCCACGCAGCAGTCCGAGTGGTGGGCCGGCACACCGATGTCGCAGATGGGCGCGCCATTGAAGCAGGTGGGGTTGGCGTTGCCGAACATGGCCGACATCGACTACCAGACCTTGGGCGGGGCCATCGCGACCTCCACCCATGGCACCGGCCCGCGCTTTGGTTCGTATTCGGATCAGGTCATCGGCCTGCGCCTGCTGACCGCCAGCGGTGATGCCATCGACTGCGATGCGACGCGCTATCCGCACATTTTCGATGCGGCGCGCTGCTCGCTGGGCGCGCTTGGCATCGTCACCCGTGTGCGGCTGCAGAATCGCAAGGCCTTCAAGCTGCACCGGCGGGAATGGGTGCAGCGCTATGAGGAGATTCTTGAAGACATGCCGCGGCTGCTGCGCGAGCACGACCATTTCGAAATGAACGTGCTGCTGCATTCGGACATGGCGGTGGCGATGGCCATGGACGAAACCACGGACGCACGGGTGATCGCCAAGGAACCGGGGGGCGACGAGGAAAAGGTGGCGCTGCTGCAGCGGGTGCACCGCGAATGGCGCAACTCGCCGAAGGGGTATGCGCGGGTCCTCAACTTCCTGGTCAAGTACGCGGTGTCTTTCCCGGAGGTGATCGACGATTCGTACAAGGTCTTTGCCAACGTCCGCGATGTGCGCTTCAACGAAATGGAATACGAGGTGCCGGCCGAGGCGGGGCCAGCCTGTCTGCGCGAGATCATGAAAAAGGTGCGCGAGCAGAAGGTCGACAGCTTCTTCCCGATCGAATACCGCTACGTCAAGCGCGACAACGCGATGCTGTCGATGTTCCAAGGGCGCGATACCTGCGCGATCTCCTTCCACCAGTACTACGCGATGGATTATCACAACGTGTTTGCACAGATCGAGCCGATCTTCTGGAAATATGATGGGCGCCCCCACTGGGGCAAGTTGCACACCCTGAACGCACGTCAGCTAGCGCCGCTGTACCCGCGCTGGAAGGAATTTCTGGCGGTGCGCGAGGCG
>CAUJJG010000099.1 GCA_963205445.1 Pseudomonadota bacterium
GCGGCTTTGAGGCCAAGCTGGGTGGCGATGCGGCCGATCAAGGCCTCTTGGTCTGCATCGGACTGCAGCAGCGGCCGCAGCGGGATGCCGAAGTCGCCGAACAGGCACAGCCGCAGGTCACCGCGTGCGGTGACGCGCAGGCGGTTGCAACCGGCGCAGAAATCCTTGGAATACGGGGCGATGATGCCGATCCGGCCGCGGTAGTTCGGGTGCGCGTATTCGCGCGCCGGGCCGGCGTCTGGCGCGCGCGGGGTCAGTGCCCAACCGCCATCGAGCAGCTGTGCTTCCAGCGCCTCGGCGCGGTAGTGGTGGCGCTCGAAGTACTCGCGGTTGTCGCCGGTACGCATCAGCTCGATGAAGCGAATGGCGATGTCGCGCTCGCGCAGATACTCCAGCCACGCCGGCAGTTCGTCATCGTTCAAGCCGCGCAGCAGCACCGCGTTCAGCTTGACCGCGTCGAAGCCCAGCCCCAGCGCCATCTCCACACCTTCGGTCACCTCCGCAAAGCGGTCGTGGCCGGTGATCGCCGCAAAGCGCGCCGGCTGCAGGCTGTCGAGACTGACGTTGAGCGCGGTCAGCCCGGCCTCGCGCCAGAGGCCAACATGACGCGGCAGCAGGCAGCCATTGGTGGTCAGCGCAATTTTCTGCACACCCGGTGTGGCGGAAACGGCAGCGATGATCGACGGCAGGTCCTTGCGCAGGCTGGGCTCGCCGCCGGTCAGGCGGATCTTGCGCATGCCCAGCGCCGCAAAGCCGCGCACCAGCCGCTGGATTTCGTCCAACGCCAGAAACGTAGGACGCCCGTTGGCCTGATAACCATCCGGCAGGCAGTAGCTGCAGCGGTAATTGCAGGCCTCGGTCAGCGAGAGCCGCAGATAGGGAAACGTACGGCCAAAGCCATCAATGAGGGTTGCCATGTTGTTGCTCCAGTCCAAACACGGGAGGCCGACACGTTTCCATGATCGACCCGGTGACCCTGCATTGCTGCCGATGTCACGGCTCGGCTGCCCTATTCCCAAGGGAACGTAGGCGGCCGGGCTTGGAGATGCCACGGGAGGCAGCTTACCGGCAGTGCCGGCCACCCTGCTTGACTGCGATCAAGTTCCGCTGTTTCCGAGGCCCGCGGCGTTGGCAGTGGCGTGTAAGCTTCGCCCCTCCCCAGCCATCGCTACGGATCCTGCCATGCAACTCGCCACCTTCCAGGACCTCCTTGACGCCGCCCACAAGCAGCCGGAACCGCAGCGCCTGCTGTTCGTGTTCGCCAAGGTCGAGTTGCCCCAGAACGCCACCGCCGAACAACGCGAACGCTTCGAAAACCGCGAAGGCGGCAGCCTCAGCCCCAGCCTGTGCGTGGACAAGGCGCCGGACGAGATCGCCAGCTTCGCAGCCCTGGTGGAAGAATCCCGCAGCACCGGCCAGGCGTGGGACATGGTCTTTGTGGGCAGCCTGTCCGGTCGCGGTGGCATTGCCCCCAATGCCGATGAAGCGGCCCAGCCGCTTCGCTTCATGGTCAATGCGATCAACAACGGCCAAGTGGCGCAATTTGCCGCCTTCGACCGGGACGGGGCCGTCCTGCAGTTCGGTTGATCAGGCCTCGAGCATCATCAGACGCACCATCTGCAGGCCCAGGAAAAACACCATCAACACGGTATTGATGGCCCAGACCACGGTCAGCGCCTGCGCCATCACGCCGTAGCGTGGGTCCTTGGCTTTCGGCGCGGCCTGCCAGACGGCGGCCACGATCCAAGCGGTGTATCCCAGAAGGAAGACGAGCAGCCCCAGCGTCGCGCCCGGCAGTTGATGGTGTTCCACCAACCACGCCACCGCTAGCCACAAAAGGTTGCTGGGGATCACGCCGTACATCCAGAAAACCTTCCAAAGCGGGCTGCGCTCGGGCATGAACAACGCATGGGTTGAGGCCATGGAAGGCTCCTCTTGGCGATGATGGCTGAGCATAGCATCGCACCAGTCCGGGCAATCCGAAAGACGCCCCCCGGCAGCTGTGCGAAACTGCGCGCATGCCAATCGTCCTGATCGCCGCTGCCCTCTATTTCACCGCCACTGCCTTGCTGATATTGGCCTCCCGTGCGGGACGCAGCGGCAATCCGCGCGGATGGTTGCTGCCTGCCTCCGGCGCCGTGGTGCTGCATGCGGTCGTGCACTGGCAGGCTTGGGCACGACACGGCACGGCCGACCTGCATTTTTTCGCGGCACTCTCCCTGGTCGGCTTGGGGATGGCGGGGCTCACGTTTCTGATGGGGGCCAGCGGCCGCATGCGCGCCTTGGGCGTGGTGGCCTTCCCGTTGGCCGCACTCCTGCTGCTCACATACGGCCTGGCTGGGCATTCAAGCGCCGCCCAGCCACTCGACTGGCGCCTGCTGCTGCATGCCTGGATGGCCCTGCTGGCCTATGCCACGCTGGCACTTTCGACGGTTCTGGCGATATTCCTTTGGCTGCAGGAACGCGCCCTGCGGCGCCGGGAGTTTCACCCCTGGCTGCGCGTCCTCCCACCCCTCACCGAACTGGAAACCCTGCTCTTTCGCACCATCGCAGCCGGTTTCGCCCTGCTGAGCGCCACCTTGCTCACAGGCATCCTCTTCGTGGAAGACCTGTTCGCACAGCACCTCGTGCACAAGACCTTCCTCAGCATTCTGTCCTGGTTTGCCTTCGGTGCGCTGCTGCTGGGCCGCCACTTCCGCGGCTGGCGCGGCACCACGGCCGTGCGTTGGACACTGGCTGCGATGCTGTTGCTGTTGCTGGCCTTCTTCGGCAGCAAATTCGTGCTGGAAGTGGTCTTGCATCGCACAGGCTGATACCGGAAATTGCAGGAACAATATTTGCATTGACAACTATTGCGCGAGCTATCAAAATGCCGCGCCATGCACTCCCCTCTTCCCGACACCGAAGCCTGCAGCGGCTCCTCGCTGGGCCTGTTGTTCCGCCAAGTGCGCGACGCCATGTGGGCGCGAATGGAACGCGAACTGGCCGCCGCCGGCCATGAGCTGACCTTCAGCCAATTCATCGCGATGAAGAAGCTGTCGCTGGGCAAGGCCAGCGTCACCGACCTTGCGCGCGCGGCGGACCTCAATCCCGGTGCGATGACCCGTCTGCTGGACAAACTCGAAGTTCGCGGCCTGCTGGTACGCGAAGCCGACCCTGACGATCGCCGTGCCCTGCATATCCAGCTCACTGAGGCCGGTCGCAATCTGTGGCGCGACGTGGACCAATGCGGTCAGCGCGTCCGCGAAAGTGCTTTGCTCGGCATGAATGACGCCACCCGCACCCGTCTGACGCGCCTGCTGGAGCAGGTGCGCGACAACCTCAACAACGATACGGCCTGACCCATGGCATCCATCTCTCCACGCCTGCTCGTGGCCGGCTACGCTCTCGTGTTGGCCGGTTGTGCCAGCAGTGCAGGCCTGCAGTCCGAGGGAAAACTGCGCGACCCTGCTCGCCTGCAGGCTACGCAGGTGTTCGCCGGCAAGGCGCTGACACCTGCCCCTTGGCCCGGTCCACGCTGGTGGACAGCCTTCGACGACCCCCAGTTGGATGCCCTCATCGAAGAGGCGCTGGCCAGCGCACCATCGCTGGATGCCGCAGAGGCCCGCATCCGGAAGGCGCGGGCGCAGGCCGGTCTGGCCGATGCAGCTCGCAAGCCGCAGCTGGGTGGCAACGCGCAGGTGTTGGGCATGCAGCTGCCCGAAACGTTGGCCGGCAACGAAATCGGCGGCGACTTCAAGGTTGCCAACCTGCTGATGCTCAATTTCGCTTGGTCGCCGGACTTCAGCGGCGTCGCCCGCAGCAAATGGCAGGCGGCCGTTGGCGCGGCCCATGCCGCGGAAGCGGACGCCAACGCCGTTCGCCTCGCATTGATCACCAACGTGGCGCGCAGCTACGTGGCGCTGGGCGAAGCATTCGACGCGCTGGACAATGCCGAGGCCGAACGCGTCCGCAGCGAAGCGCTGGTGACGCTGGGCCGGCAGCGGCTGTCGGCCGGCCTGGACAACGGGATAGCCCTGCAGCACGACATCGCCGCCATGGCCGGTGCCCAGCAGCAAGTTCAAGCCGCCCATCAGGACATCAGCCGCCTGCGCAACACGCTCGCGGCCCTGCTTGGCACCGGCCCGGACAGAGGGCTGGAAATCAGCCGCCCGCGCCTGCACACCCCTGATCTGGCGATTCCGCAGGAGATCCCCAGCGGCCTGTTGGCGCGCCGCCCGGACCTCGTTGCCGCACGTTGGCGGGTGGAAGCCAGCCAACACGGCATCGACGCCAGTCGCGCTGCCTTCTATCCCACCATCAATCTCAGCGCCATCGTCGGCGTCGCCTCGGGCCACCTGGACGACCTGTTCGGCAACAACGCCTTGCTGCTGAATGGTGGCCCTGCATTGCATCTGCCGCTGTTTGAAGGTGGGCGGCTGGCGCAGCAATTGCGTGCCAGCAATGCCGATTACGACCTCGCCGTCGCCCAATACAACCAGACCTTGCTGCAGGCATTGGCCGAAGTCGCCGATGCGCTGCAGGCAGGGCGTGCGCTGGAAGCCCGCATCGAGAGTACGCAACAGGCGCATGATGCCGCCCTGCGGGCACGGGCCCATCTGGCAAAACGGCTGCAGGCCGGGCTGGGGACGCGCCTGGACGTCCTCAAGGCCGGGCAAGCCATCCTGCAACTCGAACGGCAGCTGCATGCCCTGCAGGCGGCCCGCCGCATGGCCCGCATCGACCTCGACCACGCCTTGGGCGGCGGCATCGCCCTGCCCGCAACGAACACGCCTGCGGCGTCCGCCCAAGCATTGAACTGAGCCACCATGACCACCGAAACCACGCCGAACACGTCCGCTGGTGCCGCTGCACCGTTGCCGGCCTCACACAGCGCGATCAAGCCCGCCAACAGGCGCAAGCATGCACTGCTGCTCCTGCTGGCCTTCCTGCTGCTGACCGGCGGCGGCTGGCTGGCGCATCACCTCATGGTCGGGCGTTGGCACGAAACCACCGATGATGCCTATGTGCAGGGCAATATCGTCACCGTCACCCCGCAGGCCGGTGGCACCGTGATTGCCATCCATGTCGAGGATGGCATGCGTGTCGAAGCCGGGCAGGTGCTGGTCAATTTCGATGCCAGCGATGCGGATGTCGCCTATGCGCAAGCGGTGGCCAATCTCGCCGGTGCGGTACGCCAGGTGCGCGGCATCTACCGGGCCATCGATGCCGGCCAGGCCGACATCGCTGCGCGCGAGGTTGCATTGCAACAGGCGCAGGCCGATGTGACACGACGTGCGGGCCTGGTGGCCAGCGGCGCGGTTTCCGCCGAGGAGCTCGCGCATGCCAAGGCGCAGCTCGCCGCCGCGCAGGCGGCGCTGTCCGGCGCGCGCGAACAGACCTCGCGCAATCGCGTGCTGGTGGACAACAGCGACATTCAAAACAACCCGCAGGTCCTGGCCGCCGCCGCGCAGCTGCGGGCCGCCCTGCTGGGCAAGCAGCGCACCACCCTCGTGGCACCGACTTCGGGCTACGTTGCCAAGCGCAATGTGCAACTCGGCCAGCGCGTAGCCGCCGGCACGCCACTGCTGGCCATCATCCCGCTGGACGAGGTGTGGGTGGATGCCAACTTCAAGGAGACCCAGCTGCGCAAGCTGCGCCTGGGCCAGCCGGTGGTGCTGCATTCGGAGCTCTACGGCAAGGACGTGACTTTCCACGGCACGCTGGAGAGCCTTGGGCTGGGCACCGGCAGCGCGTTCTCGCTGCTGCCGGCGCAGAACGCCAGCGGCAACTGGATCAAGATCGTGCAGCGCGTGCCGGTGCGAATTGCGCTGGACAAGCGTGAGCTGCAGGCACACCCGCTGCGGCTGGGCCTGTCGATGCATGCCGACGTGGATCTCCATACACAGGACGGCGGCCTGCTGCCCGTGGCTGCAGCCGCCGTTCCCCGCCAGCGCACTGACGCCTACGCCAAGCAACTGGCCGATGCTGACGCGCTGATCGAACGCATCATCCGCGAGAACATCGGCACCCGCGCGAACTGAGCGGCGGAGCAAACGGCCATGACCAGCACCACGATCGAGCAGACGCCTGCCGCGCCTGCGCAGCAGGCCGATGGCTTGGCTTTCACGCCACCGAACCGGGCGTTGACCACGTTTGGTCTCGCGCTGGCCAGCTTCATGCAGGTGCTGGACACCACGATTGCCAATGTCTCGCTGCCAACCATTTCCGGCAACCTCGGCGGCAGTGCCAATCAAGCCACGTGGGTAATCACCTCGTTCGCCGTCAGCAATGCCATCGCCCTGCCGCTGACCGGCTGGCTGGCACGGCGGCATGGTGAACGCAAGCTGTTCATGTGGTCCACGATCGCTTTCGTGATTGCCTCCTTCCTGTGTGGCATGGCCCACAGCATGGGCTTGCTGGTGGGCGCTCGCGCGCTGCAGGGCTTCGTCTGCGGGCCGATGTACCCGGTCACCCAAGCCTTGCTGCTGTCGATCTACCCGCCCGCCAGACGTGGGCAGGCCATTGCGCTGCTGGCGATGGTCACGGTGGTGGCCCCCATCGCCGGCCCCATCCTCGGCGGCTGGATCACCGACAACTACAGCTGGGAGTGGATTTTCTTCATCAACGTGCCCTTGGGCGTATTTGCCAGCCTGGTGGTTGGCCATCAGTTGAAGGGCCGCCCGGAAAAAACCGACAAGCCGAAGATGGACTACATCGGCTTGGCCACCCTGGTGCTGGGCGTGGGTGCGCTGCAGATCCTGCTGGATCTGGGCAACGACGAGGACTGGTTCAATTCGGAGCTGATCGTGATCCTGGCCATCGTGGCTGCGATTGCACTGACGGTCTTCGTGATCTGGGAGCTGACGGACAAAGACCCTATCGTGAACCTCCGCCTGTTCCGGCACCGCAATTTCGCGGCCGGCACGGTGGCGATGACGATGGCCTACGGCGCATTCTTCAGCGTCGGCATTCTGGTGCCGCTGTGGCTGCAGCGGAATTTGGGCTACACCGCCATCTGGGCGGGCCTTGCCACCGCACCGATCGGCATTCTGCCGGTGCTGCTGGCACCGCTGATCGGCAAACATGCGGGCAAATTCGACCTGCGCATGCTGGCAAGCCTGGCCTTCATCGCCATGGCCACGACCAGCTTCCTGCGCTCGGGCTTCAACCTCGACGTGGATTTCGAGCACGTCGCCTGGGTCCAGCTGCTGCAGGGCATCGGCGTGGCCCTGTTCTTCATGCCCGTGCTGCAGATCTTGCTGTCCGATCTGGAGCCGCACGAAATCTCCGCCGGCTCAGGCCTGATGACCTTCGTGCGCACATTGGGCGGCAGCTTCGCGGCATCGTTGACCACCTATGCCTGGAGCCAGCGCACCGCCGTGCACCACGCACAACTCACCGAGCACATCGCCGCCACCGACCCGTCGATACTGGAGCACGTGACGCGCTACGGCGGCGGCGACCTCCAGCGCGGTGCCGCAGTGGTGGAAAGCATGATCACCCAACA
>CAUJJG010000100.1 GCA_963205445.1 Pseudomonadota bacterium
CCATTGGCGTAGGCCAAGGTGGTATAGGGCAGGCCCAGGCCATCCAGCGTCAGGACAGGCGTGCCGTGATCGTCCTCATGCCGCACCTTGTCCAGAATCGGGTTGCCGCGCATTGGGTAGCCGACGAAGTTCAGCGCATGCGAATGGTCGGCCGTGACCAGGATCAGCGTGTCCTCGGCGGAGGTGGCATCAACGGCGGCCCGTACCGCATCGCTCATGGCGACGGTTTCGCTGAGGGCGCGATAGGCATTGCCGGAGTGATTGGCGTGATCGATGCGGCCCCCTTCGACCAGCAGCACATAGCCGTTGGGGTTGCGGGACAGGCGGGTGATCGCGGCCAGGGTCATCTCGGTGAGCGAGGGCTCGCCAGCAGCGTCCTTCGGGCGGTCGTGCTCGAACTGCATGTGACTGGGTTCAAACAGCCCCAGCAAGGGGGCATCCGTGGGTGCTTCCTGCAGCTGTTGCCGGTTCCAGACGTAGCGACCACCGGGGTGGCGTTGTTGCCATTGGGCCACGAGGTCGCGGCCGTCAAGCCGCAGCCCCACCTTGTCTGCGTATTCCGGGTCACGCTGGCTGGTGGGCAGGAAGTTGGCGCGTCCTCCCCCCATCAGCACATCGAAGCCGGTGGCATGGGGCGTTTCCACCAATTGGCGAGCGATATCGATGCAGCCTTCGGCCGCGGCACTGGCGGGCAGTTCGGTATCGTTTTCCCAGTTGCGGTCGGCGGAGTGCGCAAACGTGGCCCCCGGCGTGGCATGGGTCACGCGTGCCGTGGAAACGACGCCGGTCGCCATTCCGCTGGCGGAGGCCAGTTCCCACAGCGTCAGCATCGGGGAGGCCTTGGCGCCGCTGCAGCTGCCACGGCGGGCGTCTTGACCAATGCTGAGGACGCCTGCGCGCGTTTTCACGCCGGTGGCGATGGCGCTCATGGTGCCAGCGGAGTCCGGGGTCTGTGAGTCCGTGTTGTAGGTCTTGCTGAAGCCGGTGGCGGGGAAGTGCTCCCATCGCAACAAGTTTTCCTCACCGCTGCCGCCCTTGCGCTGTCCTTCGAAGATTCGGGCTGCGGCCACGGTGGTCAGGCTCATGCCGTCGCCGAGGAAGAGAATGACGTTCTTGGCTCGCCCGGACATCGCCCCACGGGCGGCGGCTTGCGCCGCACCGTTGCGGAACCACCAGGCGGCGGTTTCGGCATCGGGATGACGGATCTCCGGCACGTCGACGTGGATGCCAGCGGGCGTCGTGGAGGCTGCGGTCAGGGAGGGGGCTGCCGGTGTCGTGGTGCAGGCGGCCAGCGAGAGAACAAGGGCGCCCAACGGGGCGACGGGGGACAGGAGGCGTGCGCGTGGGTTCATGCCGGCATTATCGCTGTTGCGCATGGCAACGGTGTTGCAGCAGTGACGCTGACGGGCCCGGCATGCTCGGGTATCGTTTGCCTCTTGCCGCAGCCTTGGATCTCGCATGTTTGCGTGGTGGTTTCAAATCAAGTTCTGGAAACGCGTGGTCTTGGGGTTCGTGCTGGGCGCCTTGGCGGGCTGGGTGTTTGGCCCCGATGCCGAGACTTGGTTCGGCCCGATTGGTGACCTTTACGTCACCCTGATCATGATGATCGCGGTACCGCTGGTGTTCTTCGCTGTCATCAATGCGGTGGCGTCCTTGAGCGGTCAGAAGTCGATCGCCGAGCTGGCGGGGCGCACCTTCGTCTGGTTTGCCATCACGGCGATGCTGGCAGTCGGGGTTGGCCTGCTGTTCGGCTGGTTGCTGGAGCCCGGCCGAGGGGTTGGCGTGCTGCAAGTGGCCTCCGACTACAAGCCCAAGGATGTGCCCGGTGCGCTCGACATGCTGCTCAATCTGGTTCCCGCCAACCCCTTCCAGGCACTGGGCGGGGCGGCGACGTCCAAGCTTGCCGATGGCACCAAGGTGCTGGTGCCGCGCAGCGGTACGGTGCTGCAGGTGATTTTCTTCGCCGGTCTGGTGGGCTTTGCGATGGTCAAGCTGGGCGAGAAGGTCGCCGGCGTGCGCAAGCTGGTGGGCGAGGCCAGCGAGGTGATGATCCAGGTCACCCGCTACGTGCTGGAGTTCACCCCCTTGGGGACGTTCGGCCTGATCGCGGCGCTGGTGGGGGGCTATGGGTTCGAACAACTACGGCCCTTGCTGAGTTTCGTGGTGGCCTTGTATGTGGCTTGTGCGTTCCACATCGTGGTGGTCTACTCCAGCCTGCTGCTGGCGCATGGCCTGAACCCGCTGAAGTTCTTTCGCGGTGCTGCGCCGGGCATGGAGGTGGCGTTTGTCGCGTCCAGCAGCTTTGCCGCCCTGCCCGTGTCCCTGCGCTGCGCCACCCACAATCTGGGCGTCAACAAGGATTACGCCGCGTTTGCGGTGCCGCTGGGCGCCACCATCAAGATGGATGGCTGCGGCGCGATCTACCCGGCGCTGGCGGCGGTGTTCATTTCGCAATATGCAGGGATCGAGTTGTCGCTTACCCAATACATGGTCATCGCCCTGGCTTCGGTGCTGGGCAGTTTCGGCACGGCCGGGGTTCCGGGGACGGCCGTGATCATGGCGACGGTGGTCCTGTCGGCCGCGGGTCTGCCGCTGGAGGCCATCGGGTATCTCTATGCCATCGACCGCGTGCTGGACATGATGCGCACGATGACCAATGTCACCGGACAGATGCTGGTGCCGGTGCTGGTGGCACGCGAGACCGGGATGCTGGACAAGCAGGTCTACGATGCCGCGCCCACCGACATCGGGGACGACGAGGAAGGGCAGGCCGCTTGACCCGGCGGCCTCAGGCTTGCGCGGGATTTTCCGCGCGCACGATCCACTGATAGGCCGACAGATGCAGCTGCATCTGTGCTGGGTCCAGCCCCAGCACGGGGGCAAGTGGCAGCAGGGACGCAATGCCGCGCATGGTCGCGGCTTCGTCGATCACCCGGGCGGTACATTCGCGCAGCACCCAGCCGGCCTGTTGAAACAGCGCGGCCATGGTTGGCAGGGTGAAGAAACGCAGATGCGTGCGGTCCAGCAGGCCGGCATCGGCATAGTTCCATTGGGCGCGCAGCAATTGGTGGACGATGGAGTAGTGGCCGATGTTCGGAATGCAGGCCACGCACTGGCCACCGGGCCGCGTGCGCAGCCGCAGTTCGGCGAGGGTGCGCAAGGGGTCCAAAAGATGCTCCAGCACGTCGCCACAGACGATGAGGTCCCACTGCTTGCCTTGGGCATGCCGGTCGAGTGCGGCCAGGCAGGCTGGGGCTTCGATGTCGCCGTGTACGGTGGCATGGAGGCGCGCTGCGGCCTGCTGTGCGGGCCGTGGGGCTTTTTCCACCCCCGTGTAATGGGCACCGGGGTTGCGCTGTCGATAGGCGACAGCCAAGGCTCCGCTGCCGCAGCCGATTTCAAGGACACGCTGCGCATCAACCGGCAGACGGGCCAGCAGATCGTGATTGATGTGGTCGTGATAGCCGTGTGGCTGGGTCATGGGCGCTGTGGTCGTGTATGGCCCGGCCGTGGGCATTGCAGACGATGCCACAGCTGCCGCATGCACGTGTTGACGTCGCCGTGTTGATGCTTTCGCTTTGCATCAAGGCACAAAAAAACCCGCTTGCGCGGGTTGTTTTCGTTTCACGTGGTGCCCAGGAGAGGACTCGAACCTCCACGGTTTTACCCGCTAGTACCTGAAACTAGTGCGTCTACCAATTCCGCCACCTGGGCCGGTGGTGAGCCGCGCATTTTCCAGAGATGCGGCAGGTCTGTCAACAGTTCCGGCAAGAAATTTCGCATTGCCGCTGCAAGTCGTGTCTGGCCTGTACCATCGTCGCATGAGCAAACCTCCCAGCAAGCGCGGCACGGGCCGCGGCAAGGGGGCCGGCACCGGCAAGGTGGTCGGCAAATCCGGCAAGCGACTGCCGCCAACTTCAGCAAAACGCCCCGCGTGGATGCCGGACCTGCAGGCTGTGCCGGCTGCCCCCAAGCGACCCCAGCCCCAACGCCCGCCAGCGGTGCCGCCTGTGGACCCGCACGCCCAGCGCGAAGCGCAGCGTTACGACCAGCCGATTGCCAGCCGCGAAATGCTGCTGCAGGTGCTGGCCGCGCAGGACGGGCCGATGGACGACTGGGCCCTGGCGCAGAAGCTGGGGCTGACCGCGCCAGACCGATATGAAGCCCTGCAGAAACGTCTTGGCGCAATGCTGCGCGCCGGCCAGCTGCTGCAGAACCGGCGTGGCGGTTACGTGCCGGCCATGCAGGCAGAGCTGATCGCCGGCAGCGTGATCGCCAACCCCGACGGCTTCGGCTTCCTGCGCCCCGAGGCCGGCGGCGACGATCTGTTCTTGCCGCCCTATGAGATGCGCAAGGTCAGTCACGGCGACCGCGTGCTGGTCAGCATCACCGGCATGGACCGGCGCGGGCGCGGCGAGGCGAGCATCGTCGAGGTACTGGAGCGCCGTCTGACCCGGCTGCTGGGCCGCTATGCCGAAGAACTGGGCGTGGCCTACGTGGTGCCCGACGACAAGCGCATCCAGCGCAATGTGATGATCCCGCAGGATGCCCGCAACGGCGCGAAGTCCGGGCAGCTGGTGGTGGCCGAGATCACCACGCCGCAGGATGCGCACCGGCCACCGATCGGGCGGGTGCTGGCTGTGCTGGGCGACAAGCTCACCGCTTCGCAGGCGGTGGAGGCGGCGATCCACGGCCATGACATCCCGCATGTGTTCCCGCCCGAGGTGCTGGCGCAGGCGACCGCGGTGCCATTGGATGTGCAGGCGGCCGAGATCAACGGCCGCGTCGATCTGCGCGGCCTGCCACTGGTGACCATCGACGGCGAGGACGCCAAGGATTTCGATGATGCGGTCTGGTGCGAGCCGAACAAGGACGGTTTCCGCCTGATCGTGGCGATCGCCGATGTGTCCCACTACGTCCGCCCCGGCACGCCGCTGGACGACGAGGCGCAGCTGCGCGCGACCTCGGTGTATTTCCCCGGCTTCGTGGTGCCGATGCTGCCGGAGACGTTGTCCAACGGCATCTGCTCGCTCAATCCGCAGGTGGATCGTCTGTGCTTCTGCTGCGAGATGCAGGTGGGGCGCGATGGACAGGTGAGCGAGTCGCGCTTCTTCGAGGCGGTGATGCATTCGCACGCGCGCCTGACCTATACCGACGTGTGGAACGCCGTGGGCGAGGGCATTCCCGAGGACGAGCACGCCGCGGCGCTGGCCAAGATCGGCCCGCTGCTGCCGCAGATCCAGCGCCTGCACCAGCTCTACAAGATTTTCGACAAGGCCCGCGGCAAGCGTGGTGCGATCGAGTTCGAAAGCGGCGAGGTGCGCTTCGTGCTGGATGCGCAGGGCGCCGTCACCCAGGTCGGCATGCTCCAGCGCAATGACGCGCACAAGCTGATCGAGGAATGCATGATCGCGGCCAATGTGCAGGCCGCGCTGCATCTGCTGCAGGCGCGTGTGCCGGCGCCGTACCGCGACCACGACAAGCCGCCGGAGTCCAAGTACGCCGATCTCGAGGAATTCCTCAAGGAGTTCGCGCTGCGGCTGCCACCGTGGGCGAAGGTGCAGCCGAAGGATTTCCGCGCGCTGCTGGAGAAGATCCGCGAGCGCCCCGACGCCGCGCTGCTGGAGTCGGTGATCCTGCGCAGCCAGTCGCTGGCGGTGTACGCGCCTGACAATATCGGCCACTTCGGGCTGGCGCTGGAGGCCTATGCCCACTTCACCTCGCCGATCCGCCGTTATCCCGACCTGCTGGTGCACCGCGCGCTCAAGCACGCGCTGGCCGGTGGTCGTCCCGAGGCCTATGCCTATTCGCCGCATGAGATGGCCAGTCTGTCCCTGCAGTGCTCGGAGCGCTCACGACGTGCGGATGAGGCCCAGCGCGAGGTCGATGAGCGCTACCGCGCGGCGTGGATGGAGAGCCACGTCGGCAAGGAGTTCGACGGCGTGATCAGCGGCGTGACCAGCTTCGGCCTGTTCGTCGAGCTGGACGCGTCCAAGGTCAATGGATTGGTGCATGTGACGCAGCTGCCGCGCGATTTCTACCACTTCGACGCGGTGCGCAAGACCCTGACCGGCGAGCGCCGTGGCCGCGAATACCGGCTCGGCGACCGGGTGCGGATCGTGGTGCTCAAGGCCAGCGTGGAGGAGCGCAAGATCGACTTCCGCCTGGCCGAGGAAGACGCCGGCCTGCCGCCGCTGCCGGAGCGCGGCAAGCCGGCCAAACGCCCCAAGCAATCCTATTGACCTTCCTTGTAGGAGCGGCTTCAGCCGCGACCAGGAGGTTCATGGTCGCAGCTGAAGCCGTTCCTACAGGGGGGCGGAAGGCGTTGGGGCGCGCGGAGGAATCCGGACTTCCGGCACAATACCCGCATGAGCAAATCCTCCCAATGGATCGTCGGCATCAACGCGGTGGCCTCCGCGCTGGAGCACGACGCCGAGAACGTGCGCGAAGTGCTGCTGGAAGCCGGCGGCAAGAATCCGCGCATCGTCGAGATCGAACAGCAGGCGCGGCGCAAGGAGATCGACGTGCGCCGGGTCGCCACGCAGGCGCTGGACGGTGTGGCCGGCGGCGTGCGCCATCAGGGCGCGGCGGCACGCTACGCGGCGGCCAAGACCTGGGACGAGCACGAGTTGCCGGCGTTGATCGAAGCCGCCGAAGGCAAGGCACTGCTGCTGGTGCTGGACGGCGTGCAGGACCCGCACAACCTCGGCGCCTGCCTGCGCAGCGCGGCGGCGGCGGCGGCAACGGCGGTGATCATTCCCAAGGACAAGGCGGTGCAGGTCAACGCCACCGTGCGCAAGACCTCGGCCGGTGCGGCAGATACCCTGCCGATCTTCAGTGTGACGAATCTGTCGCGCACCCTGCGTGAGTTGCAAAAGGCAGGGGTGTGGATCTACGGCTTCGCTGGCGAGGCCGATGCCTCGCTGTACGCGCTGGACCTGCGCGGCAACGTCGCGCTGGTGATGGGCAGCGAGGGCGACGGCCTGCGCCGGCTGACCCGCGACAATTGTGATCAACTGGTGAAGATCCCGATGCCGGGCGGCTTCGAGAGTTTGAATGTATCGGTGGCCAGCGGCGTGGCGCTGTTTGAGGCCGTGCGGCAGCGGCAGGGCTGAGAGGAACGCGGATGAATTTGCAATGGTACGACTGGGTGGGCATCGCCGGCACGCTGTTGGTGCTGCTGGCGTTTTTTCTGCTGCAGGCTGGCCGCCTGCATGGCAATCGCCTGACCTATCAGGTGTTGAACCTGCTGGGTGCCGGTGGCGTGCTGGTTTCGCTGTGGGGCAGCTTCAACCTGTCGGTGTTCCTGCTGGAAGCGGCCTGGGTGGCGATCAGCGCCTATGGCATCTTGCGCTCGTTCAGGGCGGGACGGCCCGAGTCGCAGTGAGTCGCAGGACGACGCGCCCGTAGCGAGCGCAGGGACAATCGGCGCCATGGATGGCGCCGATTAGCCTACATGGATGTATTCACGGCGTGTCCCAAGCCGCTGCGGGCGGGGCGTCCTGCGACGGGGCCGGGCGTGGCCAGGCATTGGCGATCGCGCAGAACAGTTTCGCGGTCTGCTCGGTGTCGTAGACCGCAGAATGCGCTTCCTTCGGATCCCAGCCCAGCCCCGCGGCCATCGCCGCGCGCGCCAGCACGGTCTGGCCGTAGGCCAGGCCGGCCATGGTCACCGTGTCGAACACGCTGAACGGGTGGAAGGGATTGCGCTTGTGCGCC
>CAUJJG010000101.1 GCA_963205445.1 Pseudomonadota bacterium
CGGCAATGGGCCGGGTTTCGGCGATGCCGTCATGCAGCGACAGCAGCCGCTCCGGCGAGGCGCTGACCACGCTGCCCCAGGGGCTGCGGAAGATGCCGGCAAATGGTGCCGGGTTGTTGTCGCGCAGCCGCTGCAGCAGCAGGGCCGGATCCAGCGCGCCGGCAAACCGCGCCTGCCAGCCGCGCGAAAGATTGGCCTGAAACACGTCGCCAGCGGCAAGATAGTCCAGCACCCGGACAACGCCATCGAGGTAGCGCTGCGGCGGGTCTTCATCGATGCACAGCGGCGGCACCCACGCCGGCAGCGGCGGCAGTGCGCGTGCGCGCGCAATGTCTGCCGCGATGTGCGCGTGCCAATCCTCCGCGCCGGGTTCGGCAACCACGGTGCGTTCTCCGGATGCACGATCCCGCCGCAATGCCGCCGGGCAGCGCAGCGCGATGGCAATCGGCAGCCCCCCCACTGCCTGTGGCAGCGTCAGTACCGGCTCGACCTGCTGGGCCAGCTCATAGCCCAACAGCAGCGCCCAGCCACCACCGAAGCCCTCAGCACCCGCCGCCGTGCTCCCGCGCGCCGTCTGCCATTGCGCATCCAAAACGTCCAGGAAGCTGCCGGTCACCACCTCGCCCGCCAGCGTACGCACCACGCCGTCGCGATGCAGGGCAAAGCCATCGCCCGCATGCGCCAGCAGCAGGTCGCGCCGCCCCAGCGGGCCGCCGCTGGAAGATTCCAGCAACACCGGGTAGCGCACCGGATCGAGCCGGTGCAGGGCGAGCAGGTCGATGGCGGACACTCAGACCCGCTTGAACACCAACGTACCGTTGGTGCCGCCGAAGCCGAAGCCGTTGGACACCGCCACATCGATCTTCGCCTCGCGCGCCACGTTCGGCACGTAGTCCAGATCGCAGCCCTCGCCCGGGTTGTCGAGATTGATGGTGGGCGGGATGACGCCGGTTTCCAGCGCCTTGATCGCGTAGATCGCCTCCACCCCGCCGGCGGCACCCAGCAGGTGGCCGGTCATCGACTTGGTGGACGACACCATCACCTTGCCGGCGTGGTCGCCGAGTGCACGCTTGATGGCCAGGGTTTCGGCCAGATCGCCCAACGGGGTGCTGGTGCCATGTGCATTGAGGTAGCCCACGTCCTCCGGAATGATGCCGGCATCGCGGAAGGCCATCGCCATGCAGCGCGCCGGGCCTTCGCCGTTCTCGCTGGGCGCGGTCATGTGGAAGGCGTCAGAAGACGCGCCGAAGCCGGCCAGCTCGCAGTAGATGCGCGCGCCGCGGGCCTTGGCGTGTTCGTACTCTTCCAACACCAGCACGCCAGCACCGTCGCCCAGCACGAAGCCGTCGCGATCGGCGTCCCAGGGCCGCGAGGCGCGGGTGGGGTCATCGTTGCGGGTGCTCATTGCCTTCATCGCGCAGAAGCCACCCATCGCGGTCGGCGAGCTGCCGCGCTCGGCGCCGCCGGCGAACATCACGTCGGCATCGCCGTACTGAATCATCCGCATCGCCATGCCGATGCTGTGGTTGGCGGTGGCGCAGGCGGAGACCGCGGAGAACGTCGGCCCCTTGATCCCGGTGGCCAGCGACAACTGGCCCGGCAGCATGTTGATGATGGTGCTGGGAATGTAGAACGGGCTGATCTTGCGCACCCCGCCCTCGTGCAACTTGACCGCAGTTTCCTCGATCCCCCAGATGCCGCCGATGCCGGCGCCGATCAGCGCGCCGATGCGCTCGGCATTGGCTTCGGTCACTTCCAGCCCGGCATCGTCCTTGGCCATCAGCGCCGCGGCCATGCCGTAGTGCAGGAAGTGGTCCATCTTCTTGGCATCCTTCGGGTTCACCCAGCGGGTGACATCGAAGCCGCGAATTTCACCTGCAATGCGCGTGGGATAGGTGCTGGCATCGAAGCCCTCGACCATGCCGATGCCGGAACGGCCATTGCTGATGGCGTCCCAGTTGCTGGCCAGATCCAGGCCCAGCGGCGAAATGATGCCCATGCCGGTGACGACGACGCGACGCTTGCCCATCTTCCCTTCCTCCACGCAAACCATGCTTGTTCACAAACACGGAAGGCCGCGAACGCGGCCCCCGGGGTACAGCCAACGCAGTGCCGGCTTACGCCTTGACGTGCGCCTTGATGTAGTCGATCGCGGCCTGCACGGTGCTGATCTTCTCGGCGTCTTCATCCGGGATCTCGCACTCGAACTCTTCTTCCAGCGCCATCACCAGTTCCACGGTATCGAGCGAGTCCGCGCCCAAGTCGTCGACGAACGACGCGCTGGTGGTGACGTCTTCTTCCTTGACGCCCAGTTGTTCGACGACGATCTTCTTGACGCGCTCTTCGATGCTGCTCATGTTTCTTTGCTCCTCAGGGGCGGGTTAGGCCGTAATGGCACAGTTTAAGGGAAAACCGGGGGGTGCGCCGCCGGTGGGAAATTGGGGTGTCAGCCAGTTACGGCATGTACATGCCGCCATTGACATGCAAGGTTTCGCCGGTGATGTAGCTGGCTGACGGGCCAGCAAGGAAGGCCACCGCACGGGCAATGTCGGCCGGCTCGCCGAGGCGACCCAGCGCGATCTGCCCCAGCATCGCCTGCTTGGCGGTCTCCGGCAGATCGGCGGTCATGTCGGTGGCGATGAAGCCGGGAGCCACCACGTTGACGGTGATCCCGCGCGAGCCGATTTCCTTGGCCATCGATTTGGAAAAGGCGATGATCCCGGCCTTGGCCGCGGCGTAATTGGCTTGCCCAGCATTGCCGGTGACGCCAATGACCGAGGCAATATTGATGATGCGACCCTTGCGCGCCTTCATCATCCCGCGCAGCACCGCCTTGGAAGCGCGGAAGACACTGGTGAGATTGGTATCGAGGATGGCCTGCCAATCCTCGTCCTTCATCCGCATCAGCAGGTTGTCGCGGGTGATGCCAGCGTTGTTGACCAAGATGCTGATGCCGCCGAACTCGGAAGACACCGTATCGACGAGCGCCTCGATGCTGCCCGCTTCGTTGACGTTGAGCCGGCGGCCGTGTCCACCAACGGCGGCCAGACGTTCACCGATGGCTTGCGCCCCTGCATCCGAAGTGGCGGTCCCGATCACGGTGGCGCCCAAGGCAGCCAGTTCGTCCGCAATCGCCGCGCCGATCCCGCGCGAAGCGCCCGTGACCAGTGCCACCTCTCCTTTCAACATCTGTTCGCTCATGCCTTCCATTCCTCGATGGCGGCGGCAAACTCCGCCGGCGTGCCCAACGCACGGGCGTCGAGCGATTTGTCGATGCGCTTGACCAACCCGGCTAGCACCTTGCCCGGCCCGCATTCGCCGATGCGCGTCACGCCGCGCACGGCCAACGCCTGCACACAGCCCGTCCATTGCACCGGCAGATAGAGCTGGCGCACCAGCGCGTCGCGGATGGCATCGATGTTGTCATGCACCTTGGCGTCCACGTTCTGCACCACCGGCAGCGCCGGCTGCGACCAGGCAAGACCAGCCATGGTCTCGGCCAACCGATTGGCGGCCTCGCGCATCAGCGGTGTGTGCGAGGGCACGCTGACCGCCAGCTTGACGGCCTTGCGCACGCCTTTTTCCTGCAGCAAGGCCAGGGCCTTGTCCACCGCTGCGGCGTCGCCACCAATCACGATCTGGCCCGGCGAGTTGTAATTGGCCGGCACCACCACCTGCGCGCCCGATGCCTCGACACAGACGGCCTCCACCAACGCATCCTCTGCCCCCAGCACGGCCGCCATCGCGCCGGTACCCGCAGGCGCGGCAGCCTGCATCAGCTGCCCGCGGACGCGCACCAGATGCGCAGCATCCTTCAGTGACAGCACGCCGGCCGCGACCAGCGCGGTGTATTCACCCAAACTGTGGCCAGCCAGCACCGCCGGCTGTGCGCCGTCTTGCGACAGCCACAGCCGCCATACCGCCACGCCCGCCGCCAACAGCGCCGGCTGGGTGTATTCGGTACGGTTCAACAGTTCCTCGGGGCCACCCTGCGACATGGCCCACAGGTCCACGCCGGCGCCGTCCGACGCCTCCTGAAATGTGGCCTTGACTGCGGGATGCAGCTCCGACAATTCGGCCAGCATGCCCAACGACTGGGAGCCCTGGCCCGGAAACACCAAGGCAAGCTGCGGGGAAACGTGGGGTTCGCTCACGCGGGGCTCGCTCCAATCTACGACCAGCAAAAATGGCCGAACATGATACGAGTATTTGCTCTATCCCGTCTGTACCCGCACGTATGGGCCAACGACCTCAATACCGCAGCAGCGCCGAACCCCAGGCGAAGCCGCCGCCGAACGCCTCGAGCAGCACCCGCTGGCCGCGCTGGATCTTGCCGGAACGCACGGCCTCATCCAACGCCAAGGGCACGGAACCGGATGACGTGTTGCCATGCCGGTCCACGGTCACGATCACGCGATCCATCGGCATTTCCAGCCGCTTGGCGGTCGCCTCGATGATCCGCAGATTGGCTTGGTGCGGCACCAGCCAGTCCAGATCGGCCTTGTCGAGTCCATTGGCGACCAAAGCCTCGTCCACCACGGCATCCAGCGCCTTCACCGCATATTTGAAAACGTCATTGCCGGCCATCTTCACCCGCACACCGGCATTGGGCTCACCCACTTCAAACCCGACGGACACACCAACCGGGTTCCAGAGCAAGTCTTTCTTGCTGCCATCGGCATGCATGTGGGTGCTGAGGATACCGGTTTCGCCATCCGCCTTGAGCACCACCGCGCCGGCACCATCCCCGAACAGCACGCAGGTGTTGCGGTCGTTCCAGTCCAGCATCCGGGTCAGGGTTTCCGCCCCCACCACCAGCGCGGTTTTCGCCGCCCCGCTGCGGATGAATTTGTCCGCCACGGTCAGCGCGTAGATGAAGCCCGAACAGGCTGCATTGACGTCGAACGCAGGACAACCCGCCACGCCCAACTTGTGCTGAAGAATGGTGGCGGTGGACGGGAAAATCAGGTCCGGCGTGGTGGTCCCGACCACGATCAGGTCGATCTCTTCGGCGGACACACCTGCCGCATCCAGCGCACGCAGCGATGCCTGCAGCGCAAGATCGGAAGTCAGCTCGCCCGCCGCCGCGATATGTCGCTGGCGGATACCCGTACGACTGGCGATCCACTCATCGCTGGTCTCCACTCCGCGCTTGACCAGATCGTCATTGGTCACCACTTGCTGCGGCAGGTAACTGCCCGTGCCAGCGATGCGGGCGTAGATGGGGTGGGCGGACGGGCTCATGCGTGGATCTGCTCCTGAATCAATCGGGCAAGCTTAGCCGATCCTGGCGATGCGTCGGGTCAATTTCGCATCCTGCCAACCATCGACGGGCGGCCTGCAGAAACGCCAACGGCCGCGCTTTTGGCGCGGCCGGGGTGGCGCACTTGCGACAGGCCTTGCGGCCTGCAATCACTCTTCGTCGACGACCGGAGTCTTCGGCGCGATGACCTGCTTGCCACGGTAGTAACCATCGGCCGTCACGTGGTGGCGCAGATGGGTCTCGCCACTGGTCGGGTCGGTGGCCAGCTGCTTGGCGGACAGGGCATCGTGAGCGCGGCGCATGCCGCGACGGGACGGGGAAACGCGGGACTTCTGGACGGCCATGGGACAACTCCAAGAAAACGTGTGAATCAATCGACGCGACTATTGTCGCATTTAATCCTTCTTCCAACCCGCCAACGCCGCGAACGGGTTGGCTTGGGCGGTTTCCTCCGCGGTTGGCGCGAAATCGCGCTCTACCACGTCGGCATCCGGCGAGACCGGCACCACCGGCAACGCCAGAATCAGCTCGTCCTCCACCAGTTCGGCTGGACGCAACATGCCATCCTCTGCCACCAGCAGGGCTTCGTAATCCGGCGGCAAGGCCGCTTCATCGGCCTCGTCGCGTATCAACCCAAGGCGTTGCACCAGCACCACCGGCAGCAGGAACCGCTGCAGGCTGCGCTGGCATTCCAGCGGCAACGCTGCATCGATCCGCAACTCCACGAACGGCACCCTTAGTGCATCGGTGTCGAACGCCAGCGCAAAGCGGACTTCGCCGTCGCAATCGACCAGACTGCCGCGCAGCCTCTCCATTGCCTCCAGAGGAATCCGCCCCTCGAACTCGCGTCGCGCAGTCACCATGCGCCAAGCGTCAATGACGTCAGGTACCTGGCTTGTGGACTGCGGGGACATAAGCCCGAGAATGTTACGCGAGAGCCGCAACCCTGTCAATCAGGCCAACATCGGCGTTTCAGCGTACGACCCTGAACTTTGGCCCCTTCCCGCCCCCCCGGCCAAACGGGGCCTGTCCGCGCCAGTGGCGGATCAGCAGCCAGCCGAACAACATTCCGCCCAAATGCGCAAAATGGGCGACACCGGGCTGCAGGCCAGTGAAGCCTGCACCGAGTTCGAACAGACCGTACAGGATCACCAAGGTGCGCGCCTTCATCGGGATCGGCGGGAACAGCAACATCACGCGCTGGTTCGGAAACAGCATGCCATAGGCCAGCAGCAGCCCGAAGACGCCCCCGGAGGCGCCAATGGTTGGGTAGGGGTCGGCGCCTTGCGACAGCGCATAAGACCCCACCAGCAGCTGACAAAAACCGGCCCCGGCCACGCACACCAAGTAATAAGTCAGGAAACGACGCTCGCCCCAGGTGTACTCCAGCGGCGCACCGAACATCACCAGCGCCAGCATGTTGAACGCCAGATGCAGGAACCCGCCGTGCAACAGGCTGTAACTGATCAATTGCCACGGCATGAACGCCGGCACCACGCCCGCCGGGTCGTACACGGCATCCCCCCATGGCCAGAGCATCAGCGCCGCCAGCGCCTGGTTGCCCATCAGGAACTGCAGGGCGAAGCCGATCACGTTTGCGATCAGCAGGGCCTTGGTGATCCGGGGAAGTTGGAAAAGCATCCGTGCACGGCTCGTGTTTCGTTGCAGCGCATCATAACGGGTCGAGGGGGCCCCAAACCGCCGCATCCAGATTGTCGGTCTCGGCAGCGATCCGCGCCCGCCCGTTGCGCAGCTGCACGCCTTCCGCCTGCAGCCGGCGCACCTGTTCTTGCCATTGAGGCGACCCCGCCGGAAAGGCGATGCGCCCGTCCGACCGGAGAATCCGATGCCAAGGCAGGCCCGTCTCGTCGCTGCCGCCGAGAATTCTGGCCACCAGCCGGGCCCGCCCCGGCAAGCCGACCCGCCGGGCAATGCCCCCGTAACTGGCAACCTGCCCCTGCGGAACCGCTCGGATCGCGGCCAGGATGCGCTGCTCGGCGGTGGCGGGCTCGGGGGAAGGCATGATCCGGGTTAGCATAGCCCCACGACAACACACCGACACGTCGCAACGCCATGGACAATTTCGAGCAAATTCGCAGCCATCTGGTGTCCTCGGGCTATCGCCTGAGCCTGCAGGAGCCCTTCATGGCCTGCGTGGAACTGAGCCTGTCCCAGGGCAAGCGGCATCAGGCCATCTTCCTGGCCGAACTGAAGGACGATGATGGCCGTTGCTACCTCCGCACCAGCAGTGCCATCGCGCCCATCACAGGCATTGACGCCCGCCGCGCACTGGGCTTCAACTGGCAAAGCCGCTTGGGCTACCTCGCCATCGGCGAACTCGACGGCGTTCCTTATTTGCAGCTGTGCGAGAACCGCCCCTACGACGGATTGCACGCGGCCGAAATCGACCGATTGGTGCTTGAAATCGGCGGCATCAGCGATGAAATGGAGCGCACCCTGTCCGCCAATGGCGACCTGCTCTGAGCCTGCGGCCACTGCAACGAAAAAACGCCGGCGTGATGCCGGCGTTTTCATTGGTACCCGCTACCCGCCTCAGGCCCAGCCTGCAGCCATCATCAGGCGATAGAAAAGCCAAGCCACCGCGCCGGACGCGGGGATCGTCAGGATCCACGCCCAGACCATCCTCTCGATGGTGCCCAAGCGCAGCCGGCGTGGATTTTTGGCGAAGCCAACGCCCATGATCGCGGTCGAAACCGTATGCGTGGTCGAGACCGGCATGCCGAAGTGGGCGGCCGTCATCAGCACGGTGGCCGATGTGGTGTCCACCGCGAAACCATCCAGAGGGTGCAGCTTCACCATCTTGTGGCCCATGGTCTTGATGATGCGCCAGCCGCCGGAAGCCGTGCCTGCCGCCATCACCAGTGCGCAGGTGACAACGATCCAGGTCGCCACGTCCGCTCCGGGCCCCTGCCCCGGGTGCATGAACGTCAACATCGACGGCAGCGTATCCAGCACGCCGGCGGACTCGGCACCCACCAGCGTCAGGGCGATGATGCCCATGGTCTTCTGCGCGTCATTGTGGCCATGGGCGTAGCCCATGTACGCCGCGGAGGCGATCTGCGCCTTGCCGAACACCGCATTGATCCAGCGCGGGCGCGCCAAACGCTTGAGCAACCCGCCCGCACGCTCCATGCCATAAATCAACGCCCACAGCAGCACCATCAGCAACAGGCCCAGCAGGAACCCTGCCAGTGGCGAGGTCACCATCGGCACCAGCACCTTCCACACCAGGCCCTTGCTCTTGGTCCACTCGACTGCCGTATCGATCCACAGCAGTGAGTTCCAGTCGTTGTGCGAGGCCGACATCGCCGCGCCGCACAAGCCGCCGATCAGTGCATGGGAGGACGAGGAAGGCAGCCCGAACCACCAGGTCACGAGATTCCACACGATCGCACCCAGCAGCGCACACAGCACCAGCTGCGAGCTGGCGGCAACTACGTCCGTATTGACGATCCCGGTGGCGATGGTGGCCGCCACCGCAGTCCCGGTCAGGGCACCGATCAGGTTCATCACCGCCGCCAGACTGACGGCCTGGCCGGGCGTGAGCACCTTGGTTGCGACCGAAGCCGCAATCGAATTGGCGGTATCGTGGAAGCCGTTGATGAACTCGAAAACGAGTGCAGCAAGGATCACCACCAGCACAAGCGTCAGCATGACGTCGGCCCCGTCAGCTGTTCTTGAGGACGATCTGGTAAGCCACCACGCCCGCCTCGCGGCAGCGGTCGATGGCTTTTTCCAGAATCTCGAAGAACTCCTTGAGCAGGAACATCTGCAGGCTGTCGAGCTTGCCGGAATAGATCTCGCGGTACAGCTCCAGCATCAGGCGATCGGCTTCGTTCTCGATCGAGCGCAGCTTCTCGTTGAGCGCAGTCATGCGGTCGAGGTTCATCCGCTCCAGCTCGTCCACCATCTGCACCACCACGGATGCGGCCTGTTCGAGCATTGCCGCGCGCGGGGCAAAATCAATCTGGTCCAGATGCTGGATCGCCAAGGCGTAGCGGTCGGCGAACTTCTCCACCTGCTTCGGGATCTTGTGCAAGGCGGAGCCAAGGGCTTCGATGTCCTCGCGCTCGATCGGGGTGATGTAGCTGTCCACCAACGCCCGGCTGATCTTGTCGGCGGCGGCGCGCTCGCGCAGGCGGGCCAGTTTGAAGGCATCCAGCGCGGGCTGGCGGTCTGCCTCCTTCATCATCGCGTGCAAGGCCTTGGCGCTGTCGAGGGCAGCCTCAGCGGCGTCGTCCAGCAACGCATAGAACTGGGTGCCGGAACCGAAGATGGTTTGCAGGGAGAACATGAAAAATCCAAAGGAGGGCGGAAAAGTGTTGCAACGATACGTCGCAATTATGACGGTTGCATGACGAACCCGCCTGCCGGCGGCCTGTTATCATCCCAGCGCGCTCCGGCGCAGCCCATGGACGCCCATTCTCTCCAATCGCCACGCTGGCCTTCCCCCGCCCCCCGCAAGCGGGTGGCTGGCGCGTGCTCCCCGCGGCCGTTCCTTTCCCGCCCCCATCCGGTGCCTGTCCCGTGCTGGAACTGCTGATCGTCCTTGCCCTGATCCTGCTCAACGCCTTCTTCGCATTGTCGGAGATGTCGGTGGTCACCTCGCGCAAGGCGCGCCTGAAACAACGTGCCGAGACCAGCAATGGCGCACGGCGGGCACTGGAGTTGTCGGAACACCCGGAACGCTTCCTGTCAACGGTCCAGGTCGGCATCACCCTGATCGGCATCCTCACGGGCATGTTCGGCGGGGACGCCATTGGCCAGATGATCGGGCAGTGGCTGCTGGCCCACGTGCCCACCCTCGACCGCCATGCGGACATCATCGGCAAAGTGCTCGCCGTCAGCCTGATCACTTACTTCAGCATCGTGCTGGGCGAGCTTCTGCCCAAACGCCTGGCCCTGCTTGCCCCCGAACGCCTGGCGGCAACCGTGGCGCTGCCGATGCACGCCCTCTCGCGCGCGGCCAGCCCCGCCGTATGGCTGCTCAGCGCCACCGTGCGCACCTTGCTGCGGCTGTTGCGAGTGGATCGCGAGGGCGGCACCCAGGTCACGCAGGAAGAAATCCAGCTGCTGGTGAGCGAAGGCCATGAGCAGGGCGTGATCGACCTCGATGAACGCAACATGGTGAACCGCGTGATGCGCTTGGGCGACCGCACGGCCGACAGCCTGATGACGCCACGCACGCGCATCAGCTGGCTCGACGCCAGCGCCCCCCTCGCCAGCAACCTTGCGGCGATGCAGGAAGGCGCGTTCTCCCGCTACCCCGTTTATCGGGGCGATGACAGCGACGTGGCCGGGGTCCTCGAAGTGAAAACCCTGCTGGACGAACTGGGAAAACCGCAGCCGGACTTGTTCCGCGACCTGCGCCCGGCATTGTTCGTCAGTGAGTCCACCTATGCGATGAAGCTCCTGGAAATCCTCCGCGAGGAGCAGCAGTCGCTGGCGCTGGTCGTGGACGAATACGGGGACATCCAGGGCATGGTGACGGTCAGCGACATCGTCGATGCCGTGATCGGGCGCCTGCAGACCGCCAATGAGGGGGATGGCGAGGCGGCCCTGGTGGTGACGCGCGAGGATGGGTCACTGCTGGTCGACGGCGGCCTGCATGTGGAGGAACTGCGCGAACTCACCGGCGAGCGCCTGGCCGACGCCGAGGAACTGGAATACCGGACCGCAGCAGGCATGGTGATCGCACACTTGGGGCGCATCCCGCATGTGGGGGAATATTTCCAGCTCGGGGCGTGGCGCGTCGAGGTGGTCGATCTGGATGGCCCGCGCATCGACAAGCTGCTCTTGCAACATCGCCCGCCTCTGCGCGTCGGCGACGAGGCCTGAGCCCCGCCGGCCATCACCTGTCGTTTCAGCCCAGCAGATCTCGGAAATCCCGCGCATCCATGGGATAGCCCAGCAGATAGCCCTGCACGAGATCGCAATCACGTTCGCGAAGCAGATCCAGCTGGCCTTGCCGCTCCACGCCTTCGGCCACCACGGTCACCCCCATCGAATGCGCCATCGCCAGGATCGCGCTGGTCAACGCCAGGTCATCCGGGTCCCGCAGCAGGTCGGCAATGAAGCTGCGGTCGATCTTCAACCCGTCCACCTGCACGCGCCGCAGGTGGCTCAGGCTGGAATAGCCGGTGCCGAAATCATCCAGCCAGACGCGCACCCCCATCTCACGCAGCCGGGCAAGAACCGCCGTGGCATTGGCCTCGTCGCTGATCACCGCGGTTTCGGTCAATTCCAGATGCAGGCGCTCGGGCGGCAGGCCGCTCTGGGCCAGCACATCCGCGACTTGCTTGACCAGATCACCGCTGCGGAGCTGGCGAGCCGAGACGTTGACGGATACGAACAGGGGATGCTCCAGCCCCGACACCGATTGCCAGCTCGCGGCCTCGGTGCAGGCATGCTGCAGGGCCTGCCTGCCAATCACTTCGATCAGGCCGCTTTGCTCGGCCACCTCGATGAACACGGATGGCGCCACGGCGCCGTCCTCGGGATGACTCCAGCGCAACAAGGCCTCGCAGCCCACCAGTGCCTGATCGCTCGCCCGGTAGATCGGCTGGTAGACCAGGCTCAATTCTCCGCGCCCCCAGGCACCACGCAGATCCTGCTCCATGCGCACGCGGCGCTCCAGTGCCTGATCCATCGCCCGACTGTAGAAACGGTGGCAATTCTTCCCCGCCACCTTGGCCTGATACATCGCGATGTCGCCGTTCTTCATCAGCAGCGACGCGCTGCCGGCATCGTCCGGGAAGATCGCCACGCCCACCGATACCCCAAGCAGCACCTGCCTGCCATGCAACAGCAGCGGCTCACCCAGCTGCTCGACCAAAGCGCCCGCCAGTTTCGATGCCATGCCGCGAATGTCCACCTGCAGCCCCGCATCGTCGGCCTGCAGCAACACCACGAATTCGTCGCCACCGAACCTGGCCACCAATGCCTGGGCGCCTTGCACGCTCTGCACGGCACGATCGATGCGCTCGGCGACCTGCAGCAACACTTCGTCGCCGGCCTCGTGGCCCAGACTGTCGTTGACGCGCTTGAAGTCGTCCAGATCAGCAAACAGCAGCGCAAGCTGGCTGCCGGCCCCCTTCATCTCACGCAAGCGTGCTTCCAATGCCTCACGGAAGGCCAGACGGTTGGCAAGCCCGGTCAACGCATCACTGTAGGCCACCCGGCGGATATCCCGGTCATGCCGTGCCAAGCTCTCGCGCATCCTGTCGAAGGCGCGCACAAGCTCCCCCAATTCATCGGTCCGGTTGCTGGCCGGCACGGGCGTCTTGAAATCACCCGACTCGATCCGGCTTGCCACATCCCCCAGCATGCGGATCGGCCTGACCAACAGGCGCTGCATGATGGCCGCGCCCAGCAGGGAGATCCCCGCAAACCCCGCGCACAGCAGCAGCAGCCAGCTCAGGCTGCGTCGATTGACCTCACCGAATCGCGTCCCCAAGGCCTCCACGGCCTGATCTTCGCTCCGCGTCATCGCAGCCAATGCGTAGCCAATGCGGACACCACCCAGCCGCTCGTCTCCGATCGTGACCGGGCTGGAGACATCCAAAAGCTCGCCCACCTGCCGCGTATGCGGCCCTTTGGCCGTGGCCACCTCCTTGGCGAGCGGGTCATTCATCGGTTGACCGAAGGCCGGGATATCACCAGACCCGTCGTGCAGGATGCGGCCGTTTTCGTCGTACACCAACACGTATTCGACATCCGGCCCGCGCAAGGCGGCCCGCGCGAGGGTGCCCACCGCATCGAGATCGAAGTAATACAGCGGGTTGGCAAGGGCCTCGGCCAGTTGCCGCACCTGGGCCTCGCCACTGATCCGCACCTGTTCGGCCAACAGGGCATGGGTGCTTTGGCGACTGATCTCGATCACTTCCTGCTGGCTGACCGTCTGCCGGTACCAGAGCAACGCCAGCATCAACGCAACAAACCCAAGCAGCACCAAAATGGCCAGCTGGAAGCGCGACTGCAGCCCCAAGCCCGCCCTCTTCATTCGACCTCCAACCGAACACGTTGCACGCCCTTGGCCAACCGCTCCAGCGCGCGCTTGTCCTCTGCGCCAATCGGAATGAAACGCGCCGTCCCCATGAAACGTCGCAGCGCTTCACCTGCATCCGGGTCATGCGAGGCCGCCATCAACACTTCATGCAATTTCGCCTGCACCTTCGGGTCCATCCCCGTCCGCGCCATCATCAGCGCCCGCGGCACGTCTTCAGTACGGCCGATGATCTTGAAGTCCTGAGCGAATGCCGGCGGCACCCGTTGCGGATTCACCCAATCGAGGTTGCTCAGTACGCCCGCATCGACAAGCTGTTTGTGCACCCACGTGGTGATGTTCAGCTCGGTTCGGGCAAACACGTAACCCACGCGATCGGTGGCAGGCTTGTCCATCGGGGAAAGCAGCAATTCCAGCTTCTGCCCTTCCTCAAGCAATTGCGCGGCCGGCAGGTAATACGCACTGGTGGAATATGGGCTCTGGAAGGCAACGCTGTGCCCTGCCAGATCTTCCAAGCGCTGGATGGGGCTGTCACGCCGAACGAAAAACAGGCTGTGGTAACGGGTGACGCCGTCGCGCTCGGTGATCAGGAACGAACGAGCAACATTGCGGGATTCGAGAACCGCCGCATTGCCGCCGGTCTCGTTGATCCAGTCCACGCGGCCACGCCGCAAGTAGCTGGACATCTGCTGCAGATCCTTGGCCATCAGGATGCGGCCACTGCGAATACCCACCGAGGCCATTTTCGGGATCACGTAATCCAGCATGGGTTTGAGCTGGTCGTAATGGGCCTTGGGGTCGTCACTGACTCGTCCGAACACCAAAACCCCGGCATCCTCCCTGGCCGCAGCCGTCTGGGCCTGTGTGGATGTCCCCCAAGCCAGCAGCAGGCATGACAACCAGACCAGCAGGGGCAACATGCGACGCATGGGCTCGATCCATCACCAACGACACGACACTGCCGGAAGGCTAACCGATTTTTGCGTCGCCGGCGCCCTCGCCTGCAAGCCGCGCCATCCTCTGCGCATCCGCCAGTACGCCGCGCAACAGGCGCACGTCGCCGCTGTCCAGATTGGCACGCAGGAACAGCCTGCGCAGCTTTCGCATTGCCGACGCCGGCGCTCGCCCCTTGTGGAAATCGATCTGCTCCAGCGTTTCGGCCAGCTGCCCGAACAACCCCTCCAGTTCCGAGTGCGAGGCAACCCCCTCGCCAGGCGGCAGCGTACGCGCCTCTGCAGCGGGCAGACTGGCCTCGCCCAGCAATGCGCAACGCAGCTCGTAGCTCAACACCTGAACCGCTGCGGCCAGATTGAGCGAGCTGAAGTCCGGATCAGAGGGGATGTGGACCGCCGCATGACAAAGCTGCAGCTCCTCGTTGGTCAAACCCGTCCGTTCGCGGCCGAACACCAGCGCCACCGGCCCGCTGGCGGTAGCGGCCACCGCCCGGGCTGCAGCCTCCCGCGGGTGCAGCGGCTCCAGCTGGATACGCCGGTTGCGGGCCGTGGCACCCAATACCCAGCGGCAGTCGGCCACAGCCTCGGCCAGCGTGTCAAAGACCGGCGCAGCCGCGACCAGGTCGTCCGCTCCGGCGGCCATCGCCTGGGTGTCCCGATCGGGGGCTTTCTCGGGTGCCACCAGCACCAGACGCGACAGCCCCATGGTTTTCATCGCACGTGCTGTCGAGCCAATATTGCCGGGATGCTGGGTGCCAACCAAGACGATCCGCAGGTGATCGGCGAAACCCGCCGATGGATTCAAGGGTGCATTCATGCGCCAATGGTAAACTTCGCCGTCCGGCCCCGCGCCGGAAATGTTCTTTCCCGCCGTCATTCCCCTTCCCTCATCTCGTTCGAGGCGCTTTTCCCATGCAAAAACCCGTCGTTACCGTCATGGTCAAGGCCGCCCGTTCCGCAGGCAACGTCCTGCTGCGCAACATGAACCGCCTCGATGCGATCAACGTCATCGAGAAAGACCGGCTGGACTACGCCAGCGAGGTGGATGAGCAAGCCGAGCAGGCGGTGATCAAAGAACTGCGTCGGGCCTATCCCGATGCCGCATTTCTGGGCGAAGAAAGCGGTGCACAGGGCAAAAAGGGGGGCGCGCTGTTCGTGATCGACCCGCTCGACGGTACCAGCAATTACCTGCACGGATTCCCGCACTGGTGCGTCTCGATCGCCATGGTCGAGAACGGCGAAGTGCAGCATGGCGTGATCTTCGACCCACTGCGCAATGAGCTGTTCACCGCCAGCCGCGGCAGTGGCGCCGTGCTCAACGATCGTCGCATCCGCGTCTCCGAGCGCAAGGACCTGGACGGCGCGATGCTGGCCACCGGCTTCCCCCCGCGCGAGCGCGAGCGTGCGCCGGCGCAGCTGGAATGCCTGCGCGAACTGCTGCGCAACGTCGAGGACATCCGCCGCACAGGTTCGGCCGCGTTGGACCTGGCCTATGTGGCCTGCGGCCGCAGCGATGGCTACTTCGAGGCCGGCGTGAAGCCTTGGGACATCGCCGCAGGTGTCCTGCTGGTGCGCGAAGCGGGCGGCCGCGTCTGCGACTTCAAGGGCAGCCAGACCGGCCCCATGGACGTGCGCGGGATCCATGGCCGCCAGCTGGTGGCCGGCAACCTCAAGCTCAGCGCTGAGCTGCAGAAAATCATCGTGCAATCCGGCTACGCCGCCGCGTTCAATTGAACGCCTGCCGCGCGTCGGTCAACAGATAGCAGGCCACGAGGCCTTGCCCCGGTCTGGGGTCAAGCGGCTTTCATCTCTGCAAGCCCAACCAACAAGAAGGCCGCGCAATGCGCGGCCTTCTTGTTGTGGCGCAAAGCCTGCAACTCAGGGCCGGCGCGCCAGCTCCGCCTGATCCTTCGCCTTCGGCATCAGGTCCTGCTTGCTGACCCGCAGCGGGCCCATGGTCAGCAGTGCGCCGGAGATGAAGATCGAGGACAAGGTGCCAACCACGATGCCGATCATCATCGACTCGGCCATGCCCTTGAGCGAATCGCCGCCGTACAGGTACAGCGCCAGCACGGTGAGGAACGCCACGAACGAGGTGATGACGGTGCGCGACAGGGTCTGGTTGACTGACTTGTTGAGGATCTCCACCGGGTCCGCGCGCAGACTGCGGAAGTTCTCGCGGACGCGATCGAACACCACGATGGTGTCGTTGATCGAGAAGCCCATCACCGACAGGATGCCCGCCAGCACGTTGAGGTCGAACTCGTGGCCACTGACTGCGAACCAGCCGGCGCAGATCAACACGTCATGCATGGTGCCGAGGATCGCGGCGATCGCGAACTTCTTCTCGAACCGCAGCGAGATGTAGAACAGGAAGCCGATGATCACGAACAGCACCGCGTACATCCCGTTCAGGGCCAGATCCTTGCCGACCTGGGCGCTGATCACCGAGCTGCTGCGCTTGCTCGCTGGATTTCCCGTCTCTGACGCAGCCTTGGCCACCGCATCACCGATGCTGCTGGCCTGATCTGCCCCGCCTTCCTGTTTGCCATCGGCCTGCAAGCGCACCAGCAGATCATTGCCGCTGCCGAAATTCTGCACCTGGGCGCCGTGGAAGCCAGCCGCTTCAAGCCGGTCACGCACGGCATCCACGTCGGGCGCCTTGTCATAACGCAACTCCACGCCGACGCCACCGGTGAAATCCAGCGCGAAATTGAAGCCGCGCGTCGCCATCGCACCGATGGAGACCACCATCAGCAGCACGGCGATCGCCATCGACACCCAGCGCATGCGCATGAAATCGATGTTGCTGTCGTAGGGGAACACATTGAACGGTTTCATCTTGCGTGCTCCTTAAATCGCAACCGACTTCAGCTTGCGCTTGCCGCCGTAGATCAGCGTGGCGATGCCGCGCGAGACCGAGACAGCGGTATAGGCCGAGGTGATGATGCCCAGCATGGTGGTCATGCCGAAGCCCTTCAGCGGACCGCTGCCGAAGGCAAACATGGCGAGGCCCGCAAGGAAAGCCGTGACGTTGGCATCGAGAATGGTGCCGGAAGCGCGGTCATAACCTTCCGCGATGGCTTTTTGTGGCGGCAATCCGATCCGCAGCTCCTCACGGATGCGCTCGTTGATCAGCACGTTGGCGTCCACCGACATGCCCACGGTCAGTGCGATGCCGGCCAGACCCGGCAAGCTCATGGTGGCGCCAAGCATCGACATCAGCGCAAACACCATCAGCAGGTTGATCAGCAGCGCCAGACAGGTGATGAGGCCGAATACACGGTAATAAACCAGGAAGAAGACCAAGGCGAAAGTAAAGGCAAAACCCACTGCCAGCAGGCCGCGTTCGATGTTTTCCTTGCCAAGGCTGGGGCCGATGGTGCGTTCATCGACGAAATCCATCGGCGCTGCCAGCGAGCCGGCGCGCAGCAGCAGGGCCAAATCGGCGGCGTACTTCATGCTTTCAAGGCCGGTGGTCTGGAATTCCTTGCTGAAGGTGCTCTGGATGGTGGCCACCGAGATCACCTGCTCATTGATGCGCGTGGTGCGGACCTCCTTGCCATCCACGATCTTCACTTCGGGGATGCGCTCGATGTAGACCACGGCCATCGGCTTGCCGACGTTGGCGCTGGTGAAGTCGAACATGCGCTGGCCGCCAATGGCGTTCAGGCGCACGCTCACGGCTGGGGTGCCAGACCGTGAATCGAAGAGCGACGATGCCCCCTGCAACTGCTCGCCGGACGCAATGACGCGCTTGTTCAGCAGCACGGGCAGCGGCTTGCCATCGGGGCCGATTTCCTTGCGGTAGTAGATACGTGCTTCCGGCGGGACATTGCCGGTGTCACGGGCCTCGATGGCATTGCCATCCACCACGCCGCGGTACTCCAGCGTTGCGGTGGCGCCAAGGATGCGCTTGGCCTGGGCGGTGTCCTGCACGCCTGGCAGCTGCACCGCGATGCGGTCGGCGCCCTGACGCTGGATGATGGGCTCGGCCACGCCCAGCTCGTTGATGCGGTTGCTCAGCGTACCGATGTTCTGCTGCACGGCATCGGTCAGCATCTTGTCCAGCTCGGCCTGCGGGATCTCCACCGAGATGGTTTCCCCCTCACCGTCGATCCGGTAGGTCGGCATGTCGCGAACGATCAGCTGACGCGCCTTGGCATCATCCTGACCGGCACCGAGCTTGGCCACCACGCGATTGCCAGCCGCCGGATCGACCGAAACGTAGCGGATGCGGTTGTCGCGCAGCAAGCCGCGGATATCCTCGGCCGTCGCCTCGAACCGCTTGTCCAGTGCCGCCTTCCTGTCGACCTGCATCAGGAAATAGACGCCACCACGCAGGTCAAGACCCAGGAACATCGGCTTGGCGCCCAGTTTTTCCATCCAGCGCGGCACGGTGGTGGCTTGATTCAGTGCCACCACGAAGCCGCTGCCCAGCGTCTCCCGCATCAGCTGGGCGGCCTTGGCCTGCGCCTCGTCACTGCCGGTACGCACCAGCAGATTGCCGTCTTCTTCCAGCTCCACGCCGACGGTGGCCACCCCGCCTTTCTTCAACACGTCTTCGACACGGGCCTTCAGTGCGGCATCCACCTTGGTGCCGCGGTTGGCGGTGACCTGAACGGCCGGATCCTGCGGGAAAGCATTGGGCGCCGCGTACAACACGCTGAGCGCCAGCACCAGCAGGATGATCAAGTATTTGAGCCGGGAATATTCGAGCATCGCACTACCCCGCGCACGCCGTTCCGGACGTGCGCCGATTGCTACATGGAAAGGATCAGGCGGACTTCAGCGTGCCCTTGGGCAAAACGCTGGCGATGGCGCCCTTCTGCACCCGCAGCTGCACGCCGCTGGCGACTTCGACGGTGATGAAACTTTCACCCAAACCCACGACGACACCGGCAATCCCGCCACTGGTGATGACCTCATCCCCCTTGGCCAGCTTGTCGAGCATCGAACGGTGCTCCTTCTGCCGCTTCATCTGCGGGCGGATCATCAGGAAGTACATGATCGCGATCAGGATGACCGGGAACAGCAGCGAGGACATCATCCCGCCGGGGGCCGCAGCCGGGGCTGCCGCAGTCTGGGCATGAGCAACGGGGACGATCAGATCGAGCAGGAATTCAAGCGGGTTCATCGGGAATCCGTGTCAGCGAAAACGAAAGGGGCAGCCGAAGCCAGCCGGGGATTATGCCATGCCTTGCCCTTGCCATCCCCCGGGCGACGACGCGGGGCTCAGGCGGCCTGCCGCGCCGCGTAAAAGGACTCGCGGAAGTCGGCAAAAGTTCCCGCCGCGATGGCGGCGCGCATCTGCGCCATCAGCCGCTGGTAATAACGCAGGTTGTGCAGGGTGCCCAACATCGGCGCCAGCATCTCGTTGCAGCGGTCCAGGTGGCGCAGATAGCTGCGCGAAAAACCTCCGGCGCAGGCCACGCAGTCGCAGCCCTCCTCAATGGGCCGCAGGTCGTGTTCGTATTGCGCGTTGCGCACGCGGATCACCCCGGTGGATGTGAAAAAATGGCCATTGCGGGCATTGCGGGTGGGCATCACGCAGTCGAACATGTCGACCCCGCGCGCCACCGCCTCGACCAGGTCCTCCGGCCGCCCCACCCCCATCAGATAGCGCGGTCGGTCGCCGG
Organism: Pseudomonadota bacterium; assembly: GCA_963205445.1. Taxonomy (GTDB): domain Bacteria; phylum Pseudomonadota; class Gammaproteobacteria; order Xanthomonadales; family Xanthomonadaceae; genus Thermomonas. Next base: position 19,882 of record CAUJJG010000101.1, read on the forward strand.
GCAGCTGCGGACAGGTGTGGTCGAGCATGGTGTTGCGCTCGTCCTCGGTTTCGCCCACCGCAAGCCCGCCGATGGCGTAACCATCGAACCCGATCTGCTGAAGGCCCGCAGCCGACTGCGTGCGCAAATCATGATGCACGCCCCCTTGGACGATGCCGAACAGCGCGGCGTCATTGCCCTCGTGCGCACGCTTGCTGCGCTCGGCCCAGCGCAGCGACAGCGCCATCGAGGTTTCAACCACCCGCTTGTGCACCGGCTGACCGTGCTTGTCGTTCACCGGCGGGCATTCGTCGAAGATCATCACGATGTCGCTGCCCAACACCTTCTGGATGTGCATCGACTCTTCCGGCCCCAGAAACACCTTGCGGCCATCGGTGGGCGCGGCGAAGGTGACGCCGGCTTCCGTAATTTTGCGCCGGTGCGCCAGCGAGAACACCTGGAAGCCACCGGAGTCGGTCAGGATCGGCCCATCCCAGCGGGCGAAGCCGTGCAGGCCGCCATGGGCTTCGATCACCTCCAAGCCCGGCCGCAGGAACAGATGGAAGGTGTTGCCGAGAATGATCTGCGCGCCCAGCTCCTTGATCTGCGGCGGCAGCACGCCCTTGACCGAGCCATAGGTACCCACCGGCATGAACGCCGGGGTCTCGATGACGCCACGCGGGAAGGTAATGCGGCCGCGGCGGGCGGCGCCGTCGGTGCTCAGCAGCTGAAACTGCATGCGGCTCATGCCGGGGTCTCCTGCGGCCACAGCAACATTGCATCGCCATAGCTGAAAAAGCGGTACTTCTCACGCACTGCGTGTTCGTATGCGGCAAACACCCGGTCCTTGCCCGCAAACGCCGAGACCAACATCAGCAGGGTCGATTCGGGCAAGTGGAAATTGGTCAGCAGCGCATCCACGCTGCGGATCCTGTAGCCGGGGAAAATGAAGATGCGGGTATCGCCGGCGAACGGCAGCAGCTGCCCGTCCACCATCGCGCTCTCCAGCGCGCGCACCACGGTGGTGCCAACCGCGACCACCCGGCCGCCGGCGGCGCGGGTGCGGCGGACCTTGGCCACCAGCTCGGCGCCGACGTTGATCCATTCGCTGTGCATGCGATGGCTGTGGACGTCCTCCACCCGCACCGGTTGGAAGGTGCCGGCGCCGACGTGCAGGGTGACGTGCCCGCACTCGACCCCGCGCGCGGCCAGCGCCGCCAGCAACGCCTGATCGAAATGCAGGCCGGCGGTGGGCGCGGCGACCGCGCCGGTTTCGCGTGCGAACACGGTCTGATAGCGCTCGCCGTCGGCGGCGTCGGGACGGCGCTCGATATAGGGCGGCAGCGGCAGCTGGCCGGCGCGTTGCAGCCAGGCCTCGAGCGCGCCATCGACGTGGAAGCGCAGCCGCCAGAAGCCCTCGCCCTCGCGTTCCAACACCTCGGCCTCGCCGCCGGCGTCCAGCGCGATCCGGCTGCCGAGCTGCGGCGGCTTGCTCACCCCCAGCTGCGCCCGCGCCTCGTTGCCCGCCAGCAGGCGCTCGATCAGAATCTCCACCCGGCCGCCGGTGGCCTTGGCACCGAACAGCCGCGCCGGGATCACCCGGGTGTCGTTGAATACCAGCAGGTCGCCGGGCTGCAGCAGCGCCGGCAGGTCGCGCACCGTCAGGTCGGCCAGCGAGTCGGCGGCCGGCACGTGCAGCAGGCGGCTGGCGGAGCGCTCGGGCAGCGGCGCCTGGGCGATCAGCTCGGGCGGCAGATCGTAGTGGAAATCGGAGGTTTTCAAGGTAACGACGACCGCAGGGAACCGCTCATTGTAAGGCGCATCAACGCTCGAACTTGGTCGACAGGATGATGGAGGAATTGGTGCGCTCCACCCCATCGATGGCGCCGATGCGGTCGGTGAGCACGTCCATTTCGCCCACGCTGGCGGTCACCGCCAGCGCGATCAGGTCGTGGCCACCACTGACCGAATACAGCACCCGCACCTCGTGCATCGCCTGCAGGGCCTTGACCACCGACTGCATCTGCTTGGGCCGCAGGGTGATCATGATGTGGGCGCGGATGCGGCTGCGCTCCAGCTCGTCATCGACGCGGACGGTATAGCCGCGAATCACGCCCTGCTGTTCCAGCCGGGCGATGCGGTTTTGCACGGTGGTCCGCGACAGGCCCAAGCGTCGGGCAATGTCTGCGGTGGCGGCGCGGGCATCCTCGCGCAGCAAGGACAGCAAGAGTTCGTCGGCAGCAGAAATTCGCATATCGCCAGATCATAACGTCAATTCGCCCATTATGCTCGGCGTTCGAGTCGAATCCGACCTACCGAATGACAGCAATCCCGTCATAATGTCGTGTTTCGCCTGCCGCCCATCTTGCGGCACGGCCCCGGACGGGAGACCCCCTATGCACCTGATCGACACCCTCGCCCCGCTGCGTGCCCACGGCAAGGCCCGCACCAGCGGCCTGGACGACGCCACCATCCTCGACTTCGCCGCGCGTGACCCGCAGCTGGGCGCAGCCATCGTGGCCGCCGCGCAGGACTATGCCGCGGTTGCCGCCGAGTTCCCCGAACTGCTGGCGCTGGATGAGGATGCCCAGGCCGCGCAGGTGCAGGCCGGCTTCGTCAACTTCTACGCCGCCGACGCCGCCAACCCCTACGTGGCCCTGACCGCACGTGGCCCGTGGATCGTCACTCTGAAGGGCGCGGTGCTGTACGACACCGGCGGCTACGGCATGCTCGGCCTCGGCCACGCGCCGCAGGCGGTGATCGACACCATGGCCAAGCCGCAGTCGATGGCCAACATCATGACCCCGAACGTGTCGCAGCTGCGCTTTGCCAATGCCATGCGCAAGGAGATCGGCCAGACCCGCGGCGGCTGTCCGTACACCGCCTTCATGTGCCTGAACTCCGGTTCGGAGTCGGTGTCGCTGGCTTCGCGCATCGTCGATGCCAACGCCAAGACCCTGACCGACCCCGGTGCCCGCCACGCCGGCAAGGCGATCAAGCGTCTCGTGGTCAAGGGCGCCTTCCACGGCCGCACCGAGGCACCGGCGCTGTATTCCGACTCCAGCCGCAAGACCTACACCCGGTACCTGGCCAGCTACCGCAACGAGGACAGCACGCTGGTCATCCCGCCGTATGACGAGGCCGCGTTGCGCCAGGCCTTTGCCGACGCCGATGCCAACGGCTGGTTCATCCAGGCCATGTATCTGGAGCCGGTGATGGGCGAAGGCGACCCCGGCCGCAGCGTGCCGGTGGCCTTCTACAACCTCGCCCGCGAGCTGACCGCCGCCCACGGCAGCCTGCTGCTGGTGGACTCGATCCAGGCCGGCCTGCGCGCCACCGGCTACCTGTCGATCGTCGACTACCCCGGTTTCGAGAACGCGGCCGCGCCGGACATGGAGACTTATTCCAAGGCGCTCAACGCCGGCCAATACCCGCTGTCGGTGCTGGCGGTGGGCGAGCGCGCCGCCGGCATCTACAAGCGCGGCCTGTACGGCAACACCATGACCGCCAACCCGCGTGCGCTGGACGTGGCCTGCACCGTGCTGGCCTCGCTGACGCCGGAGCTGCGCGCCAACATCCAAGACCGCGGCCGCGATGCCATTGCCCTGCTGGAAGCGCTCAAGAACGAGCTGGGTGGCCCGATCGTCAAGGTGCAGGGCACCGGGCTGCTGTTCTCCTGCGAGCTGACCAAGGAATTCAAGGGCTACGGCGCAGGTTCCACCGAGGAGTGGATGCGCGAGCACGGTGTCGGCGTGATCCACGGCGGCGAGAATTCACTGCGCTTCACCCCGCAGTTCGCCGTCACCAAGGACGAGCTGAAGCTGGTGGTGGATGTGGTCAAGCGCGCCATTCTGGAAGGCCCGCGGGCCGGCTGATCGCCCCCCACGCAGTTGCTCCCCCAGGGGCCCGCCCATGTGCGGGCCCCTTGCGTTTCCGGCTCACTGCGGGCAGCGGGGCAAGCCCAGTGCCTTGGCGATGTCGCGCCAATCGAACGCGCCCACCCCCATGTCGTCATGCACAGCAAAGAACACGCCTTCCGGGAAGCGAGCCGTTGCCCCTTGGTGCAGCCAGACGCCATCTGTATTGGCCACGACCTGGCCAGCAAAGGCCCCCACATGGGTCAGGCTTCGGCGGTCCCAGAGATGAAACAGGCTGCGGTCCTTGAACTGGTCCGTGGTGATCCAGTAGCCGCTCCCATCCGCGCACTGCCACAACGCGATCCCTTCGGCCTGGGCTTTGAAATACTCGGCCCCCACATCACGGCCACGGTAGCGGCCTGACATGTCATATTCCCGCACCCGCGTACCTGTGCGCGTGTCTTCCTCGGCGATCATCAGCCTGTCTTGTGCCGGGTCCCCCCAAACGGATTCGGGAATGCGAATGGCACCTTCTGCGCTGACATCCCCCACATTGCCGACCCACTGCGCATGCAGCGCCGCGCTGCCCACCTCCACCCGATAGCGGCGCAATCTGCGGTCCAGCTGTGACAATGGCGGCAGAATTTCGTTGCCGTTGGCATCCTCCCCCTGCATGTAGGCATCGGTGACCAGCACGTCATAACGCCCCTGCCCGTCGCGGCGCAGCCAAATCCCGTAGGGCTGTTGAAGGGCGTCTTGCCCGAAGCTGCCCAGCGGCGTCATCTCCGGCGCCCGCAACACCTGAACCCGACGATTGTCACGCTCGACCACGAACACCAGATCGTCAATGGTGAAGATGCCATTGGGGCGATCGAACTCGCCAGCCCCCTTGCCCTCCCGCCCCACCGCCGCCAAGGCCGCTCCCGTCTCGCCGTCATAGGTCATCAAGCGCCCAGTGGCCTTGGCGGTGGCCAGCAGCAGGGGCTTGCCATCAGGCCCCACCCAGAGTGCGGGCGAATCCACATTGTCCTTTGGTGTCATCGGCGTCAGAAAGGCCTCCGCCACCACCACATGCGGAATGCCCGCCTGTGCCAGCAGCGGGTCGCCGCCGCCTTGGTGGTCCGGCTCCCGATCGGCGCCTCGTGGCATGGACGCGCATGCGACAAGCAAGGTGAAAGGCAACAGCAACGCGACACGCTTGGGAATCCTGGTCATGGAAGTGCAAAAAGTCTGCAAAGGGAGATTGGCGTTCTACCAGCCGGATATTGCATGGATGTTGCGCAAGCGCTGACCGTCTCCGAACCGTCACATGGGCGCCATGCCTTCGCCATGTATCGGCCCGAAGCTTGCCAGACCCTGATACTGGCCCTGCATTGCATGAAGAAGCATCCGCTCGCCCTCGCCCTTTCCGGCGCCACACTCCTTGCCTTGTCACTCGCCACTCCGGCGCTTGCGCAAAGCGCCCCAGGCCCCTCGGAAGGCGATGCCGATGTCACCAAGGACCTGGGCAAGGTGGTGGTGCAGGGCGAAATCGTTTATCGCGACCGCGCCCAGGACATCGACCCAACCCTGGTGTATGACCTCGAATATTTCCAGCGTTTCGAACCTGCCACCGTGGGTGACATGCTCAAGCGCCTGCCGGGCGTAGGCTTCGTTGGCAGCGACATCATGGAATACGACGGCGTGCAGCTGCGCGGCCTGGGCGGCGGCTATGCCCAGGTGCTGGTCAACGGCAAGAAAGTGCCCGGCGCGGGGGATGACCGCTCGTTCTACGTTGACCGCATCCCTGCCGAAATGGTGGACCACATCGAGATCAAGCGCAGCGCCAGCGCAAACCGCAGTGGGGATGCGGTCGCCGGCGCGATCAACATCGTGCTGCGCGATGCCTACAAGTTCGACGGCAGCTATGTGCGCCTGGGGGTGAACCGCTGGTATGACGATGCAATCAACCCCACGTTCGGCGCCGTGACGTCCGGCGCGTTTGCCGGTGGCCGCCTCCTGGCGGGCATCAATCTGCAGGACCGCTATCGCCGCAAGGAAAAACGCTCCGACCGGTTCAGCAACCCCACCTTGCAGAACAAGGTCAGCTGGGAGGACCAAACCGAGGTGAAAGATGGCCGCGACCTTTCCGGGAATCTGTCCTGGGTGGCCGACATCGGCGAAAACGGGCGGCTGAGCATCGACGGCTTCTACGTCAAGACAGAACGCGACGTGACCGAGGTGTCGTTCGAGGAAAAACTGAAAAAGAACAAGACCCAGAACATTCGCGTGCCGGGGCTGGACCCATACGACCAGACCAACCACGGCATCGGCATCGAATACGCGTTTGACATGGCCGGCGGGCGCACCGAAGTGCAATTGCAGCATGCCGGCTTCAGGAACACGCAAGCCACGATCGAGGGCGAGGAGGTGTACGAGAGTGCGGGCGCGCATTTCGACGACCAGTGGAGCGTGAGCGGCGCCAAGTGGAAGGAAACGACCTACGAGGCAGAGGCCGTATCCGCCAAGGATGTTGAAACCGGCTTCAAAATGTCGCATGCACGCCCCACCGGTTTTGCCGAGTTGGAGTTCGGCATGGACTACCGCCGAAAAAAACGCGAAAGCCTGCTCTCCTTCCACGAATGGGAGGCCACTTCCGAAGGCCAGGTGCCGCAATTCCCGGCCAATTACACACTGGACAGCAGGTTGGCATCGACGATCGATGAACGACGCCTTGACCCCTACCTGATGCTCAGTGGCACGCATGGCGCACTGGCATGGGAAACCGGCTTGCGGTACGAGACGACACGGACCGAGGTAACCCATCACGAAGATGGGGAAGGCCCGGGGCGCGTCACGCAAAATGCGCGCACGCTGCTGCCGTCGGTAAGCCTGCGTTGGGACCTGAACTCGGCCAACCGCATCCACCTGTCACTGGCCCGCACGGTCAAGCGCCCCAACTTCAACGAACTGATCCCGGCCTTGCACGACGGCGAGTACGGCGACAACGACTACATCGGTAACCCGAAGCTGGCGCAGGAAACGGCCAACGGCATCGACCTCGGGTTCGAGCATCGCATCGGGCGGCACGGCGTCATCGGCCTGAACGCCTTCTGGCGGGATGTGAGCAATCTCATCGAGATCGTCAATTCCGGCACACCCAGCAAGGAAATGGAGGATGTCTGGGCAGGCATGATCGACGATGGCGACGCCGTCGATCTGGCCGACGCAATGGCGCAAGTGCCCGCGGAGAGCTGGCTGTACACCTCGGCCAACGTCGGTGAGGGCAAGGTCTGGGGCGTGGAGCTTGACCTGTCCACCCCGCTCACGCTGTTCGGTCTGGAAAACACCGGCATTTTCCTGAACTGGTCCTGGGTGGATTCACGCGTGGACGATTTCATGGGCCGCCGCCGCTTCAACAATCAGGCGCGTTCGGTTTACAACGTCGGCTTCATCCAGGATCTGCCGGGCCTTGCGGCCAGCTTCGGCATGACCTACCGCAGGCAGGGCGACGCCCGTGAACGCCTGCTGGGCGAGGAAGTGCTGATCCGCTATGGCGGCGAGCTGGACGCCTTCATCGAAAAGCGCTTCGGCGACCGGTTTGCCGTCCGCCTGAGTGCCAACAATCTGCTGGATGCCTCGAAGGACGAATTCTTCGACAAGTTCAATACCCTTGCCGACCAACTGGACCGCAGCCACAAGGAATACGAACTGGAAACCGAAAGCGCTGGCCGCAGCCTCCAGCTGGTGGCCCGCTGGGCCTTCTGACCGCAACAGGGCCCTGCGCAGGCAGGTGGCCCCACGCGATGACGACACACCGGGTGCAGGCGAACGCGGCTTCGCTCCCCGGTGCAACTCTGGCATGCTGGGGCATCCTTCCGGAACCTGACAGGCCTGTGCGCGACATCCGGCTGCTGAGCGCTCGTTTACGGCAGTGCCTCGCCGCACTGTTGCTGGGGCTGCTGCCTGTCTTCACGGTGTTCGCAGCCAATCCCACCGAACCCAAAGCCATCGCCGCCCTGCGCGCCGACCAGAACCGCACGGCGGCACAGCTGGAAGCGGAAGCCGCCCGCCTGCGGGCCACCGCCAAGGACCCCGTCGTCCGCGCCTGGGCCACGTTGGCGGAAGCCGAGTTCGCCAACGATCAGGAACATGCGGAAGCCTCGCTGGCGGGCCTTGATCGCGCCATTGCGCAGGCTGACGCCCTGAATTTGCCGTATCTGCGTTTTGAGGCACTGGTGCGGCTGTCCACGATCCTGGTCAACCGCGGCCAGTCGGAGCAGACCCGAGCCGTGCTGACCAAGATGCAGGCCATGGTCGACGCCAACGCCGACAAGCGCTGGCAGGCGACCCTGCTGCACGAGCGCGGCGTGCTGGAGCGCAAGCTGGGCCACTTCGACAGGGCGCGCGACCTGTTCGTGCAATCACGCACCCTGTTCCGCGCACTCGGGGACCCCTCGATGGAAGCGCGCGAGCTCAATTCCATCGGCAACCTGGATGGCCGTACCGGCCGTTTCTCCGATGCCGTCGCCCTGCATACCGAAGCATTGGCGATATCCCGCAAGGCCGGCGACAAGGGCGAAACGGCGCGCAGCCTGCGCATGCTGGGCGTGCTGTATCGCAATCTGGACGACGAGGAATTGGCCAGCCGCTATCTGCTGGAAGCGCTGGATTACGTCGAAGAGCGCAACCGTCGCGAGGCGATCGCCTTGCACGGCGAACTGATCGGCGCGTTCACCAAACTCGAGAAATTGAAAGAGGCCGACCATCACGGCCAACAGGCCGTACAGCTGGCCGAACGCTCGGGCAGCCACCCCAACAAGGTCAATGCCTTTACCCGCATGGCCGAGCTGCGCCTGCAGCAAGGCAACATCGACGATGCGGAACGCTGGGTCGAAAAAGCCAGTGCGTCGTATGACCACGTGGCGGTGCGCGACAAGACCTTGGTCGACATGGCCCGCTTGCGGGTTCTGGCAGCACGCGACCGCACCTCACAGGCCCTGCAACAGGCCGATAAAGTCCTGGCCAATGTTCGCAAACTGGGCGACCGCATTCTGGAGCGCGCCCTGCTGGACCTGCTGTCCGACTTGCAGCTTCGCACAGGGGATGCAGCCAGTGCCTTCGCCACCCGCAAAGCCCACCAGAAGCTGGACAAGGAACTGGCGATCGACGTTGCCGCACGCCGAATCGCCCTGCTCGAAGCCAGCCTTGCCAGCGAACGGGCAGAAGCCGAGCGGCAACTGCTGCAGCGTGACAACGACATCCAGGCGTTGCGCCTGAACCGCCAGCGCGTGATGGGTGTGGCACTTTTCACGGTACTGGCAACGGTCTTGGTGATCGCCGGCCTGCTCTACGCCCGCTACCGCAGCACGCTGCGTCATCGCAACGCCCTGCGTGACAGCCGTGATGAACTGCAGCGTGTGGCCAACACGGACGCCCTCACCGGCCTGGCCAACCGGCATGCGGCCACGCGCACGCTCGACGAGCGCCTGGGGCGGATGCCGGAGCCGCTGAGCGTGATGCTGCTGGACCTGGACCACTTCAAGCGCATCAACGACAGCCACGGCCATCAGGCCGGCGATGCGGTGCTGTGCGAAGTTGCCCACCGGATGCGCGATGCCCTGCCCGCAGGCGCCCTGCTAGGGCGCTGGGGCGGCGAGGAATTCATCGTCCTCCTTGATGCAACCCAACACGGCGAACCCGCCACCGTCGCCGATCGCCTGCGTGAGGCCGTGGCTTCCGCCCCGGTTGCGTTCAAGGACACCCGCATCCCGGTCACCGTCAGCATCGGCCTGGCCTCCGCATTTGCAGGCGGCGACATCGACGCCCTGCTGGCCGAAGCCGATGCAGCCCTGTACCGCGC
>CAUJJG010000102.1 GCA_963205445.1 Pseudomonadota bacterium
GAATCCGGCCACTGCCAGCATCGGCACGGCGGTGAACAGCGCCGCCATCCATGGCAGGCGATCAGGTGCGGCCGGGCCCGCTGCTGGCGTGCTCATTGCGCCAGGACGTAGCTGAGCAGATCAATGGCCTGCGTGTCCTTCGGGTTAGGCGACAAGCCAGACTCGCGGCCGATGAAGACATAGCGCTGCCCCTCCCGCAATGCGCCGCCCGGCATCAGCGCTTCGGTGCGCGGATCCAGATAGAGCATCACGGTCAGGCCTTCGGCGCTGCGCACATGCACGGCCTTCTTGCCGTCTTCGGTCTTGGCGGTATTGACGAACGCCGCCTTGTTGCCCGGCTGTGGCGACAGGTCCACCACGGTGCCACTGAAGCGGACGATCTTGTGCCAGACCTTGCTGTCCTGCGGCCTGGTGCGCTGTTCGTTCTCCAGTGCTTGCTGCTTCTGGATGTCGCCCAGACTCTGGTAGCGCACCGTCCATTCCCAGTCGTTGGTATCGCGACGGATATGGTCGGCGGCCAGCAGCATGTTCTCGGTCCAGTTGCCGCAGGCGTTCTTCTTCTTGCACAGCGGCCAGGCCAGCTCGATCCAGCGCTTGAGTTGCGCGCCCTTGTCGTGCGAGCGCATTTCCAGCTGCACGCCCGGCCCCAGCACCGCTGCTGCCTGGACCTGCTCGGGCGCAATCACCAGCACCGCGCCATTGCCCACGTCCAACTTGCCCACGCGCAGCTGGCGCATCATCGCCCAGCCGTATTCCTCGGCCGTCATGCCGTGCAGGTCCTTGACCAGCAGGGTCACGATCTCCACGCCCCATTGCTTGGCGTGGTCGTACATCTGTTTTTCGAAATTGGCCACGATTGTCGGATCGAGGATGCCGAATTCGTCGTAGATGAACTGCATGCCCTTGCTCGGCAGTGCCTTGGGGTCAGGCGTGGGCAGCAGCACCACCGCCGGCAATTCCCTGGGCGGCGCAGCAGCCGGGAGCGGCTCCGGCGCCGGATCGCGCATGCTCGGCTCCTGCTGTGGCGCGGGGGCCTGCGTGCCGGCCACGCTTTCGCGCTTCACCGGCGACTGCGCGATGGTGTTGACGATACCGGGTGCCGGCGCGCTGCCGGGGCTGCCGCTGTCACAGTCGGTACGGCCAGTCTGCGCGCAGGCCTGGTTCCAGCCTTCGCTCAGCGCCGCCACGCGCTGCCCGCGCGCCGGATGCGTGCTGCCAGCCGGTGCCTGCACCGGCACCAAGGCATTCAGCGCCGCGGCGGCGTCCTCCCGGCTTGCCCCCATCTTGTACAGCACGAAGCCGCTGAACTTGTCGGCCTCCAGCTCGATCGGCGGCTGGCTGCCACCGGGCTGGATGGTATGCCCGGCCAGATGATGCCCGGCCTCGTGCGCCATCACGCTGACCGGCGACCACGGGTTGCCGCCGGTCTCGCGCCGCACCTGTTCGATGAATTGCGGATTGAAGGCAATCACCCGGTGCGGCAGCTTCTGCTTGTCCAGCAAAATGGCCGCGGCCGCGTTTGGCACATCCGCCTCGGTCACCGCGAAGTTTTGCGGCAGGCCGGTGAAGGCCATCACCTGCGCGATCATGTCGCGGCAATCACGTGGCGCCTCCCCCCCCATGCCAAAACGTACCGGCGACCCATCGTAGGAGCAGGCCTGCAGGGTGTCGGCGATCTGCGCGGCGACCAAATTGCCTTGGTCGCTGGCGGCAATGCCGGCGGTCGTGGCGACGTTTTGCGCCACCTGTTCGCTTTGGCTGCACCCGCCGGCCGTCAGCAGGGCAAGGGTCAGCAGGGAAATGTGGAAACTCTGGATGCTCATGGAGATGCCTTGGTCAAAGGAGGGTCAACCGGCGTGCCGCAGCACGACCTGCTGGATGAAATGGCCGTAGCCGAACAACAACGCTTTCTTCGTGACGAAAAACAGCACCAGCACTGCGGCCAGCCGCAGCAGGTCGCGCTGGCGCCAGCTCAAGCGGAAAAACTGCTTGCAGGCCAGCGCCACCACCAGCAATTCCAATGGGGTCATGTAGTACCCGTTGGCCTGACGCCAGACCGGTACCCAGCGCGCCGAATCCAGGGCCAGCAGCGGCAGCAGGTTCAGCAGATTCAGGGCAATCACCACGAACTGCACATAGACCGCCAGCACCAAATGCTCTACCGGGTTGTAATGCAGCAGCCGCCGCAGCACGCCCATGGTTGCCAGCCAAATGGCGAACAAGCCCAGACTGAACGACCACCGTGCCCAGTCCGCCACCTGTTGCATCTGCGCCGACAGCTGGGTCTGCCCGGCGGTCAGATAGCCGGTATGGCCCAGCACCACCACCAGCAGCGCAACGGCGAACAGCAGCAATTTCAACGGGTGAACATGGCGCTTGCGCGCACCCAGCACGTATTCGCGCGCAATCAGGCCTGGCGCATACAGCAGGCGCAATGCCGCGTGCACATAGGCCAGCTCGAACAGCCGCCAGCTCTGCCAGAACTCGTTGAACACGTCGTGGAACGAAAACCTGGCCACCGCGCCCTGACCACAGGCCCCGCAATAAGGCTCGGTCCGCACGGTGCCGCAGTTGCGGCAGAGCGCCTCCTCGAAATGCGCCGCAGTCATCTGCGCATCGCCCAAGGCCATCGTGATGGCGCTGCCCTTGGGCACCAGACCTTTCAGCATGCGCAGCGAGTTCTCGCGCATGCGCTGTCGCATGGTGAGGCGGGACTCGGCAAGGGCGGGCGGCGGTGCGTGCATGGCGTTTCCGGCGTTGGTACCGGGGATACGCGCTGGCGGTCGCATTCCTGACATGCCTTTGCCAAATGCGTCGATGACGTCGCGCTCTGACCGATGTTCTGCGCGGATCTCTCGCTCCACCACGCCCGGTTTACGCCGCCGCCGTCAGGTCTCCACCCAGCCTTTCTCCTGCAGTGCCAACCAGCACAACCCCACGGTCACGGCATCTCCCAGCGCGCTGTGGCGGGCGAGCATCGGCACATCCAGCGTGCTGGCGATGTGGGCGAAATCGAGATTGGGCGGGGCCAGCGGGCGCTGGTGGCGCTGGCGAATGGCCACCTCGTCGGCCAAGTCCACGCAGGGATTGGGCAGGGAAAACCCGGTGATCGCCTGCAC
>CAUJJG010000103.1 GCA_963205445.1 Pseudomonadota bacterium
TCCTGCGCCCATTTTGTCTCAGTGCGCAGCCGCGCCAGCAGGCAGCCAGCTCAAGCATCCCCCTCCCGCCCCACATACGCCTCAAACAGCCGTTTTCTGCGCAGGGGCATCAGCGTCTGCGCCAGCAGGCCGGTGGGGACGGTTTCGAGTTTCATCACGCCATATTCTTCCGGCCATTGCCCGCGCGGGGGCAGGCGGAAGGTGCCCATCAGTATGTCCACCAGCGGCAGGTGGATGGCGTAATTGATGTCGATGTAGTCGCGGTGGCGGGCGTGGTGCCAGTGGTGATAACGCGGTGTGACCAGCAGGTATTCCAGCCAGCCGAAATCGGTACGCAGGTTGGCGTGGGCCAACACGGCCTGCAGGCCCACCAAAATCACGTAGGCGTTGACGGCGGCGCTGGAGAACCCCAGCACCACCAGCGGCAGCAGCACCACGCTGCGCGTCAGCAGAATTTCCAGAAGATGGATGCGTGACCCGGCCAGCCAGTCCATGTGGCGGCTGGAGTGGTGCACCGCGTGAAAACGCCAGAGCCACGGCAGGTTGTGATAGGTGCGATGCAGCAGGGCTTGGGCAAGATCGGCCACGAACACCGCCAGCACGAACTGCAGCCAAGTCGGCAGCGATTGGATCATCGCCTGCAGCGCCGGGAAGGCAACCAGTGCCGACACGGTGCGGGTAGAGGCGGTAACCGCGATCAGGATGAATTGCACCAGCACATGGCTGAGGAAGAAATACGCCAAATCGGTTCGCCATTCCGGCCGCAAGGGCGAATGCGGGCGCACGGCCAGCAGGTGTTCGATGGGCACGAAGACCAATGCGGTGAAAAACAGTGACAGCACGAACCAGTCCAACCCCAGCGAAAACGGGGTGGCGTCGATCGGATCGAAGTGCACGGTGGCGCCGCCCAACAGCACGGCCAGTGCCGCCGACAGCACACCCACCAGCGCGACCCGCTTGCCGCGGTTGCGCAGGATGGCCGACGTGCCCAGCACGAAGGCGGCGATGATGCCGAACAGCAGCAGGTGGCGGGCAAACTGCTCGGTGTAGAGGGTGCGGATGTCGCGGCTGGTCAGCAGCTCCGGGAAGTGGAAGCACAGCACGCCCAGCACGGCCAGCAAGCCAAGCGCGGCAGACAGCGAAGCAGACCAAGTGGGGTGTGTTTTGGCCATGGGAAGCACGGCGGGGACGTAGCCGACACGGTAGCCCCCGCGGGCCGGCCTGTCACGGCGATGGGGTTGACGATGGCGCTGGCGGAGCGGGTGCGGGCTGCGGGAGGACAGGGGGTGGTGCGATGACATCGAACAGGCGGGTTTGCACGATGTGTCCGTCCACGGCCAGTTGCAGTTGATATTGCCCACCCTGCCAGCCGTCGGGTTTGCGGATGTGGAACACCGTGGTCACCTCGCCGGACAGGGCCAGCGTGCGCGGCTCTGCATACACGGTCTGGCGGCTGTCCAGATGCGACCAGGTGGCCTCGATGTGGTGTGGGGTTGCGTCCCGCCCCGTCAGGATGACGGAGGCGTAGATCGTGTCGGCGGGAGCAAAGTTGATGCGTGGCATCAGCACCCGCTGGTCAGCCGCCAAGGCATTGCCCAGTTCCACATGCAGGATCTTCACCGGCATCGCCGTTTGTGCTGGCGTCTTCGACGTGCTGCTTTCGCGTGTTGGCGCGGCGGGTGGGATTGCAGGCGGTGACGGCCGGTCGCAGCCGGGCAAGCTGGCCAGGCAGCAGGCCAGCAAGGCTGCGTGGTGCCTCATTGTCGCAGCGCGCGCCGGGGCGGCGGCGGCGGACAACCGGGGGTGGCGCGCCACGGGTTGATGTCCAACCCACCGCGACGGGTGTAGCGGGCTTCCACCGACAGGCGTTGCGGCGTGCAGCGTGCCAGGACGTCGATGAAGATCCGCTCCACGCACTGCTCGTGAAACTCGGCGTGGTCACGGAAACTGACGAGGTAGCGCAGCAGCCCGGCGCGGTCGATGCGCGGGCCGCGATAGGCCAGCGTAAGCGCGGCCCAATCGGGTTGTCCGGTCACCGGGCAATTGGATTTCAGCAGGGCACTGGCGAGGGTTTCCTCGACGCACTGCGTCGCATCGGCCTGCAGCAACGTCGCGTCGGGCGGACCGTAATGATCGATGGCGATGTCGAGGCCGTCGATGGACTCGGCGCCGTCGTCCTCCTGCAAGGGGGGCAGCCCGAACGTCAACGTGACCGCTGCACCGGCGGCCTGCGACAGATCCTGCGCAACGCGGGTCCGCACCTGTTCGCGGTCGTCGAACCGGCTGCCATTGAAGGAATTCAGATAGAGCTTGAGCGATTTCGATTCGATCAGGTTCGGCGATGCCGCCGGCACCACCAAAGTGGCGGTGGCTACCTGCGGCTTGCCGCGGGCATCCAGCCACGACAGCTCGAACGCCTGCCAGCGGTCGTGACCGATGAAGGGCAGCGCATCGTCGTGCAAGCCCAGTGGCTTGCGCCCGTTCGCACGGGGAATGGGGAACAGCAGGCCCGGATCGAACTGCGTCGGGTAGGCCACCTCGCGGCCAAGCGGGGAATCTTCGACGCGCATCGCAGGCCGGCCTTACTTCACCGTGAACTGCACCAGGGCGATCGGCCGCCCATTGGCATCCACTTCCACGTTGTAGTCGCCCGGCTCCGTGGGGATGTGTTCAAACACGGTGTACGGCCCGGCCACCGGCTTGGTGTCTTCCTTCTGCGACTTGCCCTGGTGGAACCAGAACACTTCGAGCTTTTCGCCCTGCTTGCGGCCCAATTTGCTGGGGACCGAGATGTACACGGTCTGGCCGCTTTCAAACTCGCGGCTGGGCGCGGTGATGTCGCCGGCGGCATCCACCTCGCTGCCGGCGACGGCGGCATTGGGGTCCACCGTCACCGATTCCACGCCTTCGGTCGTGTCCTGCTGCGCTTGGTTGTCGTCAACCTGCTTGGGAACCTGCGGGCCTTGGCGATTGCAGGCAACAACGGCGCAAGTGGCGAGCATCAAGCCAAAGAGGCGAAGGGAAGGCGTCATGGAGACTCCGGTGTCGTGTGCGCGCACGGCGCGGGGGGAAGGGGCATTCTAGCGGGCCACGGGGGTCAATCCCCAGCCGCTCATGAACGGTGCGCCTGCAACAGGTAGTCGGTGGACTGCATTTCGATCAGGCGCGAGGCCGTGCGCTCGAACGCGCCGGCGATGCGTTCGCCGGCATACAGCGTGGGCGGGGGGGCGTCGGCCGTGCAGATCAGATTGACGTTGCAGTCGTAGAGTTCGTCGATGAGGTTGACGAAGCGCCGGGCATCATCGTCGCGGCTGGCATCCATGCGGGGGATGCCGCCCAGCAACACGGTGTGGAATTCGCGGGCGATCTCGATGTAGTCCGCCGTACCGCGCGGGCCTTCGCACAAGGCGGCAAAATCGAACCAGCACAAGCCCTGCCCGCGTGCGCGCACCGGGATGCGGCGGCCGTCGATGGTGATGCCGGCATCCATGTGAGCACTGTCGCCGCCCAAGGCCGTCCAGCGCTCGCGCAGCCACGCGTCGGACTGGGCATCCAGTGGCGTGCGATACACCGGCGAACGGGTCAGTGCCCGCATCCGGTAGTCGGTGTCGCTCACCAGCTCCACCACTTCGCACTGCTGCTCCAGCAGGGCGATGGCCGGCAGGAAGCGCGCGCGCTGCAGGCCATCCTTGTACAGCTCACCGGGGATGGCGTTGGAACTGGTGACCAAGGTCACGCCTTCGGCGAAGAGGCGCTCCAGCAGCCGGGCCAGCAGCATGGCGTCGCCGATGTCCAGCACGAAGAATTCATCCAGGACCAGTACGCGCAACTGGTGTCGCCACTCGCGCGCGATCACCGCCAGCGGGTCGCGCTCGCCGGCATGCTGGCGCAATTGCTCCTGCACATCGCGCATGAAGCGGTGGAAATGCGTACGGCGCTTCTCGGCAAAAGGCAGGCCGGCATAGAACAGGTCGATCAGGAAGGTCTTGCCGCGGCCCACCCCACCCCAGAGGTACAGGCCTCGGGTTGGCGGCGGCGGTTTGCGCCCAAACAGTTTTGCCAGTGCGCCGGGCGCCGAAGGTTGTGCCAGCAGTTGCGCATGGATGCGGTCCAGCGCGCGCAATGCCCCGTGTTGCGCGGGGTCGTCGTTCCAGTCGCCACGCGCCACGCCCGCGGCGTAGCGCTGCGAGGGCAGCGTCGCTTCGCTCATGCGTCAGGGGGGCGCGGCAACCAGCCCCGCACGCCATGTTTCAACGCCCCCCGCAGGTCCATCAACTTGCGATGGAAGAAGTGGCTGGTGTCCGGCATCTCCACCAGTTGCGGCGGTTGGGGCAAACCTGCCACCCAGCGTTTGACGGCCGCTGCATCGACGATCTCGTCGGCATCCCCCTGGACCACCAGCCACGGGATCGCCGGCAGGGTGAAGCCGTCAAAGCACCAGCTGCGCCCCACGGGCGGTGCGATGCTGATCAATGCCGATGCGCCCAGCGCCACCGCGCCGCGCAGCGACACCCAGGCGCCAAAACTGAACCCCGCCAGCCACAGCACCTTGTCCGGGTACTGTGCCCGCGCCCAAGCCGCGACTGCATGCAGGTCCTCCAGCTCGCCGCGACCATCGTCGAAGCGCCCGTCAGAGGCGCCCACGCCCCGGAAGTTGAAGCGCAGCACGGTGACGCCGGACTCGCGCAACGCGCGCGCCGTCATGGTCACCACTTTGTTGTGCATGGTGCCGCCCTCGGTGGGCAACGGATGGCAGACGATCGCCAGCACGGGCTGGGGAGTACCTTCGGGCGGGTCGATCACGGCCTCGATCTTGCCGGCGGGACCAGCGATGGTCAGATGCTCGGGGGCAGCTGCCGGCTGTACGGGAGGGTTGTTCATGGCATGCATCATGCCGCAGGAGGCGTCGGGCCGGGGGCCGGATGCGGGAACGCCGCCCGAGGGCGGCGTTCTTGCCTGCAACTGGAGAGGGGGTTACTTGCTTTGCGAGGCCATCCACTCGACCACGGCTTTCATCTGGTCGTCGGTCAGTGCCGGGTTGCCGCCACGGGCGGGCATCACGCCGGCCGAACCGGTGAAGCCTTCGGTCGCCTTCTTGATCAACTCTTCCACGCCTTGCTGTGCAACGCGTGCACCGATGCCGGCGGCATCCAGCTTGGGGGCACCGCCCACGCCGGCCGTGTGGCAACCGGTGCAAGGGCCGTTGTTGAAGATTTCGGCACCGTCAGTGCGGCCATCGAAGGGCACATTGGCGGTCTGTGCCGCCGCTGCCGCCGCCGCTGCCGCTGCCTGTGCCGCGGCGCCCGTCGCGCCGGCATAAACCGCGCCGACCGGGGCGATGCGATCCAGCAGGTTCTGGTGCGTACCGGGATCCTTGTCGTAAACCACCTTGCCGTTGAGGTAGTGGGCAAACAGGATCAACCCCAAGGCCAGCGCCCCGAGGAACACAAGCAGCATCGAGAAGCGCTTGAGGAAGACCAGATCGTGATTCAGCACGTTGCACCCGCTGGTTTTTTGGCCAATTTCGACCGTCAAGTGCCGGATTATTCCAGATCTTGGAGCAGGGCGCGAGATCGTTGCCCCGCTGTTGCACAACTGTGCGTTTCCATCCGTCCAGTCTATTGACAGCCTAGACAGTTGCGGCGATAACTAAAAAGCTGAACACAAGTAAAACCACATGCATGACGCCGTGGCGTCGCTTGTTGTGGGGAACAAAACAGGCTTGCAGCAGCGTCGATGCCGGCGCCGACTCGTGAGCCATCCATCCAGGGACCTTGGGGGTCACATGAGCATTGATCGGAACAGTGGCAAGCAGAACGACGGCAACACAAGGCGTGGCATCAAGTTGGCCCCCATGACCCGTGCGGTGCGCTCCGCGCTTGCCGTATCGGCAATGGCGCTGGGCCTTGGTGCTGCGGGTACGGCCATGGCCGCGGCGCAGCAGGTGCCTGTTGCGCAAGTGCTGCAGACGCAGCGTGCTGCCATCGACTTTGCCCCGGTGCACGACTTGACCGTGGTCGACGCCCTGTTCGCGCCTCTGGCGATTGCGGTAACGGACGCAGGCGATGTTGCGATCGACAACGTCGATCCGATCGTCGTGAGCGACCCCCTCTACAGCGTGGTGGCCATCAGTGGCTACAGCACCGGCGGCAACGTTGACATCACCAATGCGGCAGGTGCGGATCTCACGGCCGCCTCCGGTTACGGTGACGCGATCGGCATCTATGGCTACTCCGCCACCGGTGACGTGGCCATCGACAATGCTGCTGACATCGACGTCTATTCCGGTCTTGGCTTGGCGGACGGCATCTTTGCCTCGGGGGCGAATGTCGAAATCGCCAACTCGGGTGCCATCAGCGTCGATGGCTACACTTGGGCGGCGGGCATCGAAGCCCAGGCTGTTGATGTGGTGAACGTGGCCAACACCGGCGATATCACCGCCAGCGTGTATTCCAATGGTCACGCGTATGGCATCTATGCCACTGGCAGCGATGTCACCGTGGTGAACGAGGGCAACGTCGGTGTGCAGGGCTACTACGCCACGGGCATCGAAGCGCAGTCTTACGGCGACATCGCCATCGACAACGGCGGCAGCATCGTTGCCTATTCCGGCAACGGGCTTGCGCTTGGCATCAATGCCAGCAGCGGTGGCGAAGGCGCGGTGGTCTCGGTGGGCAACACCGGCGTCGTCGCTGCCGTGGGTTATTACGGCGGTACCGCCATTTCCGCCGTGTCCAGCGGTGTGGGTGGTACGGTCAGCGTGGACAACAGCGGCACCCTCTATGCCCAGCAGGGCAACAAGTACGGTTTGGGCGCTTACGGCATCTCCACGTCGGCTGACAGCGACTCTGCAGTGACCAATAGCGGCACCATCACGGTGGTGTCCGAAGGGGCTGCCACGGGTATTTCTTCGATCTCGTTTGCCGGTAATGCCAGCGTCAGCAATTCCGGTGACGTGGATGTCACCAGCAATGCGGCAATCAGTTACGTGGCCAATGGGTTGGTTGCCTTTTCGGCCAATGGGTCGGCTTCGGTTGACAACAGCGGCAACGTCATCGTCAGCGGCAAGTATGTCGGGACAGCCATTGACGCTAGTGCGTACGGCGATGTCGTCGTTGACAACAGCGGCATGCTCTATGCCAACGGCGACAAGTACGCTTACGGCGTCCGTGCCATCTCCAATGGCGGTGATGTCGCGGTGACCAATGCGGACACCGGCAGCATCGGCTTCAAC
>CAUJJG010000104.1 GCA_963205445.1 Pseudomonadota bacterium
GGCGTTGGCGGTGGTCGTGGGTTTGATCGGGCTGTTGACCTACCGGAATTACTGGCAGTCAAGGCAGTTGGCGGTACGCGCCAAGCAATGGGAGCTGGAGGCATTGCAGGCACGTATCCGCCCCCATTTTTTGTTCAACACATTGAATACGGGGGTGGCGCTTCTCCATCAACGCCCGGATGCAGCAGAACGCGTGCTGCTGGATCTTGCCGATTTGTTTCGTTGCGCCCTGCGCGGCCCGGAAATGATCCCGCTGGCTGAGGAATTGGCCTTGACCCGGCGCTATCTGGAAATTGAATCCCTGCGCTTCGGGTCAAGGCTGGTCGTGGACTGGCAGGTGCCGGAAGCATTGCCTGCAGTGGAGGTGCCGTCGCTTTCCATCCAGCCGCTGGCTGAGAACGCGATCCGCCACGGCATTGAACAACTACCCCATGGCGGACGGCTGGATGTTGCGGTACAGGCGGAAGGGGCTTGGGTGGACATTACCTTGGGCAATGACTTGCCCAACCAGGGCGCCACCCGTAGCGGCCATGCCGTGGGCCTGGCCTCCGCCCGCGAGCGTGTGCAGGCGATGACCGGGGGCCGTGGACAGGTTGAGACTGCCGTGGAAGCGGGACGTTTTGTCGCCCGTATCCGCCTGCCGACGGCTTGAAGGGAGTGCGGCACATCCCTGTGCCGCAGCGACGCCAATTCCTTTGACGTCGCCTTTGAGCGAAGCGAAGCCCGTCTGAAACAGGCTTTCAGCGGCGTGCCACCACGCGAGGCGCAGGCTTGGCAGCCGCACTGGCGGATGCGGTGGCACTGGGCCGCACTGCGGGCCGGGCGCCCGACACAACGATGCGGTCACGGTTCTTTTCCACCGTCTTCAGGCCGATGCCCTTGACCATGGCCAGCTGCTCCACGCTGCGGAACGCGCCATTGGCCTTGCGGTAATCGACGATGGCCTGTGCCTTGGCAGGCCCGATGTTGAGCAGGACGCGATCCAGCGTGGCGGCATCGGCGGTGTTGATGTTCACGGTCTCGCCAGCTATGGCGGCACCAGCCAGCACCAGCGACAGCAGCAGCGAGGACAGCAGGTGGGTCAGGAATTTCATGGCGGTTCTCCTTGGGTGTGCAGTCGGCGATTCGCGGTGTTGCGAACCGGTGCCTGCAGGTTGCCCGGACCGTGGGGCACAGCCTATCGGGCAGGTGCCCGGAGGTCGTCGGGGTTTTCACCCGGCCGGGGGTAGGAAAAATCTGAATCTGGCCGCTGACCAACACGGCGCACGTTGCCATCAACGTGGCGAATGATCTGGTGTCTGGCAGTGCATGGCATTGCCAGCCGGGACCTGACCGCCCGGCGCTACAATGCGCGGACAACCAAAACATCACCACAAGGGACGCCATGACCACCGCCCAGTTCGATGCCAACCAGACCCGTGATTTCGTGGGCGCCCTGTGGGATGCGCAAATCGTGCCGCAGCTGGTGGATTACATAAAAATCCCCAACAAATCCCCGATGTTCGACCCGGATTGGGTGCAAAACGGCCATATGGATCGCGCTGTCGCGCAGCTGGAAGCCTGGGCGAAGGCGCAACCCGTGGCCGGCATGCTGGTGGACGTGGTGCGTCTTGAGGGGCGCACGCCGCTGATCTTCCTCGACATCCCCGCCGCCAACGGGGGCCGCAATGACGATTGCGTGCTGCTGTACGGCCATCTGGACAAGCAGCCGGAGATGACCGGCTGGGACGATGGCAAAGGCCCGTGGGAGCCGGTGCTGGAGGGCGACCGCCTCTATGGCCGCGGCGGCGCCGATGACGGCTACGCCATTTTCGGCTCGCTGGCTGCACTGATGGCCTTGCAGGCCCAGGGCGTGGCCCATGCCCGCTGCGTGGTGCTGATCGAAGCCTGTGAGGAATCCGGCAGCTACGACCTGCCCTACTACGTGGATCATCTCGCCGCCCGCATTGGCCGCCCTTCGCTGGTGGTTTGCCTGGATTCGGGCTGCGGCAATTACGAACAGCTCTGGTGCACCACCTCCCTGCGCGGGATGGCCGGCGGCAATCTGACGGTGGAGGTACTTTCCGAAGGCGTGCACTCGGGGGATGCCTCGGGCATCGTGCCTTCCAGCTTCCGGGTGGCCCGCGACCTGCTGTCGCGAATCGAGGACGAGGACAGCGGACGCATCCTCGTCGAAGGGCTGCATGTGGACATTCCAGCCGAACGCCGGGCGCAGGCCGCCAAAGTGGCTGAAGTCCTGGGCACCGAGGTCTACGACAAATTCCCCTTCCTGCCGGGCATGATCCCCATGCACGCCGATCTGACCGAACTGGTGCTCAATCGCACCTGGCGGCCGGCGCTGTCGATCACCGGCATGGATGGCGTGCCGCCCTTGGCCTCCGCAGGCAATGTGCTGCGCCCCTATACGGCCCTGAAGCTCAGCCTGCGCCTGCCGCCCACCCTGGATGGCAAGACCGGGGGCGCGCTGTTGACCGAGGTCCTGCTGAAGGACCCGCCGTATGGCGCCAAAGTCAGCCTGAAACTGGAAAAGGCCAGCACCGGCTGGAATGCGCCCGCGATGGCATCTTGGCTATCGGAGGCCGTGGAGCGTTCCAGCCAGGAATTCTTCGGCAAGCCGGCGATGTACATGGGCGAAGGCGGCACCATTCCCTTCATGGGCATGCTGGGCGAGAAGTTCCCGGGCGCACAGTTCATGATCACCGGCGTGCTGGGCCCACACTCCAACGCGCACGGGCCCAACGAATTCCTGCACATCCCGATGGGCAAGGCGGTCACCGCCTGCGTGGCGCGGGTGATTGCCGACCACAACGCTGCCAGTCTGCGCGGTGAGACGATGGGCGTGTCCGCCGCTGCCGTGAATTCCTTTGCCGATACGCCGGGCGGTTGCTGCTGACGCACGCCACCTTCCCCTTCGGGATCAAAACCATTTCCCGCAATGACGTTTGAACGGTTGCGCATGGCGCCGCCCCATGCTGCCCTGCTCGTCATCCGCACCGTTCTGCGTGGAGTAAGCCAGATCTTCTTCGGGAAAACGCCTGGTGCGGGGCGATGCTGCTTGCGGCCATCGCCCTGCAGCTTTGGACGTGGGCCTTGGCCTGTTGTAGGCACAACGGCGTGTCGCTGCCGCTTGTACCTGAACCCACCCACCGCTGCGCGCGTCACACCTTGTTCATCCCCGGCCGCATGCCCTGCCCGCCTGCGCTAAAATGTGGGCCATTCCCACATTGCTTCCTGGTTGCCGCGTCATGCCCTTCGTCGTCACCGAAAACTGCATCAAGTGCAAGCACACCGACTGTGTGGAGGTGTGCCCGGTGGATTGCTTCCACGAAGGCCCCAATTTTCTCGTCATCGACCCGGACGAATGCATCGACTGCACCCTGTGCGAACCGGAGTGCCCGGTTGGGGCGATTTTCCCTGAAGACGACGTGCCGGCAGGCCAGGAGGGCTTCATTCCGCTGAATGCCGAACTGGCAAAGGCCTGGCCGGTGCTCACCACCCGCAAGGATCCGCCGCCTGACCACGCCGAGTGGGATGGCAAGCCGAACAAACTGCCCCTGCTGGAGCGCTGAGGCCCGCACACCCCGCGGGACTCTGCCGCTTAGAATGCGGCGATGGCAGACAGTTTCCTTTTCTACGACCTCGAAACCTTCGGCGCGGATCCGCGACGCACGCGGATCGCGCAATTTGCGGCCATCCGCACCGATACGGACCTGAACGAGACCGAGTCTCCGATCAGTTTTTTCGTGCGGCCGGCCAACGACTTGCTGCCATCGCCCGATGCCACGCTCATCACCGGCATCACGCCGCAGGCAGCCCTGCGTGACGGGCTGCACGAGGCCGATGCCTTCGCCGCCATTCTCGATGCGATGGGCCGGCCGAACACCTGCAGCGCGGGGTACAACTCGCTGCGGTTTGATGACGAGTTCATCCGCTACGGTCTGTACCGGAACTTCCACGACCCGTATGAACGCGAATGGCGCAACGGCAATTCGCGATGGGATTTGCTGGATGCCCTGCGTTTGATGCATGCCCTGCGCCCGGAAGGCATCAACTGGCGGCAACGCGAGGATGGCAAGGGCACCAGCTTCAAATTGGAGCATCTGGCCGAAGACAATGGGCTGCGCGTTGGCATGGCCCATGAGGCACTGTCCGACGTGCGTGCGTTGATCGGCCTTGCGCGCCTGTTCCGCGCGCAGCAGCCACGCCTGTGGGAGTACGCATTGCGGCTGCGTGACAAACGGTTTGCCGCTTCCCTGCTGGACCCGGTGGCGATGACGCCGGTGCTGCACATTTCACAGCGCTACCCGGCTTCGCGTCTGTGCGCCGCGCCCGTGCTGCCGCTTGCCGTGCACCCACAGATCCCGTCGCGGGTCATCGTGTTCGATCTGGAGATCGATCCGCAGGCTTTGCTGACTCTGGATGCACAATCCATCGCTGCACGCTTGTATCTCAAGCAGGAGGCCCTGCCCGAAGGCGAGCAACGGGTGGCGTTGAAGGAGATCCATACAAACAAATGCCCGGCACTGGTGCGTTGGGAGCATTTGCGTACGGCGGATTTCAACCGCCTTGGCATCGACCCGGATGTGGTGTTGGCACGGGCGGCACACTTGCGCGAAGTGGGCCCGGCTTTGGCGGAAAAGGTGCGACGGGTGTTCGCGCGCGAGATGTCACCGACGCCTGCCGATGCCGATGCCGCGCTGTACGACGGGTTTCTGCAGGATGCCGACAAGCGCCTGCAGGCGCAGGTGCGCGGCACGCCGGCACATCAACTGGCGAGCGCTCGATTCGCCTTTCGCGACGCTCGCCTGGCGGCGCTGTTGCCGCGTTATCGCGCGCGCAATTGGCCGGAAACGCTGCTGGCCGAGGAACAGGCCGATTGGGATGCCTACCGGCGCCATCGACTACTGGAGAACAGCGGCCTGTCCGAGCTGACGCTGGCGGGCTTCGATGCGCGAATTGCGGCCTTGCGCAGCGAGCACGCCGGCGCTTCCGACAAATTGGCCCTATTGGCGCAGCTGGAGGCCTGGGGGCAGGCCATCGGCAATGACCTCGGTACGCCATCATCGACATGCTCGCGGTGATTTGCACGCGATTTGCATCAGGGGGCTTGCCGATCCGGAAACATCCCCCTAAAATGCGCGGCTCAGCTGTCGGGGTGTAGCTCAGTCTGGTAGAGCGCTACGTTCGGGACGTAGAGGTCGCAGGTTCGAATCCTGTCTCCCCGACCAATGAGGTCTAGAAGTTGCCAAAAACCGCCGCAAGGCGGTTTTTTTGTTGGCTCATCCCCCCGTCACCACTGGCCTGCGTGCCCGGCTTGTTGCGTTGTATCCGTCAACCGCATCAAGACGTCTCCGTGCACAGCCCCACGACCCCGCCCCTGCCGCAGAACGCGCATCCCTCCCTGCTGCGGCAGTGGGCTTTTCGCGTAGTACTGCCATTGGCATGCTCGGTTTGCGTGGCCTTTGGCTTGCTTTTTCTGGCCGCAACGGGCGTTCCCAATTTGCTCGCCTCCGACGGTGGCGTCGTCGTGCTGTGGACCTGTGGCGCTTTGATGGTGGCCGCGCTGGCCTTGGTGTTGGCCATCAGCTGGGCCGTTGCACAACGCATCGTTCGACCACTGGATGAGCTCTCGGTGGCGATCGAGCAATTGGGCCATGGTGAGACAGTCCAACTGCAGCCGCAGGGTGGCGGCGCACTGGCAAGGTTGCAACAGGGCGTCAACGAGGCCTCGCGGCAGCTGTCGCAAACACGCAACCGCATGCAAACCGAGCTGGGCCGCACCAGCGTCGAATTGGCCGACAAGAATGCCCGCCTGGAAGCGGCCAGCTTGGCACGAGCCCGACTGCTGGCAGCAGCCAGCCACGACCTTCGCCAGCCTTTGTATGCGTTGACGCTGTTTTCCTCCACCCTGCGTGCCGGGGAAACCGACCCGGACAAACGCACGCGGATGCTGCACATCGAAGAATGCGTAGCTTCGCTGGACCAACTGTTCTCCGAACTTCTGGATCTCTCGCGTCTGGAGGCCGGCTCCATGCGGGCCGTACCGACCGATGTTCGCCTGGACGATGTATTCGATGAAGTCAGTCGCAACTTCCGCATGCTGGCCGAGTCACGCGGCTTGCGGCTGGTCGTGCGCAAGACCGACGCCTGGGTACATGGCGACCGCACCATGTTGGCGCGCATCCTCAACAACCTGGTCAGCAATGCGCTGCGCTACACGGAAGAAGGCGGTGTGCTGGTAGGTGTGCGGCGTCACGCCGGTGGCAAAGTGCGGATCGATGTTTGTGACACAGGCTGTGGCATCGCACCGGAACACCAGCACCGGGTGTTCGAGGAGTTCTATCAGGTCAAGCAAGGCCGGGACCGGACAGGTGAGCGCAAGCGTGGCCTGGGCCTGGGTTTGGCCACGGTGCAGAAACTGGCTGAAATGAACGGCTGCACGGTGCGACTGACCTCGCGCGTGGGGCGCGGGACCCGTGTTTCGGTGGTGATCGAAGCCAGCACGACCGGCGGGCACGATGCCATGGACTGCGCCGACCTGCCATTGGACATCAGCGGGATTCGCGTCCTTGCAATCGATGACGAACCCAGCATTTTGGATGGACTGCGTACCTTGTTGCTGGAATGGGGCTGCGAGATCCGGGTTGCATCGGATGCAGCCGAAGCGATTGCGCGCCTTGGCGACTGGCAGCAACCGCCGGACTTGGTTATCAGTGACCTGCACTTGCAGGATGGCAATACGGGTCCAGAGGTGTTGCAGGCGATCGCCCGGCACTACGGGCAAGCGCCAGACGCACCCAAGTTCGCCCGCCTTCTGGTAACCGGTGAAACGCGTCCGGACATCATCGACGCCATCACCGCTACCGGGATCCCCGTGCTTTTCAAGCCCGTGGCCCCCCCGCGCCTGCGTGAAGCCATGCTGGCCAGCGTGCTGGCCACGCGAAGCCGCAATGATTCATGACCGGGACGCCATCGCGATGACCACACCGTTTTCTTACGACGTAATCGAATACCCCACCTACATCCACCCACAGATGCACCCCACGCTGTTGGCAGCCATCGCACGCCTCCATGGCCTGCGTGCGGCATCACCCGATGACTGCCGCGTACTGGAAGTGGGCTGCGGCAATGGCCTGCAATTGTTGGCACTCGCGCAAGCCCATCCCCATAGCCGCTTCGTCGGCATTGATCTGTCGCATGCCGCCATCGCCGCGGGGGAAGCCCTGCGCCAGCAAGCGGGTATCCACAATGTGCAATTCCATTGCGCCGATCTGCTCACCTGGGACCCGGGCAACGTTGCGTACGACTACATCCTTGCACATGGGTTTTATTCTTGGGTGCCCGGTGCCGTGCAGGCACGATTGCTGGCCTTGTGCGCCAGCCATCTGGCGGCGGAAGGGGTGGCTTACGTCAGTTACAACGCCCTGCCCGGCAACCAGATGCGGCAGATGCTCCGTTCCTTGATGACCTTCCGGCTGGACCGGGACGCGCCTCCCGACGCGCAGATTGCCCATGCTGCCGGCGTGCTCGGGTGGTTTCAGCACAACATCGGCCGCCCAGAGGACGGCGCCAAGGAAGGCTACATCTCGGCAATGACCTACGAGTTGGACAAAAGTCTCAAGGATCTGCCTCCGGCGTTGTTCTTCCACGACGATCTTGCGCCCTGCAACCAATCCTTTTTCTTTTGCGACTTCATGGCGCAGGCCGGTGTGCACGGGCTCGATTTCCTCGCGGAAGCCGACTATTTCGAGATGTCGGACATGTTCCTGGGCGTCGATGCCCGCAAGCACTTGGATGTCATGTCGGGCGGCGACCGTATTGTCCGGGACCAGTATCTCGATTTCCTCAAAGGGCGGCGCTTCCGGCAGACCCTGCTGGTTCGTGCTGGAACCGCACATACACCTGACCTTGCTGCCATTACCCAACTTCAGGTCGATGCCCGCATCAAGGGCGAAGTCACGAACGACGGATCTGGGCTGCGCTTCTTCAACGAGACCGGTGCAGCGTTGGTGGTCAACCACGCCGGCATCGCAGCGGCATTCACCGCCCTGACCCATTGCACACATCCAGTCCCGTTCCAGCTGCTGCTGGAGCACGCATTGGCCAACACGCCTGCGGATCAAACGGAGGAGCTCCCAATCGAGCTGGCCCGCACGCTCAGGTTCGGGCTGGAAATCGGGCTGTTGTCGCTGCGCTGCGATCCACCGAGATTCGCCCATTCGGCAGG
Organism: Pseudomonadota bacterium; assembly: GCA_963205445.1. Lineage (GTDB taxonomy): Bacteria > Pseudomonadota > Gammaproteobacteria > Xanthomonadales > Xanthomonadaceae > Thermomonas. The sequence continues at coordinate 8,228 of CAUJJG010000104.1, forward strand.
ATCCGCCCCCTGCATTTCCCCCCTGACACGCGCCCAACTGGAAGCGGGCGATCAGCTGCTGGCAAGCCTGCGCCCGGCAATCGTGCGCATCGATGATCCGCTGGCTCGCGAGCTGCTGCGCCTTTTGGACGGAACGCGCAATCGGGAAACACTGCTGTCCGACCTGCGCCAATGGCATGCCCTTCAGCCCGAACAGACACGTCAGCCACCCAGCGCATTGACGGCAGCGGCGCTCGAAGACGCGCTGGCAGGGCTTGCGATGCGCGGCCTGCTGATGGAAGACAATCGGGCTTAAAACCGCACCTGCATTCTGGCTACGCAACTACGCCGGCCGGCTCAACGCACGCTGCAGATTTGGGTCGCCACCTGCAAGACGGCGTCGAACTGCACCTTTTCGTTGTCGTTGCCCAGGTCAAGCAATGCATCCACACGGAACCGCAGGGCGCGGTCCTGCTCTCGCTGTGGCTCAAGCGTGACGCGCACACGGGTCAGGCGGGACTCGTGCAGGCCGATGGTCTGCTCGATGGAGCGACGGATGCGGTCGCGATCCAACGGGCTGAGCACGCTGTAGGACGAAAAATCCAAGATCCCGTACGTCAGGGATGAGGCCCTGCATTCCTTGAAAGCCTCTGGAATCACGCGAGCCCCTTCAGAGCGCGTATTGAGCAGCAACTCCAGATCCCGGGACACCTGCGCCCGCATCTCGTGCATCGGCACGCTGCGGCCGCTGTCCTCGGGCAGGGAAATGTCCTGCAGGCGATCAAAGAGTCCGCGCACGGTTAGCCTCCGGATGCAAAAGAGGCCCGGCAAGCCGGGCCTCGTGATGCCAGCGCGATGTTCAGCCGGCCTTGTTCAATGCGCGGTCGTACTTGGCCACCTTGTTGCCGCCCAAGCTGCCGTCGGCCTTTTGCTCCATGTACTTGTATTCGATCTTGGTGAAGTTCAGCGAAAAGCTGTCTTGCGGGATGCTGTCGGCACCGCCATGCCCGCTGGTGGTGTAGGAGGACACCATCACGTCGGAAAGGGTGACCACCATGAAATCCTGCTGGCCGGCCTTGCCACCCTGCTTGCGCGCCGTGAAGACAGCAGAGGCAATGTGTTCACCCGAGGCGGCCGCTTTCACCAGCAGCGGGCTTGAGGTGTCCCCCCATTTGGTGAAGCTGATGTCGCTGAACTCGGCCTTGCCACTGCCACCACCACCACCGCGCCCCATTGTGCCGTGGTTGGACACGCCCCACGAGAACGTGTCGATCTGGATTTCTTTCTTGTGCTTTTCGTCGGTGGATTCACCTTCGATGCCGTCGAGTTTGAGGAAGTAGTCAACAGCCATGGTCGTATCTCCTGTCAGGATTCAATGGGAAAATGGGTATCAGCGGGCCGACTTGGGCAATTCCGCAACGAGGCGAAGCGAAACGCTCAGCTCATCCAACTGGTAATGCGGACGAAGGAAAGCCACCGACTTGTAGGCACCGGGCTTCCCTGGGACTTCGGCCACCTCGATGCGGGCCTCGCGCAGCGGGTACTGCGCCTTCATTTCCTGCGATGCGTTGTCGTCCAACAGCACGTACTGGGCGATCCAGTTGTTGAGGAACAGTTCGACGCTGGACTTGGACGCGAAACTGCCGATCTTGTCGCGCATCATCGACTTCAGGTAATGCGCGATGCGGCTGACTGCGAAGATGTATTGCAGCTGCGAGGACAGTCGTGCATTGGCGTTGGCAGCATCGGTGTTGTACTCCTTGGCCTTCTGCGCCGACTGGGTCGAGAAGAATGCGGCGTAGTCGGAGCCCTTGCAGTGCACGAGGGGAATCAGGCCCAGGTCTGCAAGCTCCTTTTCGCGACGGTCGGTGATGGCGATTTCTGTGGGGCATTTGAGCGCCACCTCACCGTCATCCGTTGCGAAGGTGTGGGTCGGCAGGCCTTCCACCAGACCACCGCCCTCCACGCCACGGATCGCCGCACACCAGCCGAACTTGGCGAAGGCATCGGTCACCTTGGTACCCAACGCATAGGCGGCGTTCATCCACAGATACTTGTTGTGTTCCGTGCCGTCGGTACGCTCGACGAAATTGAAGGCTTCTACCGGATCGGTATCCGGACCATACGGCAGCCGCCCCAATACATGCGGCATCGCCAGCCCGACATAACGCGAATCTTCCGAGCCGCGGAAGCTCTTCCACTTGGCGTACTCAACCGTGTCGAAGATCTTGGCCAAGTCACGGGGGCCAGACAATTCAGTGAAGCTGTCGAAGCCCAGCAGCTCGGGCGAGGCGGCGCTGAGGAAAGGCGCGTGGGCAGCGGCACAGACATGCGAAATCTCTTCCAGCAGATACATGTCTTCGGGATGGCGACCAAATTCGAAATCGCCGATCAAGGTGGCAAATGGCGCACCGCCGAAGGTGCCGTACTCTTCTTCGTAGAGTTTCTTGAAGAGGCTGCTCTGGTCGAAGTCGGACGCACTCTTGAAGTCCTTCACCAGTTCTTTCTTGGTGGTGTTGAAGACCTTGATCTTCAGATTCGTGCTGGTTTCGGAGTTGTCGACAAGGTACTTGAGGCCGCGCCAAGTGCCTTCCAGTTGCTGGAATTCCGGGGCGTGCATCACCTCCGAAAGCTGTTCGGACAGCACACGGTCGATTTCGGCAATACGCGCATCGATCGCGCCGATCGCGTCCTTGGAAACCACCATGGCGCCTTCGCTGACTTGCGCCACAAGTTCGGCGATGAGGTCGCGCGCACGCGACCGTTCCGTATCAGAACGCGCAATCTTGCTCTGGGTCAGGATCTGGTCAAGAAGACCGCCTTCAACGGCTTCGGCGGTAGCGGCACTTGCCGCTTGGGTTTCGGTGTTGGCCATGATGTTCCTTGCTCGCTGTTCGACGTGTGTCCAATAGGTCTGGCGGCTTGCCACCGGCCATCATTCGTCGGCTTTCGGACCGACTTCCTTGCTCAGTTGCGCGATCTTGTCAGTGTTCTGAAGGACTTCGTTCAACAAGTCTTCGAACTTGTCGTTGCCTGCTGCCTTGTTGCGCAGGTCGGCCAGCTTCTGGCGTGCTTCCAGCAGCTTGCGCAACGGTTCGATCTGGTTGGCCACGCGCTCCGGCGAGAAGTCCTCGAGGCTCCGGAAATTCAGTTCGACACCGATCTTCGAGCCATCATCACCGGACAGCTTGTTCTCCACCTGCATCTGCACCCTGGGCTTCATGCCCTTGAGCACGTCGTCGAAGTTGTCCTTGTCGACGTTGACGAACTTGCGATCCTTGAGCTTGGCCAACGGTTCGGCGGGTTGCCCGGACAGGTTGCCCACCACCCCTGCGACGAAGGGAAGCTCCTTCTTTTCGATGGCATCGCCAACCTCGACGTCGTACGTGAGCTGCACACGCGGAGCGCGTACGCGATCGAGTTTGTGCTGGGTGCTTTCCTTCTTGGCCATGGGATTCCCCGGGTGCTGTGGGCGACGGTGGATGGGCTGCAGGCATCGCCGCATCACGCAGCGGTACGCCTTGCATCATGAAAACGAGTCTAGGAATGCTGGGGTAACCGAAACATCCATCGGACGGCCAAACTTGGGCATATGCCGTTTGTCGTGGCCGCCTCTGTGCGAGCTTTGCGTCGAAGTTGCGCCCAGACTCAGTAGCTCGGCGGCAGGCCGACGCGCTCGCGGATGGAAGACAGCGTGCTTTCGTCCCGCACGACTTCCGCCAACCATTGCTCCAGCGGCATGTTGGCCCAGGTCACTGCCCGGTCCAGCAAATAGGCCACCGGGCTATGCGGCTCGGTGCGCCGAAAGAAGCCGGCAATGTCGTTCAGCGCACGCAATGCGGCCTCCTTCGACGCAAGGCTGCCGCCACTCAGGTTGAGAGCAACCCCTCCCCCACCCGCTGCGGCTCCAGCCATGGGTGTACCGGCTTCTTCTGCCAATTCGGACCCTGCCTCGACGCCTGCGCTTCCCAAGCCTTTGCTGGCCGCAAGCTTGGCGTAAATGGCCTGGATCTTTTTCAGTGCGTCATCGATGCCTCCGAGATTGGGGGCATCGCGTCCCAATTTCTGGTCTGCGCCACTGGAGAAGAGAGCGAACGCATCCCGCGCCGCTTGCACCAGATCCAGCTTTTCCAGCACGAAGGCATCAGGCAACCGGGCCATGCCTGCATCGAAGGTTTCACCGGTGACCCTGCCCTCACCCAAAGCGGCTTGGTAGGCCTCCGAATTCTGGCGTCCAAGATTGTCCACTTCGCGCGAGTCCAGCCACCCCATGAGCGTCAAGGGCGTTTGTGGATCGTCATTGAGCAACATCGCCTGGAGGGCTCGGCTTCCGTAGGTGGAAAACCAAGCCAGCTTCCCGGCCCGCTCTTCCATGTCACCGTCGTCCGCACGCGGGTACAAGCCCTCCCAATAGGTATCCAGCAACCCAGCCAGCAGGGTGAAACCGTCGCGCGCGCCCTCCAGGCCATGCCGGGAGATCACGGCTTCTGCCAGCCAAACTGCGGCCTGCAGATCCTTGCTGGTGTGAAGCAGGATGTCTTCTGCAAGTTTCTGTGCTTCACGCCAATCGGCTACCTTCAACTCGGTCTGCCAATCGCCCTGCGTCAGCGCCGGATCATCGGCACGACGCGCTTCGCGGATGCGATCGAACTGATCGGAAAAGCTGGCATCACTGCCGGCTGGGTCACTGCCGGGGATCGGCGCGAGCAATTCATTGACATCGATGGCCATGGGCCCTCCGGTTGAGGTCATTCCAGAATGATGGTGGGTACTTCTGCGCGGGCCGTGCTGGCACCGAGGTAGCGTTTCATTTCATCCGACAGCTCGATCCTCAGGAACACGCGTGCACCCCGAAAACGGGCGTCGGAGAGTCTCTGCCGCAGCTGTGCCCACTGCGATGGGCTGTAACTTCCCTGAAAGTCTTCCAGGGCATAGGCGTGTGACCCGTTTGCGAAATCACGAATCAAGGCGGCGAACCCGTCGGCACCGTCATAGGTTCGAATGAGCTCAATGGGGGGGATTGGCGTTTGCGCCGGCTGCATCTGACTGGTAGCGGGATCAAACTCCTGCACCTGGGCCTCGATGGGAACCGGCGGCGCAGGAACGGCGATCTGGATGCGTAACAGCGTTTTGAGACATGTGGAGGGCGACCAGAACACCTGTGCCGTCGCATCAGCCAGCGACACACCCGCCGAACTGGCACGGTAGACACGGTCCCGACAGGCGACTTCGAGAACAGTGCCGCCCTCGCCTTCGTCCAATGCGCCCAGCTGACTGGGCTGCATCAGGGTGAAGCTGCCGGCCATGAACGGAGCCACGTCCCCCAACACCGGCTGGAATTTTCGCTCCGCCGCCACCATGCCCTGATAGGCCGCGCTCAGCGGCATGGCGACCCCGCCCACCTTGATCGGCATCCGCTCTTTCTCGGTGATGAAAGGTTTCAGCCAATCATTGACGAACGCCCCCAGCTTGCCTTGTGGCCCGTACAGCATTTCGACCTGTTGGGAAGGCGGCAATGCCGCCAGTGGTTTGACGACACTGTCGCGCCACCGATCCTGCACATACTCACCAGCGCGATGAACGGTGAGGAACAGCAGCAATTTGGCAGGCCCCTGCACCAGCGACCAGGCGGCCAGATCGTCGCCCTTGAAGGCCGTGGCAAACCGTTCCGCAGGCTTGTCTACGGCATCGATCAGACGTGCGTAATCACTGGCCGGTGCCTTGTCGGCCTTGCCTTTGCTGGCAAACAGGTCCGCCGCCAGCTGGTATACATCTTCCCCCGATCCCTCGGCCTGCAAGCGCAGATAGGCGCGTGCGAAATCCGCATCCTCGCGCAACAGCACCGTGGTTTGCGTCTCCCGCATGGCCAGCAGCCACACAGGTGGGGTCAGTTTTTCGCCGCCGAAACGGACGCTGTCGGCAACGAAACGCCCGAACGGCCGCCATGACGCCGTCCATTTCACCTTCATCTGGGCCCATGTCACCGCCCAGCGCGACGCAAGCGGCCAGTCGATCGGCAGCTCATACAGATTGCGCTGGGCAGCTTCAAAAAAAAGGGTGTACGGATTGTGTGCACCACCAGCGCGCTGCAGAAGGCTGTCATAGCGGCCGGCCCAGAGCCCCCTGCCTTCATGGAAACGGGCCTGGAACTTTGCCCACTGCCCGAAATAGTCGCTGAAATAGGCATCACGGAGGTCATCGACGTTGGATGCCCGTTCTGGTGCCATCCTGCGCAACGTGGCCAACATCGGCTGCACCACGCCTTCCCATGCATCCCGCGTGTACGCATTGGAAATGCCGGGCATCGTGGCACCGTCGGTCCCCACGACGCTGCCTTCCTCCAGCCAGAACCCGGCCAGTTCCGGACCGAGGCCACGTGTATCCGCCCATTTGCGCAGGTCGGCGGCGCGCGGCGTATAGCCTGCGAGCAGTTTGCTCAACAGGTTTTCGAGGCGGACGCGCTCTGCCTCACGAACGTTTTTTTTTTGCCACCGCAGATAGCCGAGGTAGGTGGCGAACAGGGCTTCGGCGTTCTTTCGGTCCCGACGCGTGTCGTTGTCGGCGCTGACAAAGGGGGCAAACAGCCTCGACCGCGCATCGAAACTGACGTTGTTCTTCAACTCGCGCGTGCGGCAGGTGGCATTGTCCGACGTGCATTCACGCAACAGGCGCAGGCGCTGGGTGATGGCGAGAACATGCTCGATGCCGGCCCGACGCTGATCGATGTCAGTGGCCAGCATTTGATCCTCGGGGGCAAGGATCAGGTTGGCGAAATCATCGATGACCCGCTGCTTGAGACGATTGATGTCATCGTCGGCGCGACGAATCCCGAAACTCAGCAATGTCTCGCCTTGCGCCGCCTCCAGGGCTTCGATGGTGCGCCCGCAGCTGGCAACCCATTCAATGCGTCCGGTAGACGTGCGGTTGGCGACTTCCGCGCAGGCGGCATGGGTTTGGGCCAGCAGCGCTGCATCGTCCTTGTGCGCCGACTTCAAGCCCCATGCAAACGATGCGGACAGCCCCAGCATCGCCAACACCCCTGCCCCGGCGATTGCCAACCGGCCCGCATTGCCACGGAAACTGGTGCCGGCCAATGGTTGGTCACTGGGCAGGAAGCGCGTGAACAGATCAGCGACGAACGCGCCACCGCGCTGGGACCCGTCGGCTGCCCCGGCAAAGTACAGGCCCCGCCAACGCGGGGTGCGCTGGAACGGGTTGTCCTCCAGCATCAGCCCGACGAACTGCGCCAGCCCGGTGCGCGCCTGGCGCAGGGATTCGATGAAATCGAAGATGGCACGTCGCTGCTGGGGCCCATGTTGCGCACGCAGGGCGGTCATGCGCAGGGCATGCAGCCGGTCTTCGATGGGCTGCATCACCTCGTCGATGCAGCTCGCGGCGATGGGCGCATTTTCGGAGAAACGATGACCAAGTGCCTGGCTGAATGCTTCCGCAGGCAAGGTTGCACGCAGCTGGGCATACCCCGGCAGGCGCTCCAGACCGCTCACCACGAAATACACCGGCATCTGCACCTGCAGGTGTTCCATCGCCTCGTCGACCAAGCGCCGCAGACGCGTACTGGCATCCTTCAGCGCATCCGCAGGCCCCAGCAGGGTTTGCACGGCAATGGACACCACGATGCCATTCAGTGGCAGTTTTTCGCGCTCGTCCGCCAGCTGCATCAGCGCCTGATACCAAAGACCGCGGTCCAGCCGGGCACTGGCATCACAGACGACGCGCGGGTGCATTTCGATGGCGATCATCGATTTGTGGAACCACCAACGCCACACGTCATCCGGATCCATGGCCGGCTTGTCGGAAGCCGGGAAGGGGGACACTTCGCTGCCGGCACGAAGCAAACCATCGACATTGGCGGCGCTGTCACCGATGAAGAGCACCCATGGGATGCGATAAAGCGGTGTGCGCCCCTGCGCTATCTCGGGGGCACGGGCGATCACGCGCTTGGCTTCCGCGACGGCCGCGGTCATGCGGGCAACCGGTTCACGCTCATCGTCCGCATTGCCGGGACCGAGGTCGCCGATGCGCTTGCGCGTTCGACCTTTCAGCGAGGCCTTGCGTTGCCCCGCCATGAACCACCACAACACCACCAACACGACCACGCACAGCCCCAGCACTTGCCAGAAGCGCATCGGAAGCTGCGGCAAGATGGCCATGGCCAGGAACACCAGCCCGGCCAGGACGACCAGCAGAACCAGCGTCACGACGATGCGGCGCAGCCATGGTTTCTTCGCCGCGTCCCCACCCTGCTTGTAGAGCGAACCAATCCTGTAGAAGGCGCTGCCGATGGAGGAGAACAGGTTTTCCACGAAGCTCAAGGGGTTCATGGCGTGCCCTCCTCGACCATGGCGCCATCACCTGCTTCTGCTGCCTGCGGTTCCTCTCCCACGCCACAGGCCGCCAGCGCTGCCTGTTTCTTGTTTGGGTCCGTTTCCGGTTCGGTCTGCATGAAGAAGTGCGAAGCGACGAGCTTGGCATTGCCCCGATTATCCTCCAGCATCCGCCGAAGCTTGGGCAGGTAGTCCTGTGCAGCCTGGATTTCCTCCAGTGCCTCACGGTGAAGCGGTGACGGGGACGCGATCACGGTGATCAACTCCTGCCCATAAGGGGCGCACACCGTCCATGTCTTGGTTGGGGTCGCCCCCACTTCGAACTGCTCCATTGCACGCAGTTGCCGCCCGCTGTCGGGCTCGCCGGCATTGGGATAGATGTGCGCGACATAGCCATTGACGGTGTAGTAATCCACGTAGAGGTAGCCGTCGTAGTTGGCTTGCTGGAGTTTGACGATCACCTTCTCGCCTTCTATAAATCGATCGGAATGCCCGGTGGTGGGCGTCACGGTGAGGTTGTGCCCGCTGTCGTCGTTGCGCGCCTTGTAGGGCTCGAGGATCTTGATGACTTCGCAGTGCGGCCAGATCCGAAGTTGCACGCTGGCCTCCACGGATTTCACGCCCTCGATGGATGCGATCTGTTGCTTGACCACTGGCAGATCATCCGCCTTGGACACGTAGCCACTGACCTTGACCATGCCACTGTCTTCGTCCGTGGTGGCCTTGAGGTCTGCGCATTCGAACCTGGCCAGAGCCTGTTGCACCGGCACCGCGATGGCCGGCTTCGGCGCCGCCAGCAGGATGTAGATGAGGTAGGCAATCGGGATCAGCAATGCAATCAAGGCACCGACGCGCAGCAGGGTTTTGTCCCATTGACGCGGCAGACGCGGCCCCGATGGATCGGCAACGCCATAGGGCTGCGGCGTGATCTTCTCTTCACGCAAGGTGTGGATGGGGGCCGGTGCGACAGGAAGCTGGCGCCCGTGAATCTCCTTCAGCTTGCCCAATTCGCCGGTGTCGCCGGTTTCGTAGTAGTACTGGCCCACGAAGCCGCACACCATCACGTGGTAATACACCTCGCGGACTTCGTCCTCGTCCTGCTTCAACGCGGACAGGTGGGTGAAAAACTCGTTGCCGGCGTTGTTGGTGGTGAACATGGCGACCTGCAGCGGCGGCGTGCCACTGGTCAGCCACACGGGATTGCGGGCCATGATTTCGTCGATCCATGCCACGACGGCGAACACGGCGTTGTCGATCTGTTCCGGGCGCTTGCCAGCGGCCAAGGCCGCTGATTTGGCGCGTTCGATCAGATCCCTGGCGCGGGCCACCACGGCCAGTGCGGCTTCACTGGCCTGGTTGGCCGTGACTTTTTCGTCCAGCGCCAGACCGAACGAGAACACCGCAGAGAAATGCTGGACCAGCCTGGGCATGCCTTACTCCTGCCCTGCAACGGGGAACAGCTTGATGACCGTCGATTCCGCCGGCAGATCAGAATAGACCGCGATGTTGCGGCCGTTCTTGATCATCTGCCAGAACGGATGCAGCGTATCGACGAGGAAATACGTGGTGTTGGGGCTCTTCTGCGGCAACTCTTCGGGAGGAACCGGCAGCAGATCGATCTTCAAGCCGAACAGCGCCGCCGACAGCAGGCGCGGCATCTCGTCCATCGAGGCGATTTTGCCGGTACGCGACAGTCTGGCGAACAAGTCGGCACCCTTCTGCTCGGATTCGAACGCAAGGTAGAACCGCGTCTTGTCGTTCTCGAACAAATTGGCAGGCAAATCGGCACGATAGAAGCGACCGTCGTACGCCAACGTGATGCCGACTTCCGCGCCCACGGTGAGCGCCTTGATGAGCGCTTCGGCGCGATCAAACCCGATCCGGAAGCACCGCCGCAGATCCTCGTGGTCGTAATCCGGCAGTGCCGTCTCCCGCGGGTTGCCGGCCAGCTCACCGAAATAGCCGATGTCCTCGGAGAACACAGAGAACTCGGCCACCAAACGACGCAGATCCTGATACATCGCATAGGCCGACACCGAATTCAGCCGCGCATGCTCCTGAAACAACGGGATATGGCGTGCGAATGCCTGCATCATCAGCACGCGCATGACCTCCTGCGCACTGGTGGAAGCAGACCGGATGCCGCGCTGCCGTTTGATCGCGGCGAAGTCCTGGCCGCGCGACACCAGCAGATCCCGCAAGGCACGCGTCCAACGGGTGAGATTGTGCGAGGCTTGAATCGCGGTCGTCGGCGGAATGTAGTCGGGCGAAAGTTTGTACTTGCCCGGGCCGGCCGGAATCAGCTCGGCGAATTTGTAGCTGTCCGAAGTGCGGACAATGGCCTCCGCATTTTCGTCCAATCCCGTCACGATGTTGCCCTGGTAAAGCAGCTGGTCCACATCCGCCTCAGGCGCCTGCGGATCAAAGGGGTCAGCCAGACATTCCGAGGCCAGCGCATGGCGCGCCTGCAGGCGTTCCGACTCGCGCTGGCCCAAGCCCTGCAACGTCCGGTCACTGTTGAAGACCAACCATAGCGGGATCGGATCATTGTTGTTGGCCCGAAGATCGGCAATGTTGCGCTGGGGCACGCGGGCATTGCCGCCCGCTGTATCCAGGGCACCTCCCCGCAGACGTTCACCATTGCGCGTCAGCAAGCGGAATTCTTCGATGTCCACCACACCGCTGCCCAAGGCGTCCTCACGGATGCGAAGGGACTCGTACCCCCAGGGGTAAGGCGTGATGCGCAGATGCTGCGCGTACAGGCCCGCCTGCACCCAGGCGTCTTGCGCCTGAAGATGCTGAGGACTGAGGAATGCACCCTGTCCCCAGTGAACTTGACGATCGCCGCTCATTCCAAATGCCATGCCGCCTGCTCCCTCATGCCAACGCCACCCCGTGCCGCATTCAACGCAAAACCATCCTTCACAGCGGTACGACCTCTACTTGATAGCCATTCCGCCGCAGCCGGGCCAGCAGCCCGTCTTCGCCAACGAGATGCACCGCGCCCACTGCAACGAAACACGGCCCATCCTGGAACAAGGTTTCCAGTTGACCGATCCAGCGCGCATTGCGGTCTTCCAGCAGACAAACGCGGGACCTGTGTTCGATGGCTTTCGCGACATCATCCAACCCGTCAAGGCGGTCGATGCTGGTCAACCAAGCGTCGAGATTGCGACTCCGGTAGAAGGCCATCGCTTCAGCCGATTCAATCCGCAACACCCAGGACTTCCGCACGCGTTCCCCTAGTACGACCGCATGCTCCTCTGCCGGCACACAGTCCAGCGCCTGGAGTTGCTGCTCCAGCGTTTCGAGATGCGCCATGCGCTTTCCGGCAGTCATTGCCAGCTGCTGCAGGCGTGCATCCATGGTGGTGTCGCCACCGGTTTCACCACGCGCCTCCAACAGCGCCAGAACCGCCCACGGCTTCATGCGCTGCAAGTCCTGCATGCGAATGGCAGGCAAAAGGGCGTGGGCCCTGATGATCTCGTCCTTGCCGACCAAGGTCTGCAACGGCTTGTCGGCAGGCAGCCAACGGTAGTGGTCGTATTCGGCGATCCAAGGCGTGGCGGTGTCGGCTTCGCTGACAAAAGTGGCTGTTTTTTCCAGCAGTGCAGCCAGCTGCTCGTAATCGATGCCTTGTTCTTCCGGTGTGCCGAAATGGATCGTGCCCAGCAGATAGCTGTCACCTGCGCCCTCCGGTTCTGCAGATGGCGGCCCCGCGTCTGGAGACGCGACGGGCATTGCAGTTTCGGCACCTTCGGCAGGCAGCAGCACACGCTTCGGCGGCGTGATGCGGAAAAGAATCCCGCGCTGCACCGGGACGGCAACCGCGGCCTGCACCAGCGACTGCGGCTGCGATGGCTCACTGGCAACCGGCGCCTCCTGCCCGTGCAGCCCGGGCATGACCATCATCGGACATACCAGCAAGCAAACCAGCAACCCACTGGCCAACCGGCCTGCAGGGAGGGGCGCAACACGCTTGCGGTGGCCAGCGGGCATGGGCATGAACGTCGGTATCGTGTTGTCCAGCTTCGGGGTTGGATCCCCGGCATTCTTCGATCTGCCGGGCGTGCGCAGCCATATGCCGTAGGAGCTATGCCGTAGGAACGGCCCAGTTGACTTGATGTTGTTGCACTTGCGCGACTATTGTGGAAATGACCATGGGATAGGCGCGCACCATTCCGCTATCCCACGGAGAAGGCCCAAGCCGGGCGCTTGCATACAGGGACTGATGTGAAAGTACTCTTGGCCGATGACCATCGCCTGATCATCGAAGGCGTCAAGCTCAAGCTCGCCGAGCTGGATGCCACGGTAGAGACGGTGGTGGCCATGAACCTCGAAGAGCTTGAGCAGGCGGTCGCCGAACACGGCAACACCTTGAGTCTGGCGTTGCTGGACATCGCCATGCCGGGGACCTGCGGCCATCAGCACGTCGGGCGCCTGCGCGAGTCAGCGCCGGACCTGCCCATCATCGTCCTGTCCGGGTCCGAGGACGTGGACCTGATGCGCACGCTGATGGACTTGGGCGTGCTGGGCTTCATTCCCAAAGCCTATTCCCCAGATGTCATGCTTTCCGCCATTCGCCTCGTGCTGGCGGGCGGCATCTACATACCACCTCTGCTGCTGGCAAATGCGAAGGCGCAAGGCTGGCAACCCGAGGCGATGGGCACGGCGCCTGCCGAAGTGCGCGGAGAGAACGATCCTTCGCACGCACTGGATGGGCTCAGGAAGTTGCTGACCGACCGGCAGATCGACGTCATGCGCCTGCTGTCGCAGGGCAAGCCCAACAAGCTGATCGCCCGTGATCTCGGCATCAGCGAGGGCACCGTCAAAATTCACCTCGCCGCGATCTTCCGCGCATTGAACGTGCGCAATCGCGTTGAAGCGGTGGTTGCCTCACGCAAACTGCAGGGGTTGTAGCGCGGGCTGTAGCAAGGGCCATAGTGCATCCGCCGTATTGTCCATCCCCGGCCTGCAGCGCAGGCTGATGGCAAGCGTGCGGTCATCCGCGACCGCCAAGGCAAGCCCATGTCCCCATACATCCAACGCTCATCCACTGGATTGTCGCGAACGCCTTTGCTGGTGTTTTGCATTGCCGTCAGTACGGTTGCCGCCGCTCAGAGCGCTACGACGCCATTGCCCGCCCCCCTCACCAATCCCGCACTGGGCCCCGCCTTCGCCACCAAAAACGCGGCCTACGTGCCCGTCATGCTGGACGAGATCCCAGGCTGGGAAAACGAATCCTTCGAGGAAACCTACGCCAATTTCAGCACCAACTGCAGGGCCATGAAGCGCCGTTCTGCCTGGGCCCCCCTGTGTGCACGCCTGGCCAAATTGCCCAAGGAAGACGCCGCACTTCGCCAATTCATGCGCGAGGAGTTCTACGCCTACCAAATGCTGACGCCCACAAGAGGCGCCACTGGCAAGCTGACGGGTTACTTCGAACCGCTGATCTCCGGGTCGCTCAGCCGTCAAGGGGCATACCAATACCCTGTCTACGGCATGCCTTCGAATATGTACCTCGTGGATTCGCGCACCATCGCCGGACAGTCGACGCGCTGGCTGAAAGCCGCCGATGGGCGACTCGCGGGCGCCGAGGCTGGCGAGCCGGGGGCGCGCGAATACAGGATCGAACTGACCGGCACATCACCCAATACGCGTGACAAACGCTATCGGGTACGGTTGGAAGGCAACACCTTGCGGCCTTACTACACACGTCAGCAGATCGATGCCAACGGCATCGACGCGCCGGTGCTGGCTTGGGTGGCGGATCCCTACAAGCTTTATTCGATGCAAATCCAAGGCTCCGGCAAGATCCAGCTCAAGGATGGCGGGCTGATCCGCCTTGCCTATGCAGAGCAGAACGGGCAGCCGTTCATGCCCAATGCCACCCGTGGCGATGCTGATGCCGTGCTGCTGGCCATCAAGGCGCGCGGCCTCGATGAACCCTTGACGGTCGATGTGCCCGGCGGCACCCGCGGCGTGAAAAAACCAGGCGGTGGTGCCGGTGTGGATGCTGAAGTGGCACGCATCATCGCTGCACTGCAGGGCGGAGGCACGGTGTCTGTCGCCAATGCCTCCAGCAATGCATCGCACGCCTCACGGCCCAAGACCAAAGCCAAGCCGAAACCTAAACCTGCAGCAACGGCCATCGCCAATGCCGATGATGTGGAGGCCATGATCCAATTGCTGCTGACGGCACCCGTGGCCGACGAGTCGTATGTCCCACCCAGCAACCAGATGGCGGCTTCTGAATCTGCTTCATCCGGCGGCACGAAGCCAGGCACTGGTTCGAAAGTGGATGGCCGCATGGACATGTCGGACTACTCCGGCATATCGAACGGCAAAACCGCCGGTACGGCGGTCGGTCGCGGCGCTCCGGTCCCCAGCACGGGCATCCCCGACCCTAGCTACGTCTTCTTTCGTCGAATCGGGGATGGCCCCGAAGGCCCGATTGGCGCCCTTGGAATCCCGCTCAGCGCAGGGCGCTCGATGGCCGTCGATCCGCGGGCCACGCCGCTGGGGGCCCCTGTCTTCATCGACGGCATGCAGCCGGGAAGCAGCAAGCCCATGCAGCGGCTGGTGTTTGCCCAAGATACCGGTGGCGCCATTCGCGGCAGCGTTCGCGGCGATTTCTTCTGGGGCTTTGGCGACAAGGCGGGCAAAATGGCCTTGGCCACCAATCAGCCCGTCCGCATGTGGCTGCTGTTGCCGAAATCGGTAGCCGGAAGCGCAGCCGCCAGCGGCATCAAGACGCGCGGCAACGAAGCCGGCCTGCGGGATTGTGCCGTCCCCGACGAAGAGTTCTGCGTCGAGGACGATGGCAGCGTCATCGACGCACTGCTTCAGCAATGATCGCGACAGCAGCTT
>CAUJJG010000105.1 GCA_963205445.1 Pseudomonadota bacterium
TCGATCAGCAGGGGGAGCATCGGTTGTGCGTGCAGGCTCATGCCTGGGCCTCCTTGGCGGCAACGGCGTCCAGCCGCTTGGCTTCGTACAGTTTGGCCACGGCCTGCGCCAGCGTGCGCACGCGCAGGATGTAGCGCTGGCGCTCGGTCACCGAGATCGCGCGGCGGGCATCTAGCAGGTTGAAACTGTGGCTGGCCTTGGTCACCTGCTCGTAGGCCGGCAACGGCAGGCCGGCTTCCACCAGCTTCATCGCCTCGGCTTCGCAGGCATCGAAACGGTGGAACATTTCGGCCACGTCGGCATGCTCGAAGTTGTAGGCGCTCTGTTCCACCTCGTTCTGGTGGTAGACATCGCCATAGGTGACCGGGGTGCCGCCGGGCCCGTAGGTCCAGATCAGGTCATACACGTTGTCGCAGCTCTGCAGATACATGCACAGGCGTTCCAGCCCGTAGGTGATCTCGCCCAGCACCGGCCGGCACTCCAGCCCGCCGGCCTGCTGGAAGTAGGTGAATTGGGTCACCTCCATGCCGTTCAGCCAGACCTCCCAGCCCAGGCCCCAAGCGCCCAGCGTGGGCGATTCCCAGTTGTCCTCGACCAGACGCAGGTCGTGCACCAGCGGGTCGATGCCGAGCGCCTTGAGCGAGTCGAAATACAGCTCGACGATGTTGTCGGGGCTGGGCTTCATCGCCACCTGATACTGGTAGTAGCGCTGCAGGCGGTTGGGGTTGTCGCCGTAGCGGCCGTCGGTAGGGCGACGTGACGGCTGCACGTAGGCGGCGTTCCACGGCTCCGGCCCGATCGAGCGCAGGAAGGTGGCGGGGTGGAAGGTGCCGGCACCCACTTCGAGGTCGAGCGGCTGGATCAGCACGCAGCCCTGTTCGGCCCAGTAGGCATTGAGGCGGGTGATGAGTTGCTGGAAGGTGATGGAGACGCGATCGGCGGTCATCTTGACGGGAAACGACGGCATGGCCGGCTAGTATAAATGCGATGCCAATGCGGCATTCCCTCGCCTCCCGTCGCCATGCAACCGTTCCTGATTCTTGAAACCGGCCAGCCCACGCCGTCGATGCGCCGCCACGGCAGCTTTGCCCACTGGATCCGGGTTGCCGCCGGGCTGGAACGCGACGCCGCGGTGGTAGTGGATGTGGCGCGTGGTGATGCCCTGCCGGCCCGCGACGGCTTTGCCGGCGTGATCGTCACCGGGTCTGCGGCGATGGTGACCGAGCGCCACGACTGGAGTGAGCGCAGCGCGGCCTGGTTGCGCGAGGCCGCGCACGCCGGGCTGCCGCTGCTGGGTATTTGCTACGGCCATCAGTTGATCGCGCACGCGCTGGGTGGCGTGGTGGCCGACAATCCGCGCGGGCGCGAGATGGGGACGGTGGGCATCGATCTGCATGCACAGGCGCAGGCCGATCCCTTGTTCAATGGCCTGCCCGCGCGCTTCCCGGCGCAGGCCACCCACCTGCAAAGCGTGCTGACGCCGCCGCCGGGAGCTGCCGTGCTGGCCCACAACGGGCACGATGCCTGCCACGCTTTCCGTTGGGGCGAACATGCCTGGGGCGTGCAGTTCCATCCCGAATTCAGCACCACCCACATGCGCGGCTACATCCGCGCCCGCCACGAAGCGCTGGCGGCGGAAGGCTGTTGCAGCCGGGCGCTGGCACGGCGGGTCAGTGCCGCCCCGCAGGCACGGAAAATCCTGCGTCGTTTCGTTCGCCACGCGCGGCGCTGACCCGCCTCCGGTATCCTGTACGCCTCCCCACGAGGCACCCCATGGACATCCGCAACTTGCCGGCCGGTCACGGCCTGCTTTGGTTCAAGCAGGCGATTGATCTTGGCGCAAAGAACCCGCGCGCGGTGTTTGGGGCCTCGCTGCTGCTGATCGCGGCACTGTATGCAGCGGTGCTGGTGCTGGCGGTGGTCCTGTCCGTGCTGGCGGGGGCGGGCAGTGCCACGGAGCAGGCGCCGTCGATGGGCATGCTGTTGGCCGTAGCCCTGCCGTTGACCCTGGCCATCATGCTGGTGGTGCCGGTATTGCTGGGCGGCTTGATGCACGTGATCCGCGAAACCGAGGCCAACCGTGCCGCAAGTGCGCGGGACGTCTTCTTGCCGTTGCGCGATGCCCGGGGCCGCAGGCTGGCTTGGTTGGGGGTGGTGCAGCTGGTTTTGGCGGTGGTCGGGGCCGTGCTGATGGTTGCCATCGCCGGCCCGGGCTACTGGCGCGACTACATGCAGGCGATGGAGGCCGCGCTGCAGGGCAGCGTGCAGGTGGCGCCGCAGCCTGACCATGCCGGGCTGTTGTTTCTGGTGCAGCTGGCCTTCAATTATTTCAGCTATGCGCTGATGTTGTTCTCGATCCCGCTGATGCTGTTCTCCGGCTGCAGCCTGGCGGATGCCTTGCGCCACGCCTTGCGTGCCTCGGTCCGCAACGTAGGGGCCAATCTGCTGGCAGGCGTCCTGTTCATTGGCGCGCTGGTGTTGGCAGCCATCGTGGTGGCGCTGGTTGCCTTGCTGGCGGGGGCCATCGGCGGCCTGATCCATCCGGTGGTGGGCAGCGTGCTGGTGGCCGTGGTGATGCTGGGGTTTGCCGCGGTGGTGCTGGTGCTGTTGGCCGGTGCGGCGTATCTGGCTTGGCGCGACACCTTCAGCGGCGCCGGGCCAGCCCCCACGCCGCCGCCGGTACACGGCATCGAGGTCTGACTCAGGCCGTGGCCGGTTTCGGGGCCACCAGCCGCGCGGCGAGGATGCCGGCTTCGTACAGCAGGCACATCGGAATCGCCAGCATCAGCTGGCTGACCACGTCCGGCGGCGTGACCACGGCGGCGATCACGAAATTCCCGACCACGGCATAGCCGCGGCCTTCCCGCAGCTGGGCCGGCGTCACCCAGCCCAGCAGGGTCAGCAGCACCAGCGCCACCGGTAATTCGAACGACAGGCCAAAGGCCAGGAACATCACCAACACGAAATCGAGGTAGGCGCTGATGTCGGTCATCATCGCCACGCCTGCCGGCGTCACCTTGGTCAGGAAGCCGAACACCATCGGCAGCACCAGGAAGAACGCGAAGGCGCAGCCCCCATAGAACAGCAGCAGGGCCGAGCCCAGCAGCGGCAGGGCCAGGCGCTTTTCACGCTGGTACAGGCCCGGTGCCACGAAGGCCCAAGCCTGATACAGCATCCACGGCATTGCCAGCAGCAGGGCCAGGAAAAAGGCGAGCTTCAGCGGGGCGAAGAACGGGCTGGCCACCTGGGTGGCGATCAGTTGGCCACCGGCGGGCAATTTGGCCAGCAGCGGCTGCGCCAGCAGGCCGTACAGGGTGTTGGCGAACGGCAGCAGGCACAACAGCACCAGCAGCAGGCCGGCGGCGGCCCGCAGCAAACGGGCGCGCAGTTCCAGCAGGTGGGTGATCAGAGGGCGTTCGACGTCGTGCTCGGCTTCAGTCATGGCGGCCCCCCTGAGGTGCCGTCGGGGGCGCCGTCGGGGGTGCCGTCGAGCGCGGTGGGAGGCGCCGCCGCGGCGACGTCCTGCTGGGCCTCACCTGACAGGTCGCGCAGTGCGGCCTCGGTGTCCTGCAGGGACTGCCGGCTTTCCTGCAGGCTGCGGCGCAACTCGTCGTTGGCCAGCTCCTGCTCCAGCTCGTTTTTCATGGTGTACCACTGGGCCCGCGCCTTGCGCACCCAAAGCCCTGCAAAACGCGCGGCCTTGGGCAGGCGCTCGGGGCCCAGCACGACCAGCGCCACCAGTGCGACGACCAGCATCTCGCCGAGAGAGAAATCGAACACGGGCAGCGCCTTGCGGCGTCAGCGCACGACGTCGTCGCGGTCGCGCGTTTCGGCCGTGGCGTCGCCGGGCTTGTCCTCGCCCAAGCGGGCCACCGGCTTGCCTTCGTCGCCCTGCACGCCCTTCTTGAACTCGTTCACGGCCTTGCCGAGATCACGGGCCCCCGAGGTCAGCCGCTTGGTCCCGAAAACCAGCAGCACGATGACCAGCACGATCAGCCAGTGCCAGATGCTGAAACCGCCCATGATGGATGCACTCGCAGAAAGGTGGAGCGTGGGATTCTAGCTCAAGGCTTGGTGGCAGGGGCTGCCGCGGGTGCGGGCTCCAGAGGCGTGGTGGTGGCGGGGTTGGCCGAGCCCAGCGGCTGCACCTGGGCGGTCCCCGGCGGCGGAGGCGGCGGGGTCGATTCCTGCTTGCGTGCATAGCGGGCGGCGGCGGTGGCCTCCTCCAGCGTGTCGCGGAAATGCACGAGGGCCGAAGACGGTGCGGCCGAAGTACGCCCTTCGAAAATCATCCGCGGGGTGACACCGGCACCGTACACGCTGCGGTTGGCGCCCTTGTCGATCGACAGGACGGCGCCGTCCAGCGCCACGCCGGCGAACAGTCCGCGCGCGCGCGACCAGGACCAGATCTCGGCCTTCAGCTGACCGTCGGTGGCAGCCGCCGCGTTGCGGCCCACCGGGCCGGCAGCCACGCCGGCATCGGCGCCAAGGGTGAACTTGCCGTTGACGATGTTGTCCAGCCCGCGGTCACTGCGGAACACCAGGATCACGTCTGCCGACTGCACCCCGGCCTGCAGACCGAAGCTGGCGCCGGAGAGCTTCACGAACACAGGGTTGGACCAAGTGCCGTTGGCGGTCTTCACTGCCATCAGGCCGACCCCGTGGCGTCCGCCCAGCATGAAGCCGGCCTTGAGGGTGTCGGGTACGACGACGATGCCGCGAGCCTCATCCAGCAGCCGGTCTGGAATCGAGGATTCGGGGATGCCCTGGATTTGCTTGACCACGCGAACGGCGTCATCGGCGCGGACATCTTCGCGGTCGCCTGCGGTGGCGCTGCCGACGGCAAGCAGAACGGCAAGGGCAAGCAGGAAGCGGCGGGGGCTGCGGGTCATCAGGGGCTCCGTAGGTTCGCGGGGGCGATGCCGCATCGTGGCGCGGCGGGGATGAATCGATGTTAAGTCATCTCCGATGCATGCGTCGGCGCATGCGATCCTATGCGCATGCAAGCCCATTCGAAGCCAGCATTGCTGTTGGTCAACCTAGGGACACCCGCCGCGCCCACCGCGGAGGCGGTGCGGGCCTACCTCGACGAATTCCTGCTGGATCGCCGGGTGGTGCAGCTGCCGCGCTGGTTCTGGAAGCCTTTGCTGCGCGGGGTGATCCTGCCGCGGCGCAGCCCGGTGGTGGCACACAAATATGCCGAGATCTGGTTGCCGGGCGGCTCGCCGCTGGCCGTGCACACGGCAGCGCTGGCGGAAGCGGTGCAGGCACGCTTGCCGGATTGGCAGG
The DNA here is from genome assembly GCA_963205445.1 of Pseudomonadota bacterium. Taxonomy (GTDB): domain Bacteria; phylum Pseudomonadota; class Gammaproteobacteria; order Xanthomonadales; family Xanthomonadaceae; genus Thermomonas. The sequence continues at coordinate 5,290 of CAUJJG010000105.1, forward strand.
TGACGCATGCAATGCGCTACGGCCAGCCTGCGCTGCGCGAGGTGCTGCAGCGGTTGCAGGCGGGCGGGACGCGGCATGTGAGGGTACTGCCTTTGTATCCGCAATACTCCACCACCACCACCGCCAGCGTGGCCGATGTGCTCGCTGCACAGGGCAGCGGGATGCGGGTGGAGATGCTGCAGGACTACCACGCAGATCCGGCCTGGGCCGCGGCGGTGGCGGCGTCGATCCGGGCGCACTGGCAGGCACATGGCCGGGGCGAGCGTCTGCTGTTGTCCTTCCACGGCATTCCCCAGCGGCTGGTGGAGGCGGGGGATCCGTACGCGACGCAGTGCGAAGGCAGTGCCCGTGCGATTGCTGCGGCGCTGGGCGTGGCGCGTGAAGACCTGCACGTGGTGTTCCAGTCGCGATTCGGGCGCGAGCGTTGGCTGCAACCCTATGCGCAGCCGGCCTTGACCGAGCTGGCCAGCGCCGGGGTGGGCACCGTGGATGTGGTGTGCCCCGGTTTTGCGGTGGACTGTCTGGAAACGCTGGAGGAAATCGCCCTGCAGAATGCCGCGCTGTTCAAGGCGGCAGGCGGCAAGGCGCTGCGCTACATCCCCTGCCTGAATGCCACGGATGCCCATGCCGACGCATTGGCAGGGCGGGTGCTTGCTGATGCAGGGTGGGCCTGATGCAGGAGATCTGCATCCCCACGACGGCCGGGCCGATGGCCGGCCTGCGCAACCACGGCAAGGGGCCGCGTGTGCTGGCCCTGCACGGGTGGTTGGACAATGCCGCCAGCTTCCTGCCGATGGCCCCGTGGCTGCGCGATTTCGATCTGGTGGCGATCGACCAGCTGGGGCACGGCCGAAGTGCCCATTTGCCTGCCGGTGCGGAGTACAACTTTGCGACGGCGATCAACGGTGTTCTCGATGTGGCCGACGCCCTGGACTGGGAGCGGTTCTCGCTGCTGGGGCACTCGATGGGGGCAGGCATCGCCAGCCTGATCGCTGCGGCCTGCCCCGAGCGTATCGAGGCGTTGGTGGCCATCGAGGCGCTGGGGGCCCTGACCGAGGCCCCTGATCGCACCGTCGTGCGGCTGCGTGAGGCCATCCAGGCCCACCGCGGCCGGGTTGCGCGACCACTGCGCGTGTTTCCCGACATCGAAACCGCCGTGCGCGCGCGTGCCTATGCCAGCCGGGTGCCGGGCAGCGGGTTGGAGGAAGCATTGGTGCGCCTGCTGGTGGAACGCGGTGTACGGCAGGTGTCGGACGGATTCAGCTGGAGCAGTGACCCGCGGCTGACGTTGCCGACCTTGAGCCGCATGACCGAGCCCCAGGTTGACGACCTGCTGGCAGGCATCGATTGCCCGGCCTTGGTGGTGTTGGCCGACCCGGCGCAGCCGTACCTGCCGGACCCGGTCCGTCGCAGGCGCGTCAGCTTGCTGCGGCGAGGGACGCTGGAGGTGCTCCCCGGTGGCCATCACCTGCACATGCAGCAGCCGGAAGCCGTGGGCAAACGCGTTGCGGCGTTTCTGGAGGCGCACACCGGCAGGGGCTGAGCCGGCCGCGGTGCAGCCGCATACGGACTCAGCCGCCATCCCCCGTGCCGACCCGGACGGCCAGCTGGGTACCGCCATCGTCGGCCTTCACCAGCTGATAGAACACTTGGCGCTGGTCCTTGCTGAAGGCAAGCGTGGCGCTGTCGGGGGTCTGCATCGCGACTTCACGCTTCCAGCCATCGGCCTGCATGGCCTTGTCGGCGTCGGCATAGATCCGGGTCAGCTCGGTGGCGGCGGTCAGGTTGACCATCTGCATGCCGGCCATGTCCATTGCGCTGGCCACCTTGTAAGCATCCGGCATGTAGATGTCATCGGGGAAGCCGGTGGGCAATGCCACGCTGCCGCCATCATCGGCGGTCTTGATGGTCATGTCGCCTTGTTCGGTCTTGACGGTCATTTCGGCCCCGTCCTTGTTGACCTTGACGCCGGTGGCTTTTTCGACGGCAGCCTCCACCACGGCGTCCTGTGCTTTCTTGCAGGCGGGCAGCAGGGCGATGGTGGCGAGCAGCGCCAGGCAGGTGAGCTGGCGGAGGGCAATGGACATTGGACAGGATCTCCCCTGGATCTGTTTCGTTGCGCGTGTTTACAGGGTCAAACGCAGGATGCCGGGTCAACCGGCCAGCAAGCGACGCAGCCGCCCCTTGAGGGCGCGGCCTTCCCTGCGCAGGTAATCGCGTTCGTCTTCCCACGACGGGAAGCGTGCTTCGACTTCGCGCCAGAAACGCGTGGAATGGTTGGCCTGCAGCAAATGGCAGAGTTCGTGGACAAGCACGTACTCGAAGGCCGCCGGGCGTGCCAGCACCAGGGCAAGATCCAGCGACACGCTGCCATCCGGTGCCAGCGAGCCCCATTGCGAGACGGTGCGCTTGAACACGAATCGGCGCGGCGGACGCGGCAATGTCGGCAACAGGCGAGGCAGCCAGCGGCCCAGGTCCGAGCGCGCTTCGGCTTCATAGAAATCTCGCAGCGTGCGCTGCAAGGCGGCGGTGCCGGCGTGCTCCGGGGCAGCGAACTGCAGCTGGCCCGCCTGCAGCGCAGTGATGCGCGACGCGCGGGCAACCGCCCAAGTCAGGGGCTGCTCTTCACCACGCAACGGCAGCGATGCCGTGATGCCGCGCTGCAAGGGTTGGCCGTGCGCTGATTGCTTGGCCAGCTGGTCCTGCAGCCACGGTCGGTGTTCTTGCAGAAAAGCGTCCGTGGCAGCAGGGCTGGTGAAGGTAGGCAGGGTCAGGCGGGCACCGCGCTCGTCGACGCTGAGCCGGATGCGTCGCGCCCGCGAGTCATGCACTTGCAGCAGGGTGACTTGCACGCCCTCGCCAAGATCGAGCGTGCGCAGCGTGCGTTGCAGGGGCGTCGCCTTGGGGGCGATGCGGTGAGCCGAAAGCAAGCGCAGCAGGGAACGCATCGGGCGATTGTAGCCCGGTGGGCATCCCCCCAAGTGGATGGCAGCCGGCGTCGAGACAACGGCGGGAACCGCCGTCACAAGCGGACAGCGGGCTGCCCAAAGCCGATGGAAACCCTTGTGCCTGGTGCGATGGGTGCCGGTGGGCTACCAGTCGGTCTCTTGGGCGGGCCGCTTGCGCGAACTGCCCAGTTTGCGGGTCAGGGTGTTGCGGCCCAGCCCCAAGGCTTGCGCGGCTTCGCCACGATGGCCGTTGCACTGCGCCAGTGCGGCTTTCAGCAGGGTTTGGTCAAAGCGTTGGCGCGCGCGTGCGTGCAGGCCCGGCGTCTGCAGCTGCAGTTGCCGGGTGACCCAGTGTGACAGCGGCTGCGTCCAGTCGGCGGTGTCGGCATCGGGCAGGCCGGCGGCGATGGCGGGCAGGGCTTCGGCTAGCGCCGGCACGCCGATGGTCTGCCCGGGCGCCAGTGCTGCCAGCCGCCAGCACAGGTTTTCCAGCTCACGCACGTTGCCCGGCCATGGGTGCGCCTGCAGGCGTTCCAGGGCGGGCTTGCTCAGCTGCTTGGGCGGCAGCTGCAGGCGCTGTGCAGCGTGGCGCAGGAAACGGGCGGCCAGCAGGCCGATGTCTTCGCTGCGCTCGCGCAGGGGCGGCAGGGGCAGGCGCACCACGTTGAGGCGGTGCAGCAGGTCGGCGCGGAAGCGGCCGGCTTCCACCAGGGCTTCCAGCGGTTGGTGGGTGGCGGCGATCACACGCACGTCCACCCGGATCAACTCGCGCCCGCCCACGCGGTAGAACTCGCCCTCGGCCAGCACGCGCAGCAGGCGGGTCTGCAGTGCGGCCGGCATGTCGCCGATTTCGTCCAGAAACAAGGTGCCGCCGTCGGCCTGTTCGAAGCGACCGATGTGCCGCTTGCTGGCGCCGGTGAACGCACCGGCTTCGTGGCCGAACAGCTCCGACTCCAGCAACTCGGCGGGAATCGCGGCGGTATTGAGCGCGATGAAGGGCCGCTGCGCGCGCGGGGACTCGCGATGCAGCGCGCGGGCCACCAGCTCCTTGCCGGTGCCGGTTTCGCCGGTGATCAGTACCGACAGTGGTGCCTGCGCCAGCCGCCCGATGGCGCGAAACAGGGCGCGCATCGCCGGGGCATGGCCCACCAGCAGATGGTCATCGTCAGGTGGTGGCGTGGCTTCCTCGGTTGTTGGTGCCGGGTGCGTGGGTTGGGGCAGGGCACGGCGCACCAGGGCTACCGCCTCGTCCAGATCGAAAGGCTTGGAAAGGAACTCGTGCGCACCACCGCGAAATGCGCCGGCGGTGCTGGCCACGTCGGTATAGGCGGACATCACGATCACCGGCAGCTGCGGGTGCGCGGCCTTCAGTTTGTCCAGCAATTGCAGGCCACTTTCGCCGGGCATGCGCACGTCCGTAACCACCAGCGCCGGCGGCGCTTCCCGCTGCAGGGCCTGCAGGGCTTCGTCGGCATGGCTCCAGGCCTGTACCGCATAGCCGGCCTCCCGCAGCGCGGTAGCCAGCACGAACCGCACGGCATGGTCATCGTCCACCACCCAAACGCGCACGGCGTCAGTCATGCCGCACCCCACCCAAGGGCAGCAACAGGGTGAAGACCGTGTGGCCGGGGCGCGAGCGCCAAGTCAACGCGCCGCGATGTTCGCGTGCCACCTGTTGCGCCAGTGCCAGCCCCAAGCCGGTACCGTCGGCGCGGCCGCTGACCAAGGGCAACAGGATCTGGTCGGCAAGCTCAGGCGGAATGCCGCAGCCGTCGTCGATGATTTCCAGTCGCGCCGCGGGTATCTGCGGCGCGTCGAAGATCCGTGCGCCATGTTCGAAGCGGGTGCGCAGCTGCACGGTGCCGGCGCCGGCTTCGATGGCGTTGCGCACGAGGTTCCAGACCGCCTGCAGCAGACGGTCTGCATCGCCCTCCAGATCCGGCAGCGAGGGGTCGTAGTCGCGTTGCAGGCGGGTGACCCAACCCGCCTCGCTTTCGGCCAGCCGCAACACCCGTTCCAGCACCGCATGGATGTTGACCGGCTCGAACGCCCGGGGCGGCGCCGGGGAAAGCAGGCGTTCGACCAGCGAGGTCAGGCGTTCCACCTCGGCCTCGATCAGGCCGGTGAGTTCCCGCGCATCGCCCTCGCTGCGTCGTGCCAGCAGTTGCGCCGCGCCCTTGATGCCGGCCAGCGGATTGCGCAGCTCGTGGGCCAGCCCTTTCAGCGAGGCGGTGATCGCCTGTGGCCAACGCGCTTGCGCATCCTCGGCAAATTCGTCCACCGGGTGCAGCTCCAGCCAGCGGCCATGGGCGTCAGCCACGCCCAGCCAGGCATCGGCAAATTGCAGCTCGGCGCTGCCGGGGGCGGCCAGTGCCAGCCGCCGCAAGCGCAAGGGCGTTTGCCCGGGAGCCTGCAGGGCATCGGCCAGCATCTGGCCCTCCCGCTCCAGCGCCGCCACCGGCGTGCCGTGCAGACGGCGACAACCCACTCCCAGCCAGCGCCCTGCGGCCAGATTGGCGTGGCCCACGCGGCCGTCTGCCGCCAGCCACAGCAAGGGCGTGGTCAGTTCGTCCAGCGTGTCGAACGCAGTGGTCTCGGGCATTGCACTAATTTAGTGCAAAACTTGCGCGGAGATCAGGGCTTCTGCAGCAAGCGTTGCCGTACCAGCGCATGCAGGATGCGCAGGTCTTCCGCATCGAAGCTGGCCTGCGGGTCCTCGCCGTCGTCGCGCCTGCGGTAGTGGCGATGGAAAGCGCGGACCGCGGCGGCACGGTCGCTCAGCGGGTACCCCACCGCCGCCATCGCCATCCACGGATCAAAGCCGGCGGGAGGGTCCTGCAGCGGACCCTGAGGCCATAGGCCATACCCGGCCTCTGCCAGCCGTTGCCATGGGAACAGGGCGCCGGGGTCACGTTTGCGGGTGGGGGCCAGATCGGCATGCCCGATCACTTGCGTCCCGGGGATGGACAGGCGCGTGGTGAGATCATCCAGAAGCCGCAGCAGGGCGGTGAGCTGCGCCTCGCTGTAGGGTTCGCCGATGGCGTTGTCGAGCTCGATCCCGATGGAGGCCGAGTTGAGGTCGGTGATGGTGCCCCAGCGCCCGCCGCCGGCATGCCAGGCGCGATCACTGTCGGCTACCAGCTGGTAGATACGGCCATCGACACCGATCAGGTAATGGGCACTGACCGGGCCATGACGGTTGGCCGTGCGCAGGGTGTCCAGGCTTTCCTGCGCCGAGCGTTGCTCGGTGGCGTGGATGACGATGATGACCGGCCGGCGAATATCCAGGTTCGGAGAGGGGACCCATTCGGCCAGCGGGTTGCGGGTGGGGGCCGGGGCATGGGTACAGGCAGCCAGGCCGACGCAGAGGGACAGGAGCGGAAGGATGAGGCGCATGCGGCCAGTGGATGCGTTTTGCGCACAGGCGTCAAGCCAACCATCGGCGGTTTCCAGCGCCATCGCACCCTGATAGCCTGCAGCGCAACACGGAAGGATCACCACCATGCCTTCGCCCGCAAGCGAACAACCCCTGGCGGCACTGCCGGTCAAATTGTTGGCGCTGCACAAGCAGCGGTTGCGGCAGATTCTGGGGGCTCTGATCGCGGCCTTCGCCTTGTTCGTCTTCCTGAATCTGGCCAAGGGCCGGGTTCTGCATGCCGTCCCGCATCTGCTGCTGTCGGTGCTGCTTGCGGTGGCTTACTGGCTGAACATGCGTGATCGAACCCATCTGGCCGTGAGATGGATGATGACGACCCTGCTGCTGGGGTTGATCGGCGTGTCGGCCGGGGACCAAGGCCTGTTCGACGAGGCCGCGATGGCCTACCCCGGCTTGCTGGTCTTCGCCGGCATGTTTGGCTCCAAACGCCTGCTGGCAGGCCTGACCGCTGTGATGCTGGTGGCCATGGCGGTGCTGTACGGGCTGGACAGGAGTGGCGTGCTGGCAAGCCTGCCTTCACCGCTGGACATCAGCCGCCCCATCGGGATGGGGTTGATCGTGCTGGTCAGTGCGATGTTCGTGTGGATGCTGGCCAACGATTTGCGGACCACGCTGGCGCAGCTGGACGAGGAGAAGCAGGCGCTGCAGGCGTCGAATGCGCGCATCCAGGAACTGGTGCAGACCGACACTCTGACGGGCCTGCCCAATCGACGCTACGGGCTGGAACGGTTGGAGCGCATCCTGTCGGGCATTCGCCAGGGGCGCGACCCGGCGGCCGTGGTGTTCCTCGATCTTGACGACTTCAAGACGATCAACGACTCACTCGGGCATGCCGCAGGGGATGATCTGCTGCGTCAGGTCGCCCAACGCCTCGTCGACAACGTGCGGGCAACGGACACCGTGGCCAGGATTTCGGGGGATGAATTCCTGATCCTGCTGGTGGATTTGCCCGATGAGGAAGCGATCGGCGCGCATGTCGCCAGACTGATGCGCGCGCTGGAGGCGCCTTTCACGCTGACGGGCATGGACGTGGTGGCGACGGCATCGCTGGGGGTGGCGGTGGCGCCACGGGACGGCGCACGGGCCGTGGAGCTGCTGAAGAATGCGGATCTGGCGATGTATCGCGCCAAGGATTCCGGGCGAAACACCTGCCGGTTCTTCAATGCGGACATGAACGCCAGCGTGGTCGAACAACTGCGCATCGCCGCTTGCCTGCGCACGGCCTTGTCGTCTCAGGAACTGGAGCTGCACTACCAGCCGCAGTTCGATCTGCGCAGTGGCCAGGTGGTGGGCGCCGAAGCGCTGTTGCGCTGGAACCACCCCGAACTGGGACGGGTACCGCCGTCCAAGTTCATCCCGGTGGCCGAGCGCAGTGGCCAGATCGTGGAGCTGGGGGCCTGGGTGCTGGCCAAGGCCACCGCGGATGCGCAGGCTTGGCGTGACGCCGGGTTGGGGGATCTGACGGTGGCGGTCAATGTGTCGCCACTGCAACTGCAGCGCGGCGACATCGATCTGGGCATCCGGCGTGCGCTGGCCGCCAGTGGCCTGCCGGCACATCTGCTGGAGCTGGAGCTCACCGAATCCTTGCTGATGGCGGACGACAGACATCTGCAGGCCGCAGTCCAGCGCGTGTCGGAAACGGGGGCGCGCCTGGCCATCGACGATTTCGGCACGGGCTATTCGAACCTTGGCTACCTGCGCCGGTTTGCCGTGCACAGGCTGAAGATCGACCAGAGCTTCGTGCAGAAAGTGTGCGCCGGGCACCGGGATGAGGGCCTGGTGCGCGCCATCGTGGAGATGGCGCACTGCCTCGAACTCACCGTGGTGGGGGAAGGCATCGAGGATGCCGATACCCTGCAGCGCCTGGGTGCCATCGGTTGCGAATTCGGGCAGGGCTACCACTGGTCGCCGGCCTTGCCGATGGCGGATTTCATCGCCTACGTGCGTGGCCATTCGGCCCAGATCGGCTGACCCGCCCCCCACAGGCGGGCCAGCCGTGGAACATCAACTCTGGTAGGCCGTTTCGCCGTGGGCGGCGATGTCCAGGCCTTCACGTTCGGCCTCTTCATCCACCCGCAGCCCGCCGCAGAGACGGCCCGCGATGAAGAAGCCCAGCACGGAGACCAGGCCGATCCAGGCCAGGGTGATGACGACACCCAGCGCCTGCACACCGGTCTGGGCGAGGATGTCGTAGCCATCCGCCACGGCCTTGGTGCCGCCGAAGGTATCGGCCGAGAAGACACCGGTCAGCACGGCGCCGATGATGCCGCCCAGACCGTGCACGCCGAATACATCCAGACTGTCGTCGGCGCGCAGCATCCGCTTCAGGCCATTCACGCCCCAGACGCAGGCCGCACCGGTGATGAAGCCCAGGGCAATGGCGCCCAACGGGCCCACCGTGCCACAGGCCGGCGTGATGGCGACCAGGCCAGCCACCATGCCCGAGGCCACGCCCAGCGCCGAGGCCTTGCCCTTGTGCAGCTTCTCCACCAACGCCCAACCCAGCACCGCAGCCGCCGGTGCCAGCAGGGTGTTGAAAAAGGCCAGCGCCGCACCGGCGTTGGCTTCGAGGTTGGAGCCGGCGTTGAAACCGAACCAGCCTACCCACAGCAGGGCCGCACCGACGAAGGTCAGCGTCACGTTGTGCGGCTTGAGCGCCATCTGCCCATATCCCAGCCGCTTGCCGATCATCCATGCACCCACCAGCCCCGCCACACCGGCGTTGATGTGCACCACGGTGCCGCCGGCGAAATCCAGTGCGCCATGTTCGAACAGATAGCCGCCGGCCGCCCACACCATGTGCGCCAGCGGCAGGTAGCCCAGCGTGAACCAGATCACCGCGAACACCAGCACCGCGGCGAACTTTGCGCGTTCGGCAAACGCACCCACGATCAGTGCGCCGGTGATGCCGGCGAAGGTCGCCTGGAAGCCGGCGAAGACCAATTCCGGCAGGGACACGCCCTCACTGAACGTGGCGGCCAGCGTCTCCACGCCCACCCCGCTCAGGAACGCCTTGTCGAAGTTGCCGATCCACGCGCCTTCGCCCGAGAAGGCCAGGCTGTAGCCATAGGCCACCCACAGCACCACCAAGAGCGAGAACACCACGGCAACTTGGAAAAAGATCGACAGCACGTTCTTGGCGCGCACCATGCCGCCGTAGAACAGCGCCAGGCCGGGCACCGTCATCAGCAGCACCAGCAGGGTGGAAACCAGCATCCATGCGACATCCCCCTTTTCCACGGTGGGGGTTGCGGCGTCCTGCGCGAACACCGACATCGGAAGCAGGGCGGCCGCGGCGGCGGCGAGTGTTGCGGGCATGCGGCGCATCGCGCCGCCAACGAGGGAATGGGGGGTCATGGCACTCTCCTTGGCAAGGTCACAGCGCATCGGCGTCCACCTCTCCGGTACGGATGCGGATGGCCTGTTCCAGCGGGCTGACGAAAATCTTGCCGTCACCCACCTTGCCGGTACCGGCAGTGCGGGTGATGGCTTCGATCGCGGCATCGAACAGGGCGTCGGTAACGGCGATTTCCAGCTTCAGCTTCGGCAGGAAATCCACTTGGTACTCGGCGCCGCGGTAGAGCTCGGTATGGCCCTTCTGGCGACCGAAGCCTTTCACTTCGGTCACGGTGACGCCGGACACGCCCACGTCGGACAACGCCTCGCGGACGTCGTCGAGCTTGAACGGCCGGATGATCGCGACAATCAGTTTCATCGGTTGGGCTCCTTCAGAAGGCCTTGGTGAGGGTCAGGGCAACGGTGTCGCGGGCGAGCTTGTTGCCGTAGGCGTTGGTGTAGAGCGCGGTGTCGGCATCGGTGCCGGTGTAGGCCAGCCCAACCGAGATGCCATTGTCGAAACTGCGGGTCACGCCCAGCTTCCAGTCGGTGTACTCGAAGGCCGTGTTGCGCCGGATCCACTGCTTTCCGGCATGCGCAGACAGGCTCCAGCCCTCGTTCAGAGCCAGATTTGCGGACAGATCCAGATAGCCGCTGCCGTCGGAATCGGCATAACCGAACACATCGGTGGTGGCCACCGAGTATTTCGCGCCCAGACTCAGGTGTTCGCTGGCGGCAACGGTGAGGCCGGCGTACAGCTCCAGCGTGTCGGCGCGGTTGAAGCCGGCAGGAAAGCTGCCCGGATAGGCGTAGTACAGCGCGCCCACGTCAAAGCTGACGGCGTCGCTGATTTTGCCGCGCCAGCCGCCATAGACATCCAGCTCAAGACTGCTGGAAATGGGCGCGGCGGACGTGGAGGAATCGGACAACCAGCTGACGCTGCTGCCCCAGCTGCCGAGATAGGCACCACTGTCGGCGGCATACTCGACGCCACCCTGCAGGGCAGGTTTCTGGTTGGCTTGGGAGACGCCGCGGAAGACATAGTCGGACGTCAGCGACACGGAGCCGCTGGTGCCGGCCATGGCGCTGGAGGCGGCAAGGGAGGCAAGCATCGCGATGGCGATGCGGGTGCGCAGGCGCGAACGGCTGGCGTGATGGCGCGTCGTCGTCGCGGTCGCAAGGGTGTTGGCTGCAAAGTGCGTTGTAGCAATGTGGTGAGACGACATGACGCAGGCTCCTCATAACGGTGCCCTCCCCGGTCAGTGTTGCGTGCTCTTGCAATGCAGGGGCATGGCTTGCCCTGCCTGCGGCGATCGGTGATCGCGTAGGTGCTCCTGTGGTGTTGATGGCGCGCGGATCTGCCGCGCACAGCTCGCCCCGTTCCCTCGCCGGACCTACGTCGGCGCGGGATGGACGCACCCGTCGGCACGCCCATCCCGGCCGCCCCAATCCTCGCCGGGGAGGGAACGAAGCGAGGATTGGCCTGCTTCGTTCCGTTGCGCGTCAGCGCATCAGAGCGTGTAGTACAGCTGATATTCCAGCGGGTGCGTGGCGGCGCGGAAGGCGGTCACTTCCTTCATCTTCAGCGCGATGTAGGCATCGATGAAGTCGTCGGTGAACACGCCGCCGGCCTTGAGGAATTCGCGGTCCTTGTCGAGTGCTTCCAGCGCCTGATCCAGCGAGTGGCAGACGGTGGGGATGCCCTTTTCCTCTTCCGGCGGCAGGTCGTACAGATCCTTGTCCGACGGCGCGCCCGGGTCGATCTGGTTCTTGATGCCGTCCAGGCCGGCCATCATCAGCGCGGCGAAGGTCAGATAGCCGCTGTTCATCGGGTCGGGGAAGCGCATCTCGATGCGGCGCGCCTTCGGGTTGGCCACGTACGGGATGCGGCAGGACGCCGAACGGTTGGAGGCCGAGTAGGCCAGCATCACCGGCGCTTCGAAGCCCGGCACCAGGCGCTTGTAGCTGTTGGTGCTGGAGTTGGTGAAGGCGTTGATGGCGCGGGCGTGCTTGAAGATGCCGCCGATGTACCACAGCGCCATCTGCGACAGGCCGCCGTAGCCGTCGCCGGAGAACAGGTTGGCGCCGCCCTTGGCCAGCGACATGTGCACGTGCATGCCGCTGCCGTTGTCGCCCACGATGGGCTTGGGCATGAAGGTGACGGTCTTGCCGTTGCGGTGGGCCACGTTCTTGATGATGTACTTCATGGTCAGAAGGTCGTCGGCCTTCTTGGTCATGGTGTTGAACTTGGTGCCGATCTCGCACTGGCCGGCGTTGGCCACTTCGTGGTGGTGCACTTCCACTTCGATGCCGACCTTCTCCAGCGACTTGCACATCTCGGCGCGCAGGTCGTGCAGCGAATCCAGCGGCGCCACCGGGAAGTAGCCGCCCTTCACCATCGGCCGGTAACCACTGTTGCCGCCGGCGTATTCACGGCCGGAGTTCCAGTGTGCCTCCTGCGAATCGACCTGGAAGAAGGTGTGGCCCATTTCGTTGGCGAAGCGCACGGAATCGAAGATGAAGAATTCCGGCTCGGGGCCGAAGAACGCCTGCTCGGCAATTCCGCTGGCCTTCAGATAGGCCTCGGCGCGCTTGGCCACGCCGCGCGGGTCGCGGGTATAGGCCTGCATGGTGGTGGGATCGAGGATGTCGCAGGTCAGGATCAGGGTCGGGTCGGCGGTGAACGGGTCGACGAAGGCGGTGGACGCGTCCGGCAGCAGCACCATGTCGGAGTTCTGGATCCCGCGCCAGCCGCTGATCGAGCTGCCGTCGAACATCTTGCCGTCTTCGAACAGGCTGGCATCGACGATGGACTTGGGGAAGGTGACGTGGTGCTGCACGCCGCGCATGTCGGCAAAGCGCAGATCGACGAATTCGATCTTGTGGTCACGGATGAGCTTTTCGACGTGTTCAAGCGACATGGTGGACTCCGGGAACGGGATGTGGACAAGGGTGAAAGCTGCTTGCCGACAGATAAAGCAGAATGCGTGCCAACTTTTTATTGCGCGTAACGTATTGAATTTGTTGTGGTGCGTGTTCTGGGTGGCGATGTATTAACCCGTAATGGTGCAAAAAGTTGCGTTGTTTCACCAATGTGGTGAATTGCGGCTTCCGGTATCCTCCCCGGCGCGCTGCATCCAGCGCACCTGTTCCTCCGCCTGGCCCGATTGCCCATGTCCGATCTGCTTGCCGCCCTGCTGTTGGGCATCATCGAAGGCATCACCGAGTTCTTGCCGATCTCCAGCACCGGCCATCTGCTGATTGCCGAACGCTGGTTGGGCCATCGCAGTGATCTGTTCAACATCGCCATCCAGGCGGGTGCCATCCTCGCGGTGGTGCTGATCTACTGGAAGCGGCTGTGGGGCATGCTGGTGGCGTTTGCCGGCGTCGATGCGCCCTCGCCCTATGACCCGCTGGGGGTCACCGCCAGTCCGGCGCAGTCGCGGGATTACGCCTTCAAGTTGCTGACGGCGTTCGCCGTCACCGCGGTGCTGGGGCTGCTGGTGAAAAAGCTGGGTTGGGAATTGCCGGATACGGTGCAGCCCATCGCTTGGGCGCTGATCATCGGTGCATTCTGGATGGTGGCGGCCGAGCAGTGGGCCGCCAGGCGCGCCGAGAAAATCGGCGAACGCGCTGCCATCGGCTGGCAGGTGGCGGTGCTGGTGGGGGTGGCGCAGGTGGTGGCTGGTGTGTTTCCCGGCACCTCGCGCAGCGCGGCCACCATTTTCGTGGCACTGCTGGCCGGCACCACCAGCCGCGCCGCTGCCACCGAGTTCGCTTTCGTGGTGGGCATCCCCACCATGTTCGCCGCCACCGGCTATGAACTGCTGTCGATGCTGCGGCATGACGGCATTGGCAGCGAGGATTGGGGTGCGCTGGGTGTGGCGTTCGTGGCCTCGGCGGTTACCGCGTTTCTTTCGGTGAAATGGCTGCTGCGCTACATCCAGAGCAACCGCTTCACCGCGTTCGCCCTCTATCGGCTGTTGGTGGGGGCGGCGCTCCTGCTCTGGCTGCCCTCGGGTGCGTGATCGCGCACAATATCTCTCCCATCGAACCAAGGTTTCTGCATGAACAAGTTGCTGTTGCTTGCCCTGCCGCTGGCTTTGGCGGCCTGCACCGGGCAGGCGCCGGCGGAGCCGCCTGTCGCCACTGCCGAGGCGGCAAACGCCCAGCCCGAGGACGCCAAGCCGGCCGATGCCGCAAAACCCATCCCGCCGGCCGACCCCAATGCGGCGGTCGCGTTCCGGGCGGTGGGTCCGATTCAGGCCGTTGGCGTCCTGCCGACGCAGCACTGGGTGTTGCACTCTGCCAAGGATGCCAAAGGGCAGTCGATCGACGCCTTGTTCGTGCGTGCGAACAAGCCGCTGACGCTGGACTTCAAGGCGTCGCAACTGTCGGTTGGCAATGCCTGCAATGCGATGAGCGGGGCTTTCAAGCTGTCAGCGTCCAAGTTGGTGCTGGAGGCGCTGGCCAGCACCAAGAAGGCCTGTGCCGAGCCGGGGCTGGCTGCGTTGGATCAGGCCATCGGCAGCAGGCTCACCGGCGAGCTGGGGCTGCGCATGGCGCGCGGGGCGGCACCGATGATCGAGCTGACCAATGCCGCGGGGGATGTGATGGTGTTTGCCGGCAGCGAGACCGCCGACAGCCGCTATGGCGGCCCCGGCGAGCGCATCTTCCTGGAGCTTTCGCCCGATGCCAAGGCTTGCGCCAAGGACAAGAACATCGTCTGCGTGCCGATGCGCGAAATCCACTATGACGACAAGGGTCTGAAGGTGGGCACCCCCGGCCCGTTCGTGGAGTCCGACATCCAGATCGAAGGGTTCTTCCCGCGTCCGGGCGTGCGCAGCGTATTGCGCGTGAATCGCTATCCGCTGAAGACGCCGGCCAGCAACGGCAGCAACTATGCCTACGTGCTCGACATGGTGGTGGAGGTGGAGGCGGTGCAATCCGCCGAGCCTGCTGCGGGCAAGCCTGCGGAAGACAAGGTGGCAACACCCGCCAAGACGCCTTGAGGCAAACAGGGCAGGGCCTGCCCGGGGCCCTGCCTGCTGGCTTTCCAATTGGCCTGGCACATCCAGGCAGGCGCAACAAAAAACCCGCCGAATGGCGGGTTTTTGCTGGAAACCGCAAGCCCGCCTGAGCGGGATGCTGCAGTTGTCACCGCGCGCGCGGCGCGGGCAATTGCATCACTTGATCTTGCCCTCCTTGTACATCACGTGCTTGCGAACGACGGGGTCATACTTGCTGACTTCCATCTTGTTCGGGGTGTTCTTTTTGTTCTTGTCGGTCGTATAGAAATGACCGGTGCCGGCCGAGGAAATCAGACGGATTTTGTCGCGCTTGGTCGCCATGATTCAGTCCTCCTCAGACCTTCTCGCCCTGCTTGCGCAGGTCGGCCAAAACGGCATCGATGCCGTTCTTGTCGATGGTGCGCAGCGCGGCATTGGAAATACGAAGCTTGACCCAACGGTTCTCGGAAGCGACCCAGAAGCGACGCTCGTGGAGGTTGGGCTGGAAGCGACGACGGGTCTTGCGGTTGGAGTGCGAGACGTTGTTGCCGGTCGTCGTACGCTTGCCGGTGACTTGGCAGACTTTGGACACTGTGCACCTCGATGGTGTGTGGTTGTCGCCCGTAGCCCGGGTGACGGCGGCCCCGCCGTGAACAGCCACGACAGGAAGCGCTGCTTAGGCGCAGCGAGCCGCACATTATGCGGGAAAGCATGGGTCAAGGCAATGGGCATGGCCAAGCAGGGACCTTCGGCACAAGCGTGCCGCAACCGGGCTGCTACCCTGCGGCCTTTCGCACACCGACGAACCTCGCCATGCGCCTGCTGCCCCTGCCTGCCCTTATTCCGCTTGCCCTCGGCCTTTGTACCGCTGCAATGGCTGCGGAGCCCGTCGCCCCGCGCATCACCCTGACGCAGGCGATGGCCGACCCGGACTGGATCGGTGCCCCGGTGGAGCTGGCCTGGTGGCGTTGGGACGGCAAGGCGGCCTTGTATCTGCAAAAGCGGGAAGGCGCGAGCGTGCGCGACATCTGGCAGGTTGGTCTCGACGGCGCGACGCCGGCGAAACTGGGGGATGCCGATCTGGCTGGCCTGGATGCCCCCGGAGCGGTGCAGGATGCCGCCGGCGCGCGCAGCGCCTTCGTCCGCAACGGGGATGTGTTCGTGCGCGATCTGCGCAGTGGCAGCCTGCAGCAGCTGACTCGCGACAACCAGATGGCCACGCGCCTGCAATGGCAGGGCAAGGCCGGGCTGGTCTGGCGCGCAGGGGAGGCGTGGTATCGCTGGGACGGGCGCAGCGTGGCGCTGGCGGCACTCGCCAAGGCGGAGGATGCCCCTTCCACGCCGCCCAAGGCCGATGAACTGCGCGACCGCCAGCTGCGCCTGATCGAGACGTTGGCCAATGACCGTGCCCGCCGCGACGCCGCGCGCACGCAGGCCGAGGCTTGGCGCAAGGCTGATCCGACCCGGGCGCCGGCGCCGGTGTTTCTGGGCAAGGACGTGGCCCTGCTCGACAGTGCGCTGTCGCCGGATGGGCGCTGGCTGCTGGTGGTGACCGGCGCAAAGGGGGCGGATGCCGGCCGTGGCGGCAAGATGCCGATGTATGTCACCGAATCCGGCTATGAGGAATTCGAGGAGGTGCGGACGCGGGTGGGGCGCAATGATCCGGCGCCGCACCAGATTTGGCTGGCCGAGGTGGCCACCGGGGTGGTGCGGCCGCTGGCATTCGACATGCTGCCGGGCATTGCCCAGGACCCGTTGGCCAGCTTGCGCAAGGCCGCCGGCAAGCCTGCGCTCACCGGCAACCGGCCGGTACAGGTGGGGGGTATCCAGTGGAGTGATGACGGCGGCAATGTCGCGGTGATGCTGCGGGCCGTGGACAACAAGGACCGCTGGATCGCCAGCGTGGACCTGGCGGCAGGCAAGCTGCAGCCCCGCCACCGCCTGACCGATGCGGCCTGGATCAACTGGAGTTTCAACGATTTTGGCTGGCTGCCGGACGGCAAGACGCTGTGGTATCTGTCGGAGGAAAGCGGCTGGTCGCATCTTTACACCATGGAGGGCACGCAGAAGACCCAGCTCACGCAAGGCCGCTGGGAGGCTTCGCAGGTGCAGCCAGCGCGCGATGGCCGCGCGTTTTACTTCCTGTGCAACCGGCAGGCCCCGGTGGATTACGAAGTCTGCCGGGTCGATGCCAGCGGCGGTACGGTGCGTGAGGTGACGGCACTGGATGGCGTGGAAGATTTCACGCTGTCGCCGCGGGGGGATGCCCTGCTGGTGCGACACTCGGCGGCCTACCTGCCGCCGCAGCTGTCGGTGGTCCCTGCCGGGGGCGGCGACGCACAGCGCCTGACCGATACCCGCAGCGCGGCCTTCAAGGCGCGTGACTGGGTGCAGCCCCGGCATGTGCAGGTGCCCAGCACGCAGGGTGCCGGCGTCATCCACGGCAAGTTCTATGGGCCTAAGACGATGGTGACCGGCCGCAAGTACCCGGTGGTGATGTTCGTGCATGGGGCCGGCTATCTGCAGAACGCCGAAATGCGCTGGCCGGAATACTTCCGCGAGCAGATGTTCCACAACCTGCTGGTGGACGAAGGTTACATCGTGCTGGACCTGGATTACCGCGCCAGCGAAGGCTATGGCCGCGATTGGCGCACGGCCATCTACCGCTGGATGGGCAAGCCGGAGCTGGAGGATTATCTCGATGGCTTGAATTGGTTGGTGGAGCACCAGCAGGGCGACCGTGACCGGGCTGGCATCTACGGCGGCAGCTACGGCGGGTTCATGACCTTCATGGCCCTGTTCAAGGCCCCCGGCGCGTTCAAGGCCGGCGCCGCCTTGCGCCCGGTCAGCGACTGGTCGCAGTACAACCACGAGTACACGTCCAACATTCTGAACACCCCCGAGCTGGACCCGGAGGCTTACAAGCGTTCCTCACCCATCGAGCTGGCCAGCGGCCTGCAGGACCATCTGCTGATTGCCCACGGCATGATCGACGACAACGTGTTCTACAAGGATTCGGTGATGCTGGCGCAGAAGCTGATCGAGCTGCGCAAGGACAAGTGGGAGCTGGCCAGCTACCCGCTGGAGCGCCATGGCTTCACCCATCCGGATGCGTGGTACGACGAATACCGGCGGATCCACGAATTGTTCAACCGCGTGCTGAAACCCTGAAGCCGAATCACGCCTGTGGGCCACGGCGAGCGTGGCCCACGCAGGGGATTTCGATGCAGGCCGGGCGTGGCGTCAGCGTTCCAGAATCGCCACCACGCCCATGCCGCCGGCGGTGCAGATGCTGATCAGGCAGCGGCCTTGGCCGCGCGCCTTCAATTCCTTGGCGGCCGTGGCAACGATGCGTGCGCCGGTAGCGGCAAAGGGGTGGCCGGTGGCCAGCGAGGACCCATTGGGGTTGAGTTTGGCCGGGTCGATCGCGCCCAGCGGTGCGTCCAGACCAAGGCGGTTTTTGCAGTAATCCGCATCTTCCCAGGCCTTCAGCGTGCACAGCACCTGCGCCGCGAACGCTTCGTGGATCTCGTAGAAATCGAAATCCTGCAGGGTCAGGCCATTGCGCTTGAGCATCTCGGCCACGGCCACGGCGGGCGCCATCAGCAGGCCCTCGCCGTGGACGAAATCGACCGCCGCCACCTGCGCGTCGCGGATATGGCAGAGCACCTCGTGGCCGTGTTGCGCCGCCCATTCGTCGCTGGCCAGCAGGCAGGCGGCGGCACCGTCGGTGAGCGGGGTGGAATTGCCGGCGGTCAGAGTGCCCTTGCCGGAGGTCTTGTCGAAGGCCGGCTTGAGCGTGGCCAGTTTTTCCTCGCTGGAATCCGGGCGCAGGATGTTGTCGCGCGCCACCCCGCGGAAGCCCACCACCAGGTCGTCGAAGAAACCGCGGGCATAAGCGGCCGCCAACTTGCGGTGCGAGGCGGCAGCCAGTGCGTCCTGCGCCTCACGGGCGATGCCCCATTCCTTGGCCATGTCCTCGCAGTGCTGGCCCATCGACTTGCCGGTGCGCGGCTCGGCCACGCCGGGGAAATCGGGCTTCAGCTCGCGCAGGCGAAAGCCCTTGAAGGCTGCCAGCTTCTGGCCGAAGGTCTTGCCGGCCGCCGCTTTCAGCAGGCGTGCGCGCAGGGCTTTGCCGTACACGATCGGCACGTCCGAGGTGGTGTCCGAGCCGCCGCCGATGCCGGCTTCGATCTGCCCGGTCGCGATCTTGCCGGCGATGTGCAGCAGGGTATCCAGCGAGGTCCCGCAGGCGCGCTGCAGGGTGATGCCCGGGGTCAACGGCGACAGCCCGGAGGACAATGCGGCCTCACGTCCGAGGTTCCAATCGGACGAGTGCTTGATCACCGCGCCCATCGCCACTTCGCCCAGGGCCTGATCCTGCAGGCCGAACTTTTCAACCAGCGCGCCCAGCGTGCGCACCGACAGGCCGAGATTGCCAACGTCGGCATACGCCGTGTTCTGCCGGCAGAAGGGGATGCGGACACCGCCGAGAACGGCGACGGGACGGCCGTGTTGCATGACTCACCTCAAGGCTGGGCCCGGCGTGCGGGCATAATGTGGGTTCGAGTGTAGCGCCGCCTTTCCGAGTCAAGACTCCACATGTCCCAGCCTTCCGCCAGCCCTGCCGTGTTTCGCGGCGTGATCGCCATCGAACTGCGTGACGGCACGCCACCTGCCCGTGCGGCCCTGCCTGCGGAGGTGGCCGGCGAAGCCGCCGCCTTGCTGGGGCGCGATCTGGCCAAGCTGGCGGCCGACGCCGTCGATTGCGATCTGGCCCTGATGGCGGCGCACTTCGATCCGGCCGAAGCCTTGCGTCCGGGCTGGCCGCTGCATCAGCGGGTGGTGGAGCTGCTGCAACGCGCACCGGGGCAGTCCCCGGTCGCACGATTGATGGGTTTTGGCACCGATGCCCAAGGCGAATTGCCGCCCCCCATGCAGGACGATGCAGCCCTGCGCGGCGGCGGGCTGCGGGTACTGCCCTTCGTCCTGCGTGGGCCCGGCCTAGCCGCGACCGAAGAACAGTTGGAGTCGAAGTTGTTCGACTGCGGCATGGCCCAGGCGGATCTTGCCCTGCTGCTGCAGGACGGGCTGGGCGCGCAGGTGGAGCACATCCGCTATCTCAGCCTGCATGATCTGCTGGCGATGATGGCGATGCAGTACCAGCATGCCGGCCTGGACGGGTTGTGGTTGCTGCTGGAAATGGCTCTGCTGGCGCCGGAGGAGGCGTATCTGCTGGATGCCGCGCCGGAACCGCTGGCACGGTATGGCGAGGGTGAGGTGCGCATCGCCCTGCTGGACCCGACGGCCTGGCAAGCGCGCAATGCACCGTCGGAGCGCGACCCTGCCCGTCTTGAACGTGGCTTTGCCCATTTCCAGATGCGTCAGCGGCAATACGCCGCCGTGCTGGACACGCATGGCGTGCCGGTGCAATTCGTGCATTGCGCCGACGGGGATGCCGGCTGCCTGCACTGAGCAAGCGGCGGCACCCCGCCTACCTGTTACGAGCGTCTCCCGCAGCGGAAATCGCCAACCTTGATGCCCTCGCCGGCGCGAGGATTGGCGTGGTCGTTCTTGCGGAACACGATGGCATCGCCCCTGCGCGCGCCGCGCCAGCCGTCGTAGGCGCCGCCGTGGAAACCGACCACGTCGGCACTGGCGTCGATCGTGCCGCCGCCTGATTGCGCTGAATAGCGATTGCCGTTGATGGTGAACCACATCCCGGTGGGCTGGTACTGCACGACGAAGCTGGCGCCGTTGTACTGCATCGCGTTCATCTGGCAGTCGTAGCGACCATCGACGCCTGCCCCGCCAGCGGACGCGCGCGCAGCCGGAGCGCTGGCCGATGAGGCCACCGCATCCGTGCTGGTGCCGGAATCCAGCAGCGCCAGCAAGGCCGGCAGTTCCATCTTGAACAGTTTCCTGCTGAAACCGGCCGCCATCGTCTTTGCCTGTTCAACCAGCGCCGCGTTCTTGCCTTGCTTGGCTTCCACATAGACCACCAGCGGCAGGCCGGCACTGGCCAGCAGCGTGTTGTACAGCGCGGTCTTCTCCTTGTTCGAGGCGCGCCCGATCTCCGACTGCGC
>CAUJJG010000106.1 GCA_963205445.1 Pseudomonadota bacterium
CCCAGCTCGCCGCCTTCCGTCTTCGACGGGCAGTCGGAGTGGCGCAGGGCGAAGTCGGCAAACAGATGCGGCTGCGCTTTCAGTTCGCCGATGAGTTTCTCGGCCTGCGCACGCGCATTGAAACGCCCGCTGATGTCATCCGCTGCCGCACCCAGCAGGATGTGGCGCACCTTGATCCTGTCCGGCGCATGGAAGCGTTCGGGATTCTGGTCGAAGTAACGGCGGCAATCATCCTCGGTCGGCTGGCGATTCTCGACCTCACGCTCCAGCAACACGCGGATGCTGGCCTCTTCCACCGGCTCGCCGAGCCCGGCCTGCACTTCCGCATGCAGGCCCAGGCGCTCGATCTCGCGCCGCAGCAGCTCGCGCACCACCAGTGCACGCGCGGCGTCGGCGCGCGACTGCTCGGGCTTCATCGCGCGATGGAACTGCATTTCGTGGGCGATGTCGGCTTCGGTGATCGCGGTATCGCCCACGTAGAGCCAAGCCGGTGCAGCCTGGCCCAATGTGCGCGGCCCCTCATCGGCATGATCGTGGTCATGCGCGTGTGCCTCTTCCGCCACCGATTTCTGCGAATCGATGACGGTGATCGGCAATTCTCGACGCGGCTTGCTGGTTGCCATCGCTTACGCCCTCGGCCCGTAACGCAGACCCGGCTGACGGCGACGCACCACCTGATAGGGACGCCACAGATAGCTCAGCGGGATGCTCCAGACGTGCACCAAGCGGGTGAACGGTGTGATCAGCAGCAGGGTCAGGCCAAGGAAGATATGCGCCTTGTAGACCCAGCTGGCCGGGGCCACGAACTCGGCCGCGCCACTGCGGAAGGTGACGATGTGCTGCGCCCACTCGGCCAACGCCATCATCAGGCCACCGTCCATGTGGTGGGTGGACTCGACGATGGTGTACAGGCCCAGCAGCAACTGCAGGAACAACAGCAGCAGGACGATGGTGTCACCGACAGTGCCCGTTGCCTTCACTCGCGGATTGGTCAGCCGGCGCACGGTGAGGATGGTGATGCCGACCAGACAGACCACGCCGAACACGCCACCCGCCAGCATCGCCAGCAGCTGCTTCTGCGGCGCGGTGATGAAGCCCTCGTACAGCGCGTGCGGGGTCAGCAGGCCCACCAGATGGCCGCCGAGGATCGCCAATACGCCGAGGTGAAACATGTTGCTGCCGATCCGCATGCCCTTGTCGGACAGCATCTGCGACGAACCGGTGCGCCAGGTGTACATCGACTTGTCGAAGCGCACCCACGAGCCGATGAAGAACACCGCCAGCGCGATGTAGGGGTAAAACTGGAATGCGAAAGTATTGAGATAGTTCATGGCTGCACCTGTCGGGCGGCGGGGGTGGCGGCACGTGCCGCATGGCGAGTGGGGGGATTGCAGTCCTCACCGGGCGCTTCGGCCCCGAACCGCACCGCTTCCTCTTCCCACAGCTTGTCCATCATTTCGGGGGTATCGTCACGGGGCTCGTCGCTGGCACGCTGGCGCAGGCTGCCGAGGTCGAGCTTGCCTTCGGCATACTCAACCAGGAGTTCCAGCAGCAGCGCATACGGGCTCTGTCGCTCACCCGCACGCGCAGCCAGCAAGCCGATGATGTGGCTGACGTGGTGCAGCCAATCACGCGCTTCGGCCTGCGGCCGATGACTGAGGTACTCCAGCAGCAGCGGCAGGTAGTCCGGCAGCTCCTTGGCGGAGAGCTCGAACCCGTTCTTGCGGTAGGCCTCGATCAGATCAACCATGGCTTGGCCGCGGTCGCGGGATTCACCGTGGATGTGCTCGAACAGCAGCAGGCTCATGGCCCGGCCGCGGTCGAACAGCAGCAGCCAGCGTTCCTGCGCATCCAACGCATCAGTGGCCAGCAGCTGGCGAACGAAATCCACCAGTTGGGCCCGACGTGCCGTCGGCAGGCCGGAATCTTCGGCCGCCGCCAGCAGTTCGTCGCCGTGTTGCCACAACGCATCCTGCGGGTAATCCAGCAGCACGCCGACGAGCTTGAGCAGGCTCATTCGACCACCTCGAACTTTTCCTGACGATTGGGATGCACCGCATAGGTGGTGGTCTTGCGCTGGCCGAACAGATCGGCCGGGCCGTCGCCGCTGCAACCGTTGCCGAAGGTGAAACCGCAGCCGCCACGCTCGCCGAAGGTGTCGTTGGCGTATTCGCGGTGTGCGGACGGAATCACGAAGCGATCTTCGTAATTGGCGATGGCCAGATAGCGGTACATGTCTTCGGCCTGCGCCACGGTCAGCCCGGCCTGTTTGAGCACGGCCAGGTCTTCCACGCCATCAACGTTGCGGGCACGGCGCCAGGCGCGCATCGCCATCATCCGCTCCAGCGCGCGGATCACCGGGGCCTCGTCGCCGGCGGTCAGCATGTTGGCCAGATAGCGCACCGGGATGCGCAGCGAACCGACATCCGGCAATTCACCGTTCATGCCCACGCGGCCACGCTCGGCGGCGGACTGGATCGGCGACAGCGGCGGCACGTACCACACCATCGGCAGGGTGCGGTATTCCGGGTGCAGCGGCAGCGCCAGCTTCCAGTCGATGGCGAGCTTGTAGGTCGGTGAATGCACCGCCGCCTCCAGCCAGCTGTCGGGGATGCCTTCCTTGCGCGCGGCCTCGATCACCTTGGGATCGTTGGGATCGAGGAAGATGTCCAGATGGGCCTGGTACAGGTCCTTCTCGGCCGGCACCGAGGCGGCTTCCTGGATGCGGTCGGCGTCATACAGCAACACGCCGAGGTAGCGGATGCGGCCAACGCAGGTTTCCGAGCAAACGGTGGGCTCGCCCATCTCGATGCGCGGGTAGCAGAAGATGCATTTCTCGGATTTGCCCGACTTCCAGTTGTAGTAGATCTTCTTGTACGGGCAGGCCGACACGCACATGCGCCAGCCGCGGCATTTGTCCTGATCGATCAAAACGATGCCGTCCTCCTCGCGCTTGTAGATCGCGCCGGACGGGCAGGCGGAGACGCAGGCCGGGTTGAGGCAGTGCTCGCACAGGCGCGGCAGGTACATCATGAAGGTCTTTTCGAAGGCGCCGTAGATCTCCTTCTGCACGCCGTCGAAGTTCTTGTCCTTGCTGCGTTTGGCGAACTCGGTGCCGAGGATCTCTTCCCAGTTCGGACCCCAGTGGATCTTCTGCATGCGCTCGCCGGAGATCAGCGAACGCGGGCGCGCGGTCGGCTGGTGCTTGCTGTCCGGTGCCTCATGCAGGTGGTGGTAGTCGAAATCGAACGGCTCGTAGTAGTCGTCGATCTGCGGCAGGTCGGGGTTGGCGAAGATCTTCGACAGCATCCGCCAGCGGCCGCCAGCCTTGGGGATGAGTTTTCCGGCCTTGGTACGCACCCAGCCGCCGTTCCACTTGTCCTGGTTTTCCCATTCCTTCGGGTAGCCGACACCGGGCTTGGTTTCGACGTTGTTGAACCAGGCGTATTCCACGCCCTCGCGGCTGGTCCAGACGTTCTTGCAGGTGATGGAGCAGGTGTGGCAACCGATGCACTTGTCCAGGTTCAACACCATCGCGATCTGTGCACGGACTTTCATCACACCACCTCCTGGGCGTTGGCCGGCACCGGCTCGCCATCCAACCAATCGACTTTGTTCATCTTGCGCACGATCACGAATTCGTCACGGTTGCTGCCCACCGTGCCGTAGTAGTTGAAGCCATAGGCGAACTGGGCATAGCCGCCGATCATGTGGGTGGGCTTGAGCACCACGCGGGTGACCGAGTTGTGAATGCCGCCGCGGGTGCCGGTGATCTCCGAGCCGGGCACGTTGATGATGCGTTCCTGCGCGTGATACATCATCGCGATGCCGTTCATCATGCGCTGGCTGACCACCGCACGCGCGGCGATTGCGCCATTGACGTTGAACAGTTCGATCCAGTCGTTGTCCTCGATCCCGGCCTCACGCGCATCGTCTTCGGACAGCCACACGATCGGGCCGCCGCGTGACAACGTCTGCATGATCAGGTTGTCGGAATAGGTGCTGTGGATGCCCCACTTCTGGTGCGGGGTGATCCAGTTCAACAAGATCTCCTTGTTGCCGTTGCCACGCTTGTTGTGCAGCGGTGCCACCGTCTTGGTGTCCACCGGCGGGCGGTACTGCATGAAGCCCTCGCCGAAGGCCAGCATCCACTCATGGTCCATGTAGAACTGCTGGCGGCCGGTGACGGTGCGCCAGGGGATCAGCTCGTGCACATTGGTGTAGCCGGCGTTGTAGCTGACGTGTTCGTCTTCCAGCCCCGACCACGTGGGCGAGGAAATGATCTTGCGCGGCTGCGCCTGGATGTCGCGGAAGCGGATCGCCTCGTGCTCCTTGCCCACGGCCAGGTGGGTATGGTCACGGCCGGTAAACTCGCCCAGTGCTTCCCAGGCCTTGACCGCCACGTGGCCGTTGGTTTCCGGCGCCAGGTGCATCACGCACTCGGCGGCGTCGATTGCGGTCTCGATCTGCGGACGCCCTTGGCTGACACCTTCCTCGCGCACGCGATGGTTGAGATCCCCCAGGAAATGCACTTCGTCCTTGGTATCCCAGTTGATACCCTTGCCGCCGTTGCCTTGGCTGTCCAGCAGCGGCCCCAGCGAGGTGAACTTCTTGTACAGGTTCGGGTAGTCGCGTTCGACCACCGCAATCGTGGGCATGGTCTTGCCGGGGATGGGCTCGCACTGGCCCTTCTTCCAGTCGGTGACGCCCAAGGGCATCGCCAGTTCCCCGGGGGTGTCGTGCAGCGTCGGCACCAGCACCACGTCCTTCTCGACGCCAATCACGCCCGGCGCCATGTCGGACACGGTCTTGGCGATGCCCTTGAAGATGTCCCAGTCGCTGCGCGCTTCCCAAGCCGGGTCCACCGCCTTCGACAGCGGGTGAATGAACGGGTGCATGTCCGAGGTGTTGAGGTCGTTCTTCTCGTACCAGGTCGCGGTGGGCAGCACGATGTCGCTGTACAGCGCGGTGGTGCACATGCGGAAGTCGAGGGTGACCAGCAGGTCCAGCTTGCCTTCCGGCGCTTCGTCATGCCACTTGATCAGCTCCGGCTTGACCGCGCCACGCTCGCCCAAGTCCTTGCCTTGCAGGCCGTGGCGGGTGCCCAGCAGGTGGCGCAGCATGTACTCGTGGCCCTTGCCCGAGCTGCCCAGCAGGTTGGAGCGCCAGATGAACATGTTGCGCGGGAAATTCTCCGGCGCGTCCGGATCGGCGTAGGCAAAATCGAGCGCCCCGCTCTTGAGCTGACTGACCACGTAGTCAGCCGGCGTGCTGCCGGCAGCCTCGGCGGCCTTGGCGATGGACAGCGGGTTGCGGTTGAGCTGCGGTGCGCTGGGCAACCAACCCATGCGGATCGCCTGCAAATTGAAGTCGGCCTGGCTGCCGGTGTACTTGGAGGCATCCGCCAAAGGCGACAGGATTTCCTGCATCCCCAGCTTTTCGTAACGCCATTGGTCGGAATTGAAGTAGAAATACGACGTGCCGTTCATGTGGCGTGGTGGCTTGCTCCAGTCCAGACCGAAGGCAATCGGCTGCCAGCCGGTTTGCGGGCGCAGCTTTTCCTGACCGACGTAGTGCGCCCAGCCGCCACCGCTCTGGCCGACACAGCCGCACATCATCAACATGTTGATGAGGCCGCGGTAGTTCATGTCGTTGTGGAACCAGTGATTCATCGCCGCACCGACGATGATCATGCTGCGGCCGTGGGTCTTGGCGGCGGTGCTGGCAAATTCGCGCGCGATTTCGATCACGTCCAGGCGCGGCACGCCGGTGATCTTTTCCTGCCACGCCGGGGTGCCCGGCACGTTGTCGTCGAAGCTGGTGGCCACGTTGCCACCGCCGAAGCCGCGGTCGATGCCGTACTGCGCCAGCAGCAGGTCATAGACCGTCGCCACCATCCATTCCTGGCCGTCGGCCAGAGTCAGCTTGCGCACCGGCACGTTGCGCTCGAGGATGTCGTCGAACTTCGATGCGGTCCACTTCTCGTGCTCGACGCCGCCGAAATACGGGAAGCTGACCGACGCCATGCCGTTGTTGCTGTCCTTGAACGACAACAGCAGGCGAGTTTCACGCCCGGCGCTGTCCTTCTCCTCGATGTTCCACTTGCCCTTCTCGCCCCAACGGAAACCGATCGAGCCATTGGGAATGGTGATGTCGCCGGTGTGTTCATCGAACGCCAGCGTCTTCCATTCCGGATTGTTGGCCTCGCCCAGGCCGCCAAGGTCGGAGGCACGCAGGAAGCGCTCCGGCACGATGCGCCCATCGGCGCGCTGTTCCAGGCGCACCAGCATCGGCATGTCGGTGGTCTTGCGGCAGTAATCGACGAAGTACGGCGCCGGGTTGTCGACGTGGAATTCTTTCAGGATCACGTGGCCCATCGCGAACGCCAGCGCGGCGTCGGTGCCCTGCTTGGGGTGCAGCCAGTGGTCGGTGAGCTTGGCTACTTCCGAATAGTCGGGGGTGATGGCCACGGTCTTGGTGCCGTTGTAGCGCGCCTCGGTGAAGAAGTGCGCGTCGGGGGTGCGGGTCTGCGGGACGTTGGAGCCCCAGGCGATCAGGTAGCGGCTGTTGTACCAGTCGGCCGATTCCGGCACGTCGGTCTGCTCGCCCCAGACCTGTGGGCTGGACGGCGGCAGGTCGCAGTACCAGTCATAGAACGACAGGCAGGCGCCGCCCAGCAGCGACAGGTAGCGCGCGCCGGAGGCGTAGGAAATCATCGACATCGCCGGAATCGGCGAGAAGCCGATCACGCGGTCGGGGCCGTAGGTCTTGACGGTGTAGAGGTTGGAGGCGGCGATCAGCTCGTTGGCCTCGTCCCAGCGCACCCGGGCGAAGCCGCCCATGCCACGACGGGTCTTGTATTCCTTGGCCTTGGCCTTGTCCTCGACGATGCTGGCCCAGGCCTCCACCGGCGACAGGGTCTTGCGCGCCTCGCGCCACAGCTTCAGCAGCGCGCCGCGGATCAGTGGGTACTTCACGCGGTTGGCGCTGTACAGGTACCACGAGTAGCTGGCACCGCGGGGGCAGCCGCGCGGCTCGTGGTTGGGCAAGTCAGGACGGGTGCGCGGGTAGTCGGTCTGCTGGGTTTCCCACGTCACCAGGCCGTTCTTGACGTAGATCTTCCAGCTGCAGGAGCCGGTGCAGTTCACGCCGTGGGTGGAGCGCACGATCTTGTCGTACTGCCAGCGCGCGCGGTAGCTGTTCTCCCACTCGCGGCTTTCGGTCTTGGTGAAACCATGGCCGTCGGCAAATGGCTCGGGATTGCGCCTGAAGAACTGCAGACGGTCAAGGAAATAACTCATGGGAACATCCTCTTGGCTGGCAAACGCATTCCTGCGTTCGTATCTTGCTGGAGGCGGCAGCACCTGCCGCCACAGTATCTTAGTTGCGGTTCAGCACGGCGCTTCGGCGCCGCGACGGAAGTACCACCACCAGGTGACAACCAAGCAGGTGGCGTAGAACACGATGAACCCGTACAGCGCTGCGTCCGGACCGCCCGTCCAGGCGATCGAGGAGCCGAAGCTCTTGGGAATGAAGAAGCCGCCGTAGGCACCGATGGCCGAACTGAAACCGATCACCGCCGCCGACTCGATGCCGGCCTGGCGCGCCGAGGCCGCCCTGCCTTCGGCATTGGCACCGTGCGACCAGCGCTCGTGCAGGGTGCGGAAGATCACCGGGATCATGCGGAAGGTCGACGCATTGCCGATGCCGCTGAGCACGAACAGCACCATGAAGCTGCCGAGGAAGCCGTAAAAATTGCCGCCCTGCCCATTGTCAGGCAGGAAGTGCAGCACGCCGAACACGCCCGCAATCATCAGGGCGAACACCCAGAAGGTCAGCAGCGCGCCACCCAGCTTGTCCGCCAGCCAGCCACCCGCCGACCGCATCAGCGCACCCACCAGCGGGCCGAGGAAGGCGTAGGTCATCGGATTGACGTCGGGGAACTGCGACTTGGTCAGCAGCGGGAAGCCTGCCGAAAAGCCGATGAATGAACCGAAAGTGCCGATGTACAGCCAGCACATCAGCCAGTTGTGCTTGCGCTTGAAGATCACCGCCTGCTCGGAAAAGGACGAACGCGCGGCGGCCAGATCATGCATCCCGAACCAGGCGGCGATGGCGACGATGGCCAGGAACGGCACCCAGACGAAGCCGGCATTCTGCAGGAACAGCTGCTTGCCATCGGCCGTGAGTTGCGGCACTCCGGCAAACGCGCCGAACAGGCCGAAGGTGATCACCAGCGGGATCACGAACTGGGTCGCCGAGACGCCAAGGTTGCCGAGGCCGGCATTCATGCCCAGCGCGAAGCCCTGCTTGTTCTTCGGGTAGAAGAACGAGATGTTGGACATTGAGGAAGAAAAATTGCCCCCGCCGAACCCGCAAAGAATGGCGATGGCGACGAAATGCCAGTACGGCGTTGCGGGATCTTGCACCGCCATCCCCAGCCAGATCGCCGGAATCAGCAGCGAAGCGGTCGAGATCGCGGTCCAGCGTCGGCCACCGAACATCGGCACCACGAACGAATAGAAAATCCGCAAGGTGGCGCCGGACAGTGCCGGAAGCGCCGCCAGCCAGAACAGCTGGTTGTCATCGAACTTGAAGCCGATTTTCGGCAGGCTGATGGCGACCGCTGAAAACATCTGCCAGATGGCAAATGCAAGCAGCAGTGCCGGGATGGAGATGGCCAGATTGCGATTGGCGATGCGGTTGCCGGTGTTCGCCCAGAACGCGGCGTCCTCCGGGTGCCACTCATTGATCACGGGGCCTACGCTGCGTGGCTTAACGGCCAGTTGGGCGTTCATGGGAGTTGCCTATGCATGGGAAACCTGTCGTGACCGAAGGGCGCCCTGGGCAGCCACAGCATCACCATGCGGTTATGGTGCTGTGAATGCGTCTCCCAAAAATTGATTTTGATCAAATTCACCCGTCTGCGTGGTTCCTCTTGACGCAGATCAACCACCTACGCGCTTCATCCCGCTGGCCTTGCACGCCGAGTGCGAACGCTGTCACGCACATC
>CAUJJG010000107.1 GCA_963205445.1 Pseudomonadota bacterium
CCCCAGCGGGTTGCTGCCAACGATTCTCGACAACGCCTTGGGCCTTGTTGGCGGCCGCTGGCTGGATGACGAGACGCTGGACACTTCCGATCTGCTGTACGCCGGACAAGACGCGCCAACCGCCGGCAGCGCATCATCCGCGGCGAAGTCCTCGCCTCCCTGACGCGAGTACGTCACCGCACGCGACAACGCTCGATCGAAAGCATCGCGCACAGAAAGAACCCCTCCCGCCTGGGCAACGGGAAGGGCTTTCAGGATCACACTGCGCCGGAACGGGCAGCGCCCGGTCCGGTCGTTGGCTTACATCGATGCAGCAGGCGCTGACGGCAGCGGCGCAGCAGCAGGCTTGGCCTTCTTGGCAGCAGGCTTCTTCGCTGCCGGTTTCTTGGCAACGGCCTTCTTCGCTGCCGGCTTCTTGGCAACGGCCTTCTTCGCTGCCGGCTTCTTGGCGACGGCCTTCTTCGCTGCCGGCTTCTTGGCAACGGCTTTCTTCGCCGCCGGCTTCTTGGCGACGGCTTTCTTCGCTGCCGGCTTCTTGGCAACGGCTTTCTTCGCCGCCGGCTTCTTCGCGGCGACCTTCTTTGCAGCTTTCTTCACGGCCATGAGATGGCTCCTCGTCAATGAGTAAATCGGTAAAGCCCAGTTGCGAAAGACGCCGCGGGTATCGGACCCGCGTTCGACCGCCGACGCGACACGCGCACCGGAACGGATGACGTACCGTGACCCGCATCCAGCGCGACCACGGTGAATAGCATTTCCCGGCCAAGAAAAAACCTGCGGCGAATCGCGCGGCAGGTCGCTTGCCAGGACATCCGGAAAAAAGCATGCAGGCTTTCCTGCGAAGGACAGTTGACCTGCCGCCACCGATTGAAGCCATGGGTGGCGTTGCCTGTCGTACCGACTGTCTTCGCGCTGTGCTCGCTCACGTCCTTCCGCAGGTATGTCTGCTTGGCGAAACCTAATCACGCTTTTTTCGCGTGTCAACAATCTTTCGCAAACTTTTCCCGCGCATCGCATCGCAACGCAACGCACACGCACGTGCAGGCACGCGTATCCGCGCAGTGAACGACCTGATCGTCGTGCGAAACGCCATCACCCAAGCCACGCAATCGCAAGCAACCATGCGGGTTGCAAGCAGCAACGCAACATTGCTGCGATGTCACGGCACGCATGCCTCAAGCTCTGCGAGGTGGCAGCGCGCGAATGATGAAGCACATGCACCGTCGCCCGAAAAAACGATGCGGTTATCGCGCCGCACAAGGATGTTTGCGCGAAATGTGCGCGAAGAATTTCAGCGAAACCAGCAACAGGTTGACGGGATGCAAGCGAAAAAAAACCCGCGGAATCTCTCCGCGGGTTTTGATGATGCAAGGTGAGCTTGCGATCAGTGCTCGTCGTCTTCAAGCAGCTCGGCATAGTCATCCGGACCCAGCAGCTCGTTGAGCTGTTCGGCATCCTCGATCTCCACCACGAACAGCCAGCCGTCGCCGTAGGCATCTTCATTGATGGTTTCCGGCTTGTCGGCAAGTGCCGCGTTGACTTCGACCACCTTGCCGCTGACCGGGGCATAGACATCGCTGGCCGCCTTCACGGACTCGACGACGGCGCAGGCATTGCCCGCTTCGACCGAGTCGCCGACGTTCGGCAGCTCGACGTACACCAAGTCGCCAAGCAGGCCTTGGGCGTGGTCGGAAATGCCGATGGTGGCCTTGCCGCCGCCTTCGGCACGAACCCATTCATGGGATTTGAGGAATTTGAGGTCGCCGGGGATCTCGCTCATCGGGGTGACTCCTGTTGCGCAGTGCGTGGGGGGATGGGGAAAGTCTATCGAAATGTCAGACGCCGGGTTGCACGGTGTTGTCGCGTACGAAGGGGAACTTCACGACGCGCACGGGCACTTCCTTGCCGCGGATGTCCACGCGCACGTTGCCCTCCGCACCCAGCGGGATGGTACCCGCAGGCACACGCGCAAATGCGATGGCCTTGCCGATGGTCGGGGAGAAGGTGCCCGACAGGATCTCGCCTTCACCCTGGGCCGTCAGCACCTTCTGGCCATGGCGCAGCACACCCTTGTCGTCCATGACCAAACCGATCATCTGTCGTGCTGCGCCTGTGGCCTGCTGGGCTTCCAGCGCAGCGCGCCCGATGAAATCACGGGCCTCGTCCAGCGACACCGTCCACGCCAGCGCCGCTTCGTACGGCGTGACGTCCTCGTCCATGTCCTGGCCATACAGGTTCATGCCGGCTTCCAGGCGCAGCGTGTCGCGTGCACCAAGGCCCGCAGGTTTAACGCCGGCCTCCAGCAGCGCATTCCAGAAGGCAACCGTCTTGTCCTCGGGGACGATCACTTCAAAACCATCCTCGCCGGTGTAACCGGTGCGCGCCACGAAGACCTCGATGCCGTCCAGCGTGGTGGCCGTGCGCGCGGAGAAGCGCATCAGCTTGGACACGGGGCCGCGGTCGTCCTCGCGCAGGAGCTCCAGCACCTTGGCGCGCGCATTCGGCCCCTGCACCGCGACCATGCCGTACTCGGGCCGTTCGCGCACCTGCACGTCAAAAGCCTTGGCCTGGGCCGAGATCCACGCCAGATCCTTTTCTCGCGTCGCCGCGTTCACGACCAGGCGGAACCAGGTTTCGTCCATGAAGTAGATGATCAGGTCATCGATGACGCCGCCGCGCTCGTTGAGCATGCAGGTATAAAGCGCCTTGCCGGACTTCTGCAGTTTGTCCACCGAATTGGCAACCAAGTGCCGCAGGAAGGAGCGCACGTTCTCCCCTTCCAGATCCACCACGGTCATGTGGCTGACGTCGAACATGCCAACGTCGCGTCGCACCTGATGGTGTTCGTCGATCTGCGAACCGTAGTGGATCGGCATGTCCCAGCCGCCGAAATCGACCATCTTGGCGCCAAGCGCACGATGGGTGTCGTTGAGAATGGTCTTGCTCGTCATGGGAGGGGCCTGCGTCCGTGGGGGAGGCGCATTATCCCAAAGACATGCGCCCTACGCGCCGGTATGTGAAACGGCTTCGACCTGCAGACTCATGGCATCCCCACCGACGATACGGACGTGGGTCCCGGCGGGCAGCTCGGGGCCGGTGACCTCCCAGTAAGCATCGGCGATCTGCACACGCCCGCGGCCGTCGATGATGGGGCGCTCCAGCGGCACCACTCGCCCCACCAGCGCGGCCGTACGGCGATTCAACGCGGGTTGGTCGCTGGGGCGCTCGCGTCGACGAAACCAGCGCCGATACACTTGGATGGAAACGAAACTGAGCACCACGAACGCCCCCACCTGCACCAGCAAGGGGATGTCCGGCACCAACAGCACGCCCAGGAACACGGCGGCTGCCGCAAGCCCCAGCCACAGCATGAAGGCCCCCGGGGTCAACGCCTCCGCAGCAAACAGCACCAGTGCGAAAGCGGCCCACGCAAACACGTCCCAGCGCATCGTTCAGCCCTCTTGCTTCAAGGCCGGCGCCTTGCCCCGCTCCAGTGACTCCTTGGCCAACTCCGCGATCCCTGCCAACGACCCGATGATGCCGGCCGACTCCATCGGCATCATCACGAATTTCTGGTTCGGCGCTTCGGCCAGCGACTTGAACGCTTCGATGTATTTCTGCGCTACGAAATAGTTGATGGCCTGCACGTTGCCGGCCGAGATGGCGTTGGACACCATTTCGGTGGCCTTGGCCTCAGCCTCGGCCAGACGCTCACGCGCCTCGGCTTCGCGGAACGCCGCCTCACGTTGGCCCTCGGCAGAGAGGATGGCCGATTGCTTCTCACCTTCCGCACGCAGGATCTGCGCCTGACGCAGGCCCTCGGCCTCGAGAATGTTGGCGCGCTTTTCACGCTCGGCCTTCATTTGCCGCGCCATCGAATCCACAAGGTCCCGCGGCGGCTGGATGTCCTTCAACTCGATGCGGTTGACCTTGATGCCCCACGGGTGCGTGGCCTCATCCACCGCATGCAGCACCTTGGTATTGATCTCGTCGCGCTTGGACAAGGATTCGTCCAGATCCATCGAACCGATCGCGGTGCGGATATTGGTCATCACGAGGTTCAGGATGGCAAGTTCCAGCTGAGCCACCTCGTAGGCCGCCTTGGCGGCATCGAGCACCTGGAAATACACCACGCCATCGACCTTCACCACGGCGTTGTCCTTGGTGATGACGTCCTGGCTTGGCACGTCCATCACCTGCTCCATCATGTTGATCTTGCGCCCTACGCTGTACACCACCGGCATCAGGAAGTGCAGGCCCGGGGTCATCGTGTGGGTATAGCGACCAAATTTCTCCACCGTCCACTCATACCCCTGCGGCACCATGCGGACTGTCTTGAACAACAGGATGATGCCGGCAAGCATCAGGATCAGCGCAAGCATGGGGCCCATGGACGGTCTCCGGTCAGGTTTGCACCGAGTATAGGACCTCACCGCGGCTCGGGCCCATCCGCCCGCGCGACGACAGCCATGCACGTTCCCCGACGACTTGCCGGCCGTCGGCACCATCACGGCAGCGACAAGCGTCGAACAAGGCTTCGCACTCCAACCCTTCGCTGCGGACGATCCGCCGCGCACTTTCCTCGCCACAGGCAGACAAGGGGGGCTGGCTGGCCAACAAGCGCGACACGACGGCATCACCGCGCACTTCATGCATCACGTGGAACCGCAAGACATTGGCCCGCCACTGCGGGCCCAACAAATGCCGCGACAGTCGTCGCCACAGTCGTTCGGCGATGCCTGCTTCTTCGCAACACTCGGCCGACATGCCAACCCCCAGCCAATCCCAGGCCAGAAAATCGGTATCGGGCAACAGGTACAGTTTCCAGCAGGGGCGGCCGTCCTGATCGATGAAGCACAGCGCCTCGCAAAGGCCGTCACTGTCCAGACGGCTTTCGCAGCGCACGGCGCGCGCCTGCGACCAACCCGTCAATTCGCTGCCTGCAGGGCCGCGATACAGGCACAACACGGCCCCCAGTGCGGCGAGCTGGTCGGGACCGGGCAAGCAATGGGCCGTCATGGGAAGCTCCGGGCTACCTGGTCAGGATCAGCTTGTCGTTGCGGGTGTGCCGCAGCCGATACACCTCGTTGCCGTGGCGTATGAGCACCTCCCGCTCCCCTTGCAACAACTGCCGGCTTTCCAGCGAAGCGGGTACCTCAGGCGCAGGTTGCACCGAAGGCAGATCGACACGACGCAGATAACGGATTCGGGTCTGGGTGAGAGGCAGCATGGTGGGAGGGTCCTGATTGGGTCACTTGATAGTAATGATTATCATTTGCGAGTCAAGCGAGCACACTCCTCTACACTCGCCGCGCTTTCCCGCGGGGAGTCGTTCACCGCGATTTCAAAACCGCGGCCAGGACGCACCCACATGTTCAACGCGCTGCTCATTGCCACCGGCACCGTGGCTTTGGCCGAAATCGGCGACAAGACGCAGCTGCTGGCGTTGCTGTTGGCAGCCCGTTTCCGTACGCCTTGGCCCATCGTCGCAGGCATTCTCGTCGCCACCCTGCTCAATCATGCCTTGGCGGCCTGGTTCGGCAGTCTCGTGGCTGGCTGGCTGACACCGCAGGTCCTGCGTTGGGTGGTGGCTGCCAGCTTCATCGGCATCGCATTGTGGACTTTGCGACCGGATCAGCTGGATGACGACACACCGCTGCCTGGGCGCAGTGCCTTCCTCACCACCACGGTCGCCTTCTTCATCGCCGAGATTGGTGACAAGACCCAGGTTGCAACGGTGCTGCTGGCCGCACGGTACTCCCCGCTGTGGGAGGTCATCGCCGGCACCACCGTGGGCATGCTGCTTGCCAACGTACCGGTCGTGTTGCTGGGCAGCCGCTTCTCCAGCCGCCTGCCCTTGAAAGCGGCACGCATGGCCGCCGCCTGCCTCTTTCTCGCACTGGGCATGTGGGCCGCCATCGCAGGGGGCGGGCGCTAGCTCGGGCCGGCATTGAGTCAGCCCCGCCCACCGCCTATGCTGCGGCAGCAGGACAGGGGAGTCGGTTTGAACATATTCGGGCCCGATCTGAGGGAATTCTGGCAGCGCCTGCGCGCACCGCCTGATGTCGTGATGCTGGAGCTGGGGGCAGGTGGCGAGCTGCTGGTGGCCAAGTTGCGGGCCGGCCTGTCTCTGGGCCTCCTGTTGCTGCCGCTGGTCAATCTGGTCACCGGCAGTTACACGCCATCGGAAGGCATCGCCGGGATGTTTGGCGTGATCCTCGCGGTGCTGGCCTCACAACTCTTGCTGCAGCTGGCCCGGCAACCGCGCAAGTTCCGCTGGCTGCCGTGGATCACCACCAGCTACGACATCACCCTGACCACGCTGGTGCTGGCCCTGCTTGCCTTGGGCTCATTGGCCGCCAGTCTCAACAGCATGGTGGTTTGGGCGTTCTACCTGATCGCCATCTGCATGACCGCGCTGCGCAATGATGGCCGCCTGACGCTTTACACCGGGCTGCTTGCCATCCTGCAATACGGGCTGCTCGCGGCGTGCGTCTTCGCGTTTGCCGACTCCCCGGAGCAACTCATCTCGATGGACTACGGCACCGCCGAGACCACCACCGTGATCCAGCGGCTACTGCTGATCGTCTTCATGACCATTTTGACTGCCACCGTCGTCTTTCGGATGCAGCGGCTCGTGGAGCTCTCTGGAACCGACGGGCTGACCGGTCTCCCCAACAGGACCTTGCTCGCGCACCACTTCGACGACCTCACCGATGGTGCACGCCTCGATGGAAACTCCCTCTCACTGTGCTTGATTGACCTCGACTATTTCCAGCGCATCAATGATGAAATTGGCCATCGTGCCGGTGACGGTGCACTCCGGCACGCCGTGAACGTCCTGCGGGAAGGGTTGGAGCAGGGCGAATGGCTGGTGCGCCTCGGTGGCGAGGAGTTCGCACTGCTGATGCGCCTGCCGACGGGGCGTGCGTGGGAGCGCCTGGACGCGATGCGCCGCAGCCTCGCCACGAAACCCTTCCTCCCCGACCAAGACAGGGAGCCGCAGCGCATGACCTTCAGTGCCGGGGTAGCCAATTGGCCGCAGGACGGTACCGACCTCTCACAGCTCTTGCGTCGCGCGGATCTGCGCTTGCGTCGCGCCAAGCTGGAAGGCCGCAACCGGGTCATTGCGCATGATCACTGAAGCCAGCCCCACCGCAGTACCCACGCCAACGCTTGCCGATACCGCCACGCCTGACTAACCTGCGTCGAGCAGGCGCACCGTACCGCCTCGCATGGGAGCCTGTGTGAACCTGAAGCTGCGCCTGACCATCATGAATTTCCTCCAGTTCTTCATCTGGGGGGCGTGGCTGATCACCATCGGCGCCTACTGGTTCCAGAACAAGCAGTGGTCCGGGACCAGCTTCGGTGCGATTTTTTCAACCATGGGCATCAGCGCGCTGTTCATGCCGGCACTGATGGGGGTGGTGGCCGACAAATGGGTGAGTGCCCAGAAGCTCTACGGCATCCTGCACTTGGGCGGCGCGGTGCTGCTGGCCTGCGTCCCGCAGGTCAACGACCCGCACACCATGTTCTGGGTGATGCTGGCGACGATGATCTGCTACATGCCCACCATCTCGCTGGCCATTGCCGTGGCCTACAACGCGATCAAGCGCGAAGGGCTGGATGTGATCCGCGACTACCCACCGATCCGGGTCTGGGGCACGGTGGGCTTCATCGCCGCTTTGTGGACCACCAGTCTGCTGAAGCTGGAAACCTCGCCGGGGCAGTTCTACATCGCCGCCGGTGCCGCGGTGGTCCTGGGCTTGTATGCCTTCACCCTGCCACCCTGCCCGCCCACCTTGGGGAAAGAAGCCAGCGGCCGTTCGCTGATCGACGTGCTGGGCCTGTCCTCGTTCCGCCTCTTCCGCGACCGCAACATGGCGGTGTTCTTCGTGTTCGCGATGCTGCTGGGCGCGGCGTTGCAGCTGACCAATGCCTACGGCGACACCTTCCTGCACGACTTCGCGAACGTGGATGCGTTCAAGGACACGCTGGCGGTGAAATACCCCGCCATCATCATGTCGATCTCGCAGATCAGCGAAACCCTGTTCATCCTCACCATCCCGTTCTTCCTCAAGCGCTTCGGCATCAAGACCGTGATGACGATCTCGATGCTGGCCTGGTTCCTGCGCTT
The DNA here is from genome assembly GCA_963205445.1 of Pseudomonadota bacterium. GTDB lineage: Bacteria > Pseudomonadota > Gammaproteobacteria > Xanthomonadales > Xanthomonadaceae > Thermomonas. Next base: position 8,138 of record CAUJJG010000107.1, read on the forward strand.
TGGCCTGTTCGCCTACGGCGACCCCGGTGCCGGGCTGTGGATGATCGTCCTGTCCTGCATCGTCTACGGCATGGCCTTCGACTTCTTCAACATCTCCGGCAGCCTGTTCGTCGAGCAGCAGGCCGACCCGAAGATCCGCGCCAGCGCGCAGGGCTTGTACATGCTGATGACCAACGGCATCGGCGCCATCCTGGGCAGCGCGGTCAGCGGCTGGATGATCGACCGCTTCTTCACCGCCGCCGACGGCAACAAGGACTGGCAGGGCATCTGGATCACCTTCGCGCTGTATTCACTGGCCATGGCCATCGCCTTCGTGCCGCTGTTCCGGCACCGCCATGATCCGCACCGCGCCACCGCCGCAGTTGGCAGCCACTGACCATGGGCCGCGTCCTTGTCGTCGGCTCGTTCAACGTCGACCACGTCTGGCGGGTGGCGCAACTGCCACAGCCCGGTGCAACCCTGAGCGGCAGTTACGCCAGCGGCCCTGGCGGCAAGGGTTTCAATCAAGCCATCGCGGCTCGCCGTGCAGGTGCCGCGACCCGCTTCATCTGCGCATTGGGCGATACCGACGCCGGGGCGGTGCTGGCCCGCACGCTGTCCAACAGTGACGGCATCGATCTGCAGGCCGCGACGGCGGCCGTTCCCACCGGCACGGCTGGCATTTACGTGGATGATGCCGGACGCAATTGCATCGTCATTGGCGCAGGCGCCAACGCGATGCTCACGGCGCCGTTCGTCGCTGACGCCATGGCCGATGTCACCGCTGGCGACGTGGTGCTGGCGCAGCTGGAATCGCCGCTGGAGGCCATCGCACAGGCGCTGGACCGTGGCCGCGCCACGGCGGCCATCACCCTGCTCAATCCTGCTCCCGCCAACATCGCCATCGACCGCGCGATGCTGGATCGCGTGGACATCCTGACACCAAACGAAACCGAGTTTGCCGCCCTGCTGGCCCGCCACGTTGGCGAGCGCGTGGATGCCGATGCCGTATCCGGAATCGACCAGACCCGCCTGCACGCCCTGTGCCGCGACCTGCACGCCAAGGGCAGCGTCGTGGTCACCCTGGGTGCCAGCGGCTGCTTCGTTTCGCACGCGGACAACCAGCTGCGGGGTGACGCCTCAGCCTGCTATCGCATTTCAGCGGAGCCTGCGCAGGTGATCGACACCACGGGCGCAGGTGACGCGTTCAGCGGTGCCTTGGCCGCCTCGCTGGCACAACTGCCTGGCCGCGCTTTCGCCGACCACGTGCGCTACGCCACCTGCTACGCCGCACGCGCAACCGAACAAGCAGGCGCAGCGACAGCGATGCCGTACCTGCCGGTGGCATGAGCGCGACGTCTTACTGAAACATCCGAGAAGTGGTGGGTTGGCTGGGAATCTCATAGCCGCATGAAACCATTGTGTATCAATGATTCTTGGCGCGCAAAACGCAACCGATACCCTAAACGATACCCTAAAGGTGTTCCCTGTTCCGGTAAAGGTGGCTATTTATAGTGTTTTTTCAAACTCATATATACCCCCCTACCCCCATTCAGATACCTGCATACCCCCATTGAATTTATTTTAATTTCGTTTCTATTCCTTTTTTTTGGGAACAGGCGGGAACTTCGGGAACACCGCGCCACCATTAGCTTTCAGCCCTAAAAGGCACGTTCCCAAACTTGGGAACAAGTGGGAACAAGCGCCCGCTTTTGGGAACAAGCCCAGAAATTCAGGCGTTCCATGCCGAATTTGCACCATTTTGGTGCATGTTTTTGCGGCGCAACATTTCCCCGCACCCTTCTGAGGCTGCGCTATGTGGTGGCGCGCCTCGCATGGCTTCCCATAGGGGGCTGGATCTGAGTGAAAGCTCACCCATGAAGGGGGCAGGCGTGGAGTGGGGACGAGCGCGCGCGCACGCGGCAAACAGCCCCCAGCCTTGCGGCTGGGGGCTGGTGGTGGTGCTCAACGATGCTGCGTTGCTTGGCGCGGATCAGTTGCCGTTCTTGTCGGCTTCGCGCTGGGCTTCCAGTAGCTTGCGGACTGCGTGCAGTCCGTCAGGCATGGTGCGGCTGCATGGTGCGCTCAACGCACTGCCTGCGGCGGCTTGTGGTGGCCGCTTGGTCTTCCGTTGTCGCAGACGCTGGCGGGTAACCTTTACTTTAATCTGCGGCGGTTGCACCCAATGGACAAAAGGGCGCATAAGATCGCCAATTACGGCCAGCGCGCCGCCGGCCAATAGAACCGCAACAATGATTGCTAGCGCATCCATGCGGGAATCCTAGCAAGGGCACGCACAGCGCCAAAGCCACCAACGCCATGGGATCGGCTCATTTTCGTTTGGCTAACTTATCCGCTACCGCATGCGCTGCCGCCTTACTGGCATCAATCTGCCGCTGGATTCCGTCTTTTGTCGCTTGCAATTCTTTGCGCGCATTGGCGGCGGCTTCGGCTTGCAGGTCAGTCAACCCGGTATCGCGTGCCAGCTGCGCCGCGTCACGCTGCGCGGCCTGCATCTGTGCGTCTGCGATTGCGTCGCCACCTTCACCATGTGAAGGCTTCACCTTGGCGCGCGAAATGCCCGCCTCGCGCATGCGCTTGGAAATGTGAATCGGGCTGATGGCCTCTGCCCATCGCAGCGGGGCAATGTCCCCCGGGTGGGTCAAGTCCTCCGGCAATGCCACGTCTTCATATTCTACGCGTAGCAATGCGCGGCGCAGTTCGGGCATGATGATGTCTATTGAGTCGATCAAGCCGCGCGTGTGTCGGTTGGTGCCGACCTCTGGCAACGCCAGTGCGTTGTACAGGTGAAACGCACGCGCAAACTGTGGCAGCGAACCATTGACAGCACGCCACAGCTCAAGCTCTGCGAGTGTGTCCAGGGCCGAAATGCGGGCATCGTTCATGGCCTTGGCAGCGGACAGTGCAGGAACCTCCAGTTCCGACAGCTTCGCCTCTGCGCTGATAGCCAGCTCGGCGTAATCCTCGGCCATATCCTTGGCGTCGCGCAGCTCGCGGCGCTTGGTCTTGATGGCGTCCGTAAGTTCACCGTCTGAAGCCTGCAATGCAAGCCGGCAGGCTTCTCGGGCCGCTTCGGCGGCTGCATCGTTATCCGCAGCCAGCTTGCGCAGGCGGTTGACGCGCGTTCGCGCGCCGCTCAGGTTGGCGCGGCACAACTCAAAAGCATTTTGCGCGCTGCGGAATTTGTCAAGCGCGGCCTCATGCTTTCGCTGCAATTCTGGGAGGGTGATTTCATCGTCCATTGTGGTAGTCCTCTGGTGGTGGGGGTTAGAACGGGCAAGGCTCGCTGGGTTCGCTGGGGTTGGGCACGTCGGTGGGATACCCGCCCGCGCCATGCACGGCGGATGCGTTGAAGACGTAAAGCCACACGCTTGCACCGCCCATCTTGGGCACGCGGATTCTTTGGGTTGGGCGGTCACTGCCCGGGCTCAGCCATTTGGCTGCGGTCAGCCATTTGGCAGCGCTTGCCGCGTTGCCGAAGTTGCGGCATAGCTCGGTGCGGAATACCTCCGGCAGCACAAGGTATTGCAGGCCGTGTGCCAGATCATGGCGGACAAACCCCGCGCGATTGATGACTGCCCGGCCTGATGAATTGGGCAGCATCCCCTCATCCCGCAGTGGGTCAAACCGGCTTTCTCCGTGTGATTCAAAGAATGCCCGCACCTGCGACAGCAGGGCGATATGCTCGCCGTTCTCGGCACCGCCTCGCAGCTGCAACCAATCGCCAAAACAGCGCATTGCGGCGCGGCGTGCTTCGCCGGGTTTCCAGCCGGTCAAGCCGGCCAATGTGGCCAGCTCGCCCGCTGCGCCTGCCAAGGCAAAGCGGGCGGCCACGCGGGAAACCTGCCCGTTCGCTTTCTCTGGTGCCACGTCGCGCTTGAACGCTGCCACCGCGTCGCGCAGGTGCAATATCAGCGTTTCAGCACGCGTACCGGCGATGTAGTCCAGCCATGGACGCCACACGGTGCCGAAGTTTTCTTCACTGCGCATGCGCAAATCGGTTGCGAATGCGTCCGGCGTTTCTGTGCCGTGCAGGTCTTCAAACCCGCCCAAGCCGGTTCCGGCATCGGCTGGAATATCGGCAAGGCGCACCATTTGGCCGGCGCGTATTTGCTTGCCGGCTTGGGCCATGTGCTGGCCTAGCGTTACCTCGCCAGCGGACAGGGTTTGCACCAGCCATGTGGCAACACTGCGGGCCTCGCCTGCCCGGTTGGCGCGACTTTTGCCCGCACCGTTGGCCAGCATGTACACCACTTCGCCGGCTTGTTGTCCATCAACTTGCGATATCTCGTCAAGAATCAACGTTGTGTCGTTGTGCAAGACCGCCACGCCTTCCAGTGCATTGGCGGTGGCGCGCCATTCGCGCACATAGCCCGCCGGCGAACCGGCCACACTTGCCGCCACTCTTAGCGCCGTGCTCTTGCCGCTGGAGCTATCGCCAACCAAGTGGAAGCCGCCACCTTCCAGCCCCACAAGCCGCAACAATGGGCCGGAAAACATCGCAGACACGGCCAGCAACAGGCGAGAATTGCCACGGCACAGCGGCGCAACTCTGGCCTTCCAGTCGCCGGCCATACCGTAGGGCACAGCAACACCGCCTGCATGTTGGTAAACGATGGGTTCCTGCCCGCTGCCGAACACTTCGCCGGTGGGCAACACGTATTGCCGGCCAAACCATCCGGGGGTTGGCAGGCTGCGTGCGCGCACCTCTGCCGGCTCTGTCATGACATAGGCCAGTAGCCGCTTGATTGCGTTGGAGCCCGGCGCAAGTTCCAGCCCGCGCCCTACCAACTCGCGGGCGAAGTCGCGACCATCGCCGATCAGCAGATAGGAAGGGGCCGCCCATGTATGCGCGTGGCCGTCTGGATCTTTCCAGTTCAGCAGCCTGCCCCATCCTTCGTTTTTGGCGTCGCGGGTTTTGGCTGCCACTTCCAACGGCGCACAAATCCACCGCTTCGGGCCGGGCTCGCCGTCTTCGCCTGGCTCCAGAAACCAAACCCCGCCGGCGTCCAACATGTAAAGCGAATCCCCAGCGGCAGCACGCTTTGGCCTGCCGCGCTTTTTCTTGCTTCCGGTGCTGTCTGCGGCGGGCGGGCTCTGCGCTTCGGGTGGGCTTGGCGGGCCTTCGGACAAGGTATCTGCTACCGGGGCAGCAATGGCGGCGGCGTCGGCCTGTGCCAGTGCCGCATGAATGCGGGAACGCACATGCTCCGGGCCGGCGCTGCCGGCCAGGTCGTTGAAGTCTGAAATTTCCGCCGGGTCAACCGGCGCAGTCTGCATCTGTGCGTGCATGGGTGTGCATGTCCTTGCCCGTGGCCGGGAAGTCAAAGGGCGAAGCCACAACACCGCCCACCGCTTGCGCGGCTTGGGTGGCAGCTTCGATGCCGGGATTTCGGCCTGTGCGTTCTTCGGTGGCCGTGTCGTTATCTGCGCAAATCAGGATGCGGGCCTGCGGGTATTTGCCGCGCAAGGTCTTGGCGACGGGCTGCAAGTTGCCGCAGTCGAAGGCCACTGCAACCGGGTAGCCGGTGGCCTCAAAGATGCTGGCGGCGGTGGCGTAGCCTTCGGCAATGCACAGCACGCCGGCCACGTCGGTGCCGATGGCGTGATACAGGCCGCGCTTGCGTGCGCCGCGCATGAACCGCTTGTTTCCGTCTTCATTGATGCTTTGCACTGCCCACAGTGCGCCTCTGCCGTCACGCATGGGCACCAACAGGCGCGGGCCAGATTGGCGCAGCCCGTGCACGCCAACGCGCTTGCGTTGCAGGTACGGGTGCGCCGGGTCTGCCGGGGTGGCACGTTGCCATCGCTCGATTGCATCGCGTTGCGCATGCAGCCGGTTTTGCATGCGCTCACACTCACGCTGCGCTTCGGCTTTACGCACCGCTTCTGCCAACCGCGCACGGGTGGCAGGGTCGGCAGTGGCGCAGTCACTTACCCATTGTGCCCGGTGGCCGCTGCGCCAATCCCCAAACGCGCCCGCCGGGCTGCCGTCAAGGTGCAGGACATACCAGCCACTTTGCTTGCCGTGCTTGTCGCCTTCGGCTTTGCAACGGCGGATTTTGCCATCGGCAATGATGGCCGATGCGTGCACCAGCAAGCCGCCGGCATGCAGCGCGGCGGCAAAATCGCGGATTGGGTCGGCGCTCATGTTTCACCGCCTGCGATTGCATCCGCTGCCCCTTGCCGCAACAGTGGCCGCACCCTGTCCGGGCCGTCACTGCCATACACGACATGCACGCCGGTGGCGATGGCAGCCTTGCGCATCGGGCTTTCTTGCGCCGCGCGCAGTGCCCAGAAAGCGAATGTTGCCGCCGGGTAGATGAGCCGCAGCGCGCTGGCCAGCGGTGCAAAGTTTTCTGGAAAGAAACCAACCGCGCACGGTGTGCCGCTTTCGCTGCGCCACATGACGGCATCATGCACATGTTCAACAATGCCGATGATTTTTCCCGCGCCGTCACCATTGACGGGCGGCCCATGCCAGTAGTGCAAGCCTTGCACGCGCGCGCGCAGGTCAATGCACGGCGTGCCGGCATCGGCAACCAAAACACTATCAGGATGCCAGCCGTTCAATGGCTGCAACCCCCATAGCGTGCCCCCCATGTCACGCATGGGAACGAACACCCCGCCACCGGAATTCCCAAGCCGGCGCAGCCCGCGCACAGATGCCGGAAGTTGGGCGGCGGCGAAGTCCGCAGCCCCAGGATTGGCCGCGATTTCCCATATGCGAGCGGCAAGGTCTTGGGCCTTCCGCCATTGCGTCAACGTGTCGGCATCTGCCGCACTGATTACGGGGTCTTGCCAGTCGGTGGCAGTCATGCCGGTACCCGCCTGCGGCTTTTCCGCATCGTCTTACGCTGCGCATCGCGCCATGCGATGACTTCGCCCGCAACCCAAGACGCGGGCCGGCTGGACACGCGCGGCGGGAAGTCCGCGCGGTGGGCCAGCGATTCCAGCACGGTACGCGGTGCCAGCCCCAGCAAGCGGGCCACCTCTGCCACCGGGATGGCGTGCAACTCCCAAGGGATGGTGCCGGTGGTGGCTGGCGTGGGGTCTTGATTGACGGTTGCGTGTTTCATTGCATGGCCTCCAAGATGGGCCAGCGATGCCATGCCAGTAGCGCGGTAGTGGCGTACATGGCAGCAATGCCGGGCCAGCTCTCGATGAATTCGGCGGCACGGTCAACACCAGCGACGATGCGTTGACCGGCTGCTTTCAGACGTTCGCGCCGGTTCACGTCGTGCCCGGCGTCGCGCCGCTTGCGGATGGGTGCCGGCGCGCTGCCGTCATCGGCAGACGATTGCAGAAATGCCACGATTGCGGCTGGGTCTGTCAGCAGATTTCGGTTGACGGCATCCTGTGCCAGCGCTTCGATAAGCTGCATGTGCAGCGCGGTAAGCGTGTTGTTTTGCGTGGTGTCATCCATGCGCCACCTCCGCGCTAACTGCCGCTGCCGCGCCCGGGTCAACGTCAAATCTGAGCGTTGCGCCAGCCCGCACATGCCGCAGCAAGTGGTGCATGGCCTGACCAAGCGCGCTGATTTCCACGCCGGGGATGCCACGGCCTCCGGGCAACCCCGGCAGTTCCACTTCCTCGAAGATCCACGCCTGCAAGCTGGCCAGCCCTTCCACGGTTTCCAGCTGGGCAAACAGGTCTTCATCCATGACGTAGGCGCTCATGCAGCACCCCATGCGCTTGCGTGCGCTTCATTGGCGGCAGCATTGCGGGCGATGTTGGCCACGGCTTGGAAGTAATCCGCCATGGAATGCAGCCCGCGTGCATCGCTCGAAGCTTCGGCAGCCTGTTTCGCGTCGGTGGCGGCCACCTTGTCGCGCAAGTGCAATGCTTCGCAGAAATGGGCATGCGCGCCCTGCCGTGCCCACAGTTCCGGGTCACGTTCGGCAATGAAGCGGCGGATGATTTCGCGCCCGATTGCTTCGGCCAACTGGCCAGCGCTGCGGTCTTCCATTGGCGCGGGGTTGGCCTGCGCCACATGCCACAGGCTCACAAGGTACGTATCCGTGACATTACGCAGCTGGTCGGTGTCAATTTCGATGGTGACGGCGGTTTTCATGCCTGTGCCCCCTTGCCTGCGGTGGTGGGGGTGCCGCTTGATGCGCTCCTGCGCTTGCCGCGTTTGCAGTAGGCAAGGAATGACAGCTGCGCGCGGGCGGATGTGGCATGCGCGCTGCGGTTCCATGGGGATGCGGCGCGGCCAGCACGGCCAGCGGCGGCGCGGTCTTGGGTGGTGGCGTTCATGCCTGCGCCTCCAATGCAATGACCTTGGATGCCGCGTCAAAAAGGCATTTCAGGGTGATTTCATGGCCTTCAAGGTCATCGGCAGCTTCATGCAACAGCGCTGCCAACTCGTGGGCATCCACGGGCGCGGCCTCGCCTTCGTTACGGTTGGCCAGCGTGTAGGACAGCATGCGAAGCGATGGCACCACTTCGCTTTGGGCGTCGGGATCGGCACGCAGGGCGCACACCTGCAACGTGCGCAATGCGGCGTGCATTCGCATGCCCTGGGCCACGTAGCTATCTATGGTGGTTCGCACGGCGGCGCGTGCTTCGGCGGGTGCGTGCTCAATTGCCAGCAACAAGCCGGCTTGGATGCGCGCGGGCAATCCTTGCAGTGGCAGCGCTGCGCTAGCGGGGGCTACCTGCGCGCTGCGGGCTTCGGCGGTGGCGTTCATGCGCGCACCTCCGCGCTGGCAGCAACTCGCGTGGACAAAATGGCGGCGCGCATGTCATGCAGTTCGTTCACCAATTCTTCCGGCGTGTGTTGCAGTGCGGCGGCTGGCAGGGTGACGTCTGCGTCATCATCGAGGGCCACCAGCGGCTTGACGGCGGACAGCAGTAGATGCGCGGCGTTTTGCGCCGGGCTGGCGTCAACCTCCACGCACAGCAATTTGCGGGTGACGATGCGGGCGGCAAGCGTGTTGGCTGCAGGCGCAGCTTGGGTTTGTTCGTTCATGGTGCGTAGACTCCGGTTCGATGTAAGAACCGCGCGCCCTGCCGCCAAGCAAGGCGAGCGACCGAACGGGATTGGCGGACCGGGTCTACGAGCCGGCGAGCCTTGCGGCTCTCCCGTCCGGCCGCCCATGGATCAGGCGCAACACCAGACACGAAAAAAGCCGCAGAGCATGACTCGATACGGCTTTCGCCGTAGATCCTCAGGCCGCCAAGCCCGGCAGCGGATTCTGCCGCTGCGGGGTCAGCTTGGCATAGGGTTTGCGCGGGTGTCAAGGGGGTTAAGCGGGGTTGCGCGTGTTGGCGGGTTTGACAACGGCGCGGCATGTTGTCAAATTGGACAACATGAAGGCGTCGCCGGTCATTCAGGACAGGATCGAGTTTGCCGAGGATGCCGTTGCGCACGTGGTCATTTGGCAGCTTGCGCAGCCGCTGGCCGGCAGCGCGCACCGCTTCAAATACCGGCTGGCCTACGTGGTCAGCGGGGAATGCGTGCTGCGTTTCGACAACGAAACCGGCAAGGGCGACCACTGGCACCGGGGCGCGCGGGAACTGCCCTACACGTTCAGCGGCGTGCCGGCGCTGGTGGCGGATTTCATGGCCGAAATTGCGAGGTGGAACGATGAAAACGGTTGTCTTTGAAGTCATGCCGCCGGATGCCGCGATGGCGCGGCTGCAATCGGAACTGGCAAGCGGCAAGCTGCCGCGTGTTGCGCGGCACACCTTCCGCACGGCGGAAAGCATGGCGCGCACGTTGACGCCATTACGCTGGACACTGTTGGAAGCCATGACCGGCGCGGGTGCGCTGGGTGTGCGTGAGTTGGCGCGCAGGTTGGGACGCGATGTGAAGGCGGTACATACCGATGCCAATGCACTGGTAGCCGCAGGCGTGATTGACCGCACCGACGCCGGGCAATATGTATTCCCGTTCGACCGCGTGAAGGTGCAATTCCAGCTGGGCAAGGCCGCGTGATTACTGGCAGCGGCACCATGAAAAACGGCATGCGCCCTATCCATCCAGGCGAAGTGTTGCCGCGTGCTGCGTGACCCGCCGGGCGCGGCATGAAGCCGCGCCGCAACAAACCCGCAAGCGGCACCGGCACGCACCATGCGATGGGTTGACGTGGCCGGGCCGTTGCGGGGGGTGACGGGTGATGCTGCGCGCATGGCAGATCAGCAGTCGGATTCGACGTGGTCGTGCGATTTTGTGACTTCGTGCGCGTCCTTCGGAACGATGACCCCATCCGGTGCGCTGCGCACCGTGACCGTGCCGCGCCCGGTAAACCGGGAATGCTCAAACACGGCGGCGGGGTTGGCCGCGCGGGTCAGCAGTGTGGCGATATGCCGCGCTTCATCGGCGGAAAGATTGATGGACGTACCGGCTACGGTGAGCTTGAGCATGGGGCGGGTTCCTTGCGGGTTGGGGTTGGGGTTGCGGTTGGGGGTCAGCAATCGGTGAGGGTGTGACCGGCACGGGCCGGGGCCGCTGCGCCGGTGGTGGGGGTGCGGCGGGTGAAGGCAGACACGCCAGACGGCAGCGGGCGCAGGGTTTCGCCACCGGCAATGCGGAAGGCCACGCCGGCAGTGCTGCGGTGGTTGCGCTCGAAACGGTGGCCGCGATGCGACAGGCCGGCATGCAGGCATTCGGCAAGGAAACGGCAATCGTCGGCGGAAAGTTGGACGGCCTTTCCGTCAATGGTCATGGTCAACACGGGGCGGCCTTGTCAGGTTGGGGTGGGTGGTGTAGGGAATGCTTACGTCCGGGTTTGGTTGGCCGCTGGGGCTCAGGCTGCGCACTGCGCCAAGCCCGGCAACCCATGAAAAGCTGCATTCGGCGCGCTGGCATTGGTAGGTTATTTCCCGGTAAATCGCGACAATGGAAACGCTGGTGCGGGCAATGGCCGGGGCCTGGCAATGGGGACAGCGCATGCGCGGAAAGTTGCCGCGCTCGATCTTCGGCAAATGGCTATTGCGGGGCATGAACCGCACCCCCGCGCGATGCCTTGATCTTGTCGGCAATCCACGCCTGCACTTCGGATTCCGGCCATGCCGATGCTTTGCCATACAGCTTCACCGGGCCGGGGAATTCGCCGGCAGCAATCAAGCGGTAAATCTGCGCTCGGGATGCGCCGGTTTGGGCGCATACGTCCGGAAGGCGCAACAGGCGTTGCAATTCCGGTGGCGCGGTGGTGTCCGGGGCGGACGGCTGGGGGGCGGTGCTGGTCATGGCTGGCCTTTCGTCTTGCCCCTGCCGCCTGATACCGATAGCGACCGCTGGGGCGTTGCAGGCATGAAAGGCGGTTTTACGGCGGGCGGCCAGCGAATGAGAGTGTTATTCCGGGCGCTACACTAAGAACTAGGCTTGCAAATCGGCGTGCCAATTTGAGGGGCGGCAAATGGATGTTGTCCAGATTGAAATTCACGATTTCGACCGAATCCAGCACGACAACAAATGGGGCTTTGACCTCGCCAATGCGCGCGAACTTTTTTCAGGAATTTGCGGAACGCGCCCAATGCGCTACCCCGTGGGGGCCATGGAAATGGCCGTGCTTGAAGCTATGGGCATCTCCTGCGCGCCGCGCTCACTCAGTCACCCACCTGGGGTCTATCAGCAAACCGTCGGTTTCTTGCGCGGCCATGTTGCTTGTGTGACGTGGCGCGATGAAAGCGGAAAGCGGCGCATTCTGAATTTGAGCGTTCAGGACTCCCGTGGCCGTTGGCTTGGCGACCCAGACTTTGAGCCGTCGCTAGGGAGTGAATGGGAACTGGAATGCCATTGGCAGATTGGAACAAAGGTGGTTTCGCGCACAGTTGGCCGCCGAATGTTCCGCATGCGCCAACATCCAAAACAACGGCGCGGCAAGGGCAAAAAACCCGCAGGCAAACGGGTGACGTTGCGCATACCGCCGGATGTGGTGGAACGCTGGAAGGCCACCGGGCGCGGCTGGCAAAGCCGCATGGTAGCGTTGGTGTCGGAGCAGGGATGACCGGCGCAGGCGCGGCGGTCAGCGTTTGCGCATTGCCTGCCTGACGGTTTCGTCAATTTCCCGGTTCAATTTTTCGCGACGCCCCAAGCGGTCGGCCTTGCGCCAGCGGATATGCTCAAGCCATATTTCGCGCACTGTCTTTGCCTTGATGTCATCCACGGGGGGCCGTGATGGCTTTTTGCGCGATGCCATATCACGCACGCTTGCACCAACGAGAATCGGCAGGCCCAACAGCGCCGCCACGATGCAGGTGAAAAACAGTGTTATCAGTGCATCCATGCGCAGATCCTAGCACTAAGCAGAGTTCGGCCTAGCTGCGGCTTGGCAGTCACGGCGGGCCTGCCAACTCTGGCAGTGGCGCGCCCGGTGGCGACAGGCGCAGGGCGTCTAGATAGTCCGCCCATGCCTGCATCATCGCCCGGCGTTGCGGCAGATATTCGGCCATGTTGTAGATGCCGCGCACGCCTGCCGGCTTGTGCGATAGCTGGCGCTCGATCCAGTCTTGTGGCCAGCCGCGTTCATTCAGCAGGGTTGATGCCATATGGCGGAACCCATGGGACACGATTTCGTCAGCCTCGAACCCCATCCGGCGAAGCGCCGCGTTCAGGGTGTTGTCACTCATGGGCCTGGCCTTGGTGCGAACGCTGGGGAAGATGTAGCGACAGGTTCCCGTCAGGCGGTGCGCATCACCCAACACGTCCATGGCTTGGCGCGGTAACGGCACGGTATGCGGCGGCGCGCCAGCGTCTTTGGTGCCTTTTTTCAGCTTGCGCCGTGCCGCCGGTATGCGCCATTCGGCAGCGGACAGGTTCACTTCCTCCCATTCCGCGCCGCGCAGCTCGCCGGGACGGACAAATAGCAGCGGGGCTAGGCGCAGCGCCGCGCAGGTGGATGGGTCGCCTTTGTACCCGTGGATTGCGCGCAGCAATTCACCAATGCGGGCCGGGGCGGTAATGGTGGGGAATGACTTTTTCGGCGGCAGCGGCAGTGCGCCGCGCAGGTCTGCCGCCGGGTCATGCTTGGCGCGGGCGGTAGCGATGGCGTAACGGAAAATGGCGCTCAACAAGGTGCGCTCACGGTGCGCGGTTTCCAGCGTGCCGCGTGCTTCCACGCGCTGCAACAGCTCCAACAACTCGGGGGCTTCAATCTCGGAAATGGGGCGGCGGCCAATCCATGGGAACACGTCTTTTTCAAGCCTGCCCATGACCTTGGGGCGGTAGCTGATGGCCAGCTGCTCCCCGAATTTCGCGAACCATTCGCGTGCCACCACCTCGAAACTGTTACGGGTAGCGGCTTCCTGCGTACGGCGCTGGGCCTTGCGGTACTGGTTAGGGTCTATGCCTTGGGCCAACAGTGCCCGTGCCTCCATCCGTGCCCGGCGGGCCGCTTCCCTGCCAACGGCGGGGAATGCGCCAAGGGACAAGGTTTGTTCCTTGCCACCAAAGTGGTAGCGCAGCTGCCACAGCTTCGCGCCGCTGGCCTTCAACAGCAGGCGCAGGCCGTCACCATCGTGCAATGCGTTGGGGCCTTCGGGCTTGAATCTGGCCTTCTGGCACTGGGTTTCCGAGAGCGGCGGCACACGCTTGGGCATGGTGTTGTTCCTGATTTTGACGGGTGTTTTCTCACCCCGTGGATACGGGGCATGGCGGGCTCCTTGGGGCTTTGTTCCCAAAAACCGGCGCCTGTTCCCACTTGTTCCCAGGTTTGGGAACGTGCCTTTTAGGGCTGAAAGCTAATGGTGGCGCGGTGTTCCCGAAGTTCTCGCCTGTTCCCAAAAAATAAGAATAGAAACGAAATGAAAATAAATAAATTGGAAATTTCAGGGGAAAAATGAGCAAATTTTTACGGGGTAAAAATATGGGCAAATCGGGCGAGTCTGGGCAAGTTTGGAAGGTGTCCGGACAGGTCACCAAGGGGGAAGTTTTCAGGGTAACGCCTGACAGCTGCCAGCGCGATACCCTCACGGGTACCCTAAAAATACTGCGATACCCTGATACAACAGGGGACGACCAGAGACACTACAGGCACAAAAAAACCCGCTGCTATGCGGGTTTCTGAGACTACAGGGGATGATCTGATACGGCGTCGTTGGTGGGTTGGCTGGGAATCGAACCCAGGACCAGCGGATTAAAAGTCCGATGCTCTACCGACTGAGCTACCAACCCGTTGAAACGACACCCGGCGTTGCACCGGGGCGCGCATTCTAACCGATCAAACCCCGCTGTAGCGCGTCGGGTCGTGAATTCCGGCATCTGCAAAGCCCTGCGCGCGCAGACGGCAGGCATCGCAGTGGCCGCAGGCGAGGCCCTCGGCATCGGCTTGGTAGCAGCTCACGGTCTGCGAAAAATCCACGCCCAAGCGCAGCCCCTCGCGCGCGATGTCGGCCTTGCTCAGCCGCATCAGCGGTGCGTGTACGCGAAAGCGGCTGCCTTCCGCCCCGGCCTTGGTGGCCAGATTGGCCAGCGCCTCGAAACCGGCCACGAACTCGGGACGGCAGTCCGGATAGCCGGAGTAATCCACTGCGTTGACGCCGCAGAACAGATCGGTGGCCCCCAGCACTTCGGCCCAACCCAGCGCCACGGACAGCATGATGGTATTGCGCGCCGGCACATAGGTGGAAGGAATGCCCTGCCCGATCACATGGCCATCGGCATCGGTAGGCACGGCGATGTCATCGGTCAGCGCGGAACCGCCGATGCTGCGCAGATCCACGTGCACGGTCTTGTGCACCACCGCCCCCAGCGTCTTGGCTACGCGCGCGGCGGCATCCAGCTCGGAATCGTGGCGCTGGCCATAGCGCACGCTCAAGGCATGGACGGCAAACCCCTGTTCGCGCGCCATCGCCAGCACCACGGCCGAATCCATGCCGCCGGACACAAGGACGACCGCGGGTTTTTGATTGCTCATTTGCCGGGCTCCTCGCCCCACAGGAGTTTGTGCAACTGCATCTGGAACCGCACCGGCAGGCGATCTTCCACGATCCAATCTGCCAGCGTGCGTGCCGGCAACTGGGTTGCACTGGGAGAAAACAACACGTCGCAAACCACGTGCAGACGATGTTGCACCAGCACGTCCCTGGACCAATCGTAATCTTCACGCGAACAGATCACGAACTTCACCTGATCATGTGCGGTCAGCAGCGGCAGGTTGGCCCACCGGTTGCGCGCCACCTCGCCGGAACCGGGCGTCTTGATGTCCAGCACGCGCGAGACGCGCGGATCGACGCCGGCGATGTCGATCGCCCCCGAGGTTTCCAGCGAGACCACATGGCCGGCATTGCACAGCCGCTCCAACAGCGTCAGGCAGCGCTTCTGCGACAGCGGCTCACCGCCGGTCACGCAGACATGCTTGGCGCCAAGGCGGGCCACTTCGGCCAGGATGGCGTCGATCTCCCACCATTGCCCGCCGTGGAACGAATAGGTGGTGTCACAATACGTGCAGCGCAGCGGGCAGCCGGTCAGCCGCACGAAGACCGTCGGCCAACCGGCATCACGGGCTTCGCCCTGCAGGGACAGGAAGATTTCCGTGAGCTTGAGGCGTTCGGGCGGGCCAGCCACCGACGCGGTGGCCGCATCGGTGACGGCATTCATGCGCGTAGTTTAACGGCCCGCGCCCAGCGAGATGGAGCGCAAGCGATCATCGGCGATGCGGGCAATATCCGTCCCCGGATAGCGCTGCACGACTTGGCGCAGGATGGCCGCGGCCTGCCCGTCCTGACGCAGCCCCAGCTGGACGAGGCCCAGCTTGAGCAATGCCCCGGGGGCCTTGTCGTGGGTTGGATAGCGATCCAGCAGGGTACGGAACTGGTCACCGGCCAGCGCGTAATTCTGGGTGACGTAGTAGCTCTCGCCCAGCCAGTACAGCGCATTGGGTGCCAATGCCCCGCCCGGGTACGCCTCCAGAAATTCCCGGAGCCGCCGTGAAGATTCGACATAGTCGCCGCTCTTCAACGACTCGAAGGCATAGCCGTAGGCGGCCTGTTCGTCACCGGCAGACCGCCCGGCGGGGGCAGGTGTTGCGGAGGCGGCAGGAGGCGACACAGCCGTCGCTGGTAGGGTGGCCGCACCGGTGGCCGCAGGAGCCGCCGTGCCGCCCTCAAGGCGATCCAACCGCCCGCTCAGATCCAGATACTGCGCACGCTGGCTCTGCTTGGCCTGTTCCAGCTGCTGCTGAAGCTCTTCCAGCTGGCCGCGCAGCGACTGCACCTCCGCACGGAGCTGGCTGATCTGATTGACCAGCTCGGCACCATTCTGGTCCCCGGCCGCACGCGCCTCGAGAGCGGTCACGCGGTCGGCCAGACTGACGCGCTGCGCCAGCAGAGGCGGCGATGCCATCAGCACCGCCACCGCCAGCATGGGAAGCCGGAAGCGCATCACTTCTCGGTGTAGATCAGTTCAACGCGGCGGTTCTTCGACCGGCAGTCTTCGCCGGTTTCCGCGCACACCGGGCGCTCTTCGCCGTAGCTCACCACGTTCAGTTGCGACGCCGAACCACCGTTGGCCTGCAGGGCCGACGACACGGCATTGCCGCGACGCTCGCCCAAGCCCATGTTGTATTCACGGCTGCCGCGCTCGTCGGCATTGCCTTCCAGACGCAGACGCGCGCTCGGGCGATCCCGCAGGTACTTGGCATGGCAGGACATCGCCGCCTGGAATTCGGGCTTCAGTGCATCCTGATCCAGATCGAAGTAGACCACGCGCTGGCGAAGGCAGGCGTCGGTGTCGAGATCAGCCGGCGTGTAAGCCCCCGGCGTGGTGCTGGTGACAGGCGTGGTGGTGGTGGGCGTGGTCACCACGGGCTCGGCCGGCGGCGCTTCCTTCACCTTCTTGCTGCAACCGACGGTAACGGCAGAGGCCAGCACGGCCAAGGTCAGGATGCGCGATGCGCGCGAGATGGAAAGATGCATGGGGTTTCCTCGTCTTGAGTTGCGTGAAACTGGGGGACAGCCCAGTCTAGTCGGTTTGATCAGGGAATGCGGGCCATCAATGTTTGCGGTAGGGCGACCATGCGGGTTCGCGCACGTCGCCGTCCGCCAGCACCAGGCGCTGCCGCACCCGGCCATCGGCGGAAACTGCGTACAGGACGCCGCGCCGCCCTTCGCGGGCGGCATACAACAGCATCGCGGCATTCGGGGCGAAACTCGGCGATTCATCCAGCGAACCCGGTGAAAGCATGCTCCAACGCGGGCTACCGGTGCTGCGGTCCATCAACGCGATCCGGTAGACGTTGCCCGCCCCCTGCGCCGTAGCGACTTTCTTCCCATCGAAGGACAGCGACGCGCTGGCGTTGTAGCTGCCGTCGAACGTGATGCGGGTAGCGCCACCGCCCGAAGCCGCCACTTGGTAGATCTGCGGGCGCCCGCCACGGTCGGAGGTGAAGTAGAGGCTGGCCCCATCCTGGCTCCAGCTGGGTTCGGTATCGATCCCGAAATGATTGGTGACTTGGGTCAGGTGCTTGCTGCCCAGGTCCATCACGTAGATGTCGGGATTGCCGCCCTTGGACAGGGTCATGGCCATGCGATTGCCATCCGGCGAAAACGCCGGTGCGCCATTGATGCCGCGGAAGCTGGTGAGCTTGTCGCGGCTGCCGGTGGCGATATCCTGGATCCAGATGCCGGAATTGCCGCCCTCGAAACTGACGTAGGCAAGCTTGCGCCCGTCCGGGCTCCACGACGGCGACAGCAGTGGCTCGTTGGAATTGACCACTGCGCGCGGGTTGTAGCCGTCGGAATCAGCCACCACCAAGGCATAACGCGTGTCCCGGCCCAGCCCCGTGGCGGTAACGTAGGCGATGCGCGTCCAGAATGCCCCGGGAATGCCGAGGATCTTCTCGTACACCGCATCGCTGATCTGGTGGGCCACGTCACGCATCGCGCTGGCGGGTGCCGTCAGCGCAAAGCCCAGCAACCGCTGCTGCTTGGCCACGTCGAACAGTTCGTATTCGGTGCGGTAGCCATCACCACCGGGCAGGCATCGGCCAATCAGCAGGAAATCCTGCTTGAGCATGCGCCAGGTGGGATAGGCCACGTCGCTGCCCTGCGTGGGTCGCTCGGGCAGGCTTGCCGGATCCGGGGAGCGGAACTGGCCGGACCGCATGAGGTCGGCGCGCACTACCGCCGAGACATCGGTCTGGCCGCAGTCACCGCCGAAGGGCACCACGGTGATGGGAAGGGCCGCCGCATTGCCGCCCACGATGTCGATTTCCAGCCCCCCGCGGGACTGTGCCAGCACGCTGCCAACCGGCAACAGGAGGAGGGATGCCAACAGGCAACGGACGGAGTGCTTCATGCGGCCTCGACGGAATGAAGGTTGAACAGGGTCGCCGATTCGGGACGTGCGTGGATGAACGCCAGCGGACCGCCGTTCATCTTGCCCTGTATCGACGACGAACGGCAGTCATGCCGCTTACAGGTCCTCGGCGCGGAACTTCAGCACCGGGTCACGGACGAAAACATCCTCAAAGCCCGCATAAGGCAGGGGGGATGCCTTGAGGATGGCCGCCTCCACCGAACGCCGGCCCAGCGCGTCGTACGGACAGGAAGGAGAAATTTCCACCGACACCACCTCCCCTCCCGGGATTTGGCGGATCAACACCTGGCAGATCTGCCCCAGCTTGACGGATTCAGGGCGCGTCCATTGCCGCAGGATGGCATTCATCAACGCCACCTGATAGCCGGCACTCTTGCGCAGCCGGCTGTCCGGATCTCCCGGCGGCGGCCGGCTTGGCACGGCCGCACCCACGCGAGCATCGGCAAGCTGCTGAGCGCGCTGCTCGGCCATGCTGCGTTCGCGCGTGGCCAACTCACGCTGCCTGCGAATTTCGGCCAGTACACGCTCACGATTGGAAGCATCCAGCTCCGCCTGCTCGGGCCGGGTGCGTTTGGCTTCCTGCTCACGCGGGGTTTTCGCCACCTCGGGCGAGTCGGAATCGCGCTGCACTTTTTCCTGCTCGACTGGCGCCGGGTCCGGCACCGGCGGCGGCAGGACCTTGGGCTCCGGCGGCACTTCCGGCAAGGGCTCGGGCAGTGGCGCCGGCAGCGGCTCGGGTTCCGGCTCGGGCTGCGGCTTCGGTGGCTCGGGGGCACGGCGCAGCGCCCGCTGCATCGACGCGCTGAGGTCGCTGGCGTCGATCAACTCGGCTTCGATGGGGTCGCCCTGCGCGGCCTGCATCGGCTCGCTGCGCGACCACTGCAGCCCGGCAAACATCAAGGCAAACAGCACCGCATGCAGCAGCACCGCCTGCCACAAGGCCATCCAGGTATCGGCACGCGTCTGCTTCACCGATGGCCCTTACTTGCCAGATCCCTGCACCGGGGCACCCATCAGGCCCGCGCGCGGCACCTTGGCTTCCCGTTGCAGCAGCGAGAGCACCGAATAGACGGTCTGATAGCTGACATCCCGGTCACCCGCCACATACACGGGCACGTTCGGGTCGGCCGCCACGAAGGCGCGCACCTTGACGACGAGCTGCTGCGCATCCACCGGCTGCGGCCGGTCCACGCCCTCATGCACCAGATGCAGCGCACCATCCTTGCCAACCTGCACCACCACCGGCTGCTTCTTGTTCTGCTCCAGCGACTTGGCATCGGCCTGCGGCAGGTTCACGTCCACGCCGACATTGAGCAGCGGCGCGGTCACCATGAAGATGATCAGCAGCACCAGCATCACGTCGATGTAGGGGACGACGTTGATCTCGGCCTTGAGCCGACGTTTGCCGCGGGCACGGCGACGGGATGCAATGGCCATGCGCCCTCAATCCTCGCCGTGGCTCTGGCGTTGCAGGACGGAGGAGAACTCCTCGCTGAAAGTCTCGTAGCGCACTGCAATGCGTTCGGCCCGCGTGGCGAACCGGTTGTAGGCCCAAACCGCCGGGATGGCCGCGAACAGGCCCATGGCCGTCGCGACCAGTGCCTCGGAGATGCCCGGGGCCACGGTGGCAATCGTGGCCTCCTTCATCGAGGCCAGGCCCTGGAACGAAATCATGATGCCCCAGACGGTGCCGAACAGGCCGACGTAGGGGCTGATCGAGCCGACGTTGGCGAGAAATTCGAGGTTGCGTTCCAGCCCGTCCAGCTCACGCGACGTGGCGGCCCGCATGCCGCGCTGCGCGCCCTCCAATTGCATGCGGACATCCACCCCGCGCCGCTGGCGGGTGCGATTGAACTCGCGCATGCCGCCCTCGAAAATCGCTTCCAACCCTTCGATGCTGCGATTGCGCTCGGTGGCGGTGGCATAGAGCTTGTGCAGCTCGATCCCCGACCAGAAACTTTCCTCGAAGCGATCCGCCTCCTGCTCGGCACGGTCCAGCACGCGCTTCTTGCGCAGGATGATCACCCAAGACGCCAGGGACGCCAGCAACAGCAAGGCCATCACCAATTGCACGGGCAAGCTGGCGTGCAGCACCAGCTGCAGAATGTTCAGGCCTTGATCGCCTTGTGCCGCGGCGGCGCTTGCACCGGTGCCGGCCAGTTCCACCGTTGCCGGGGCAGCGGTCTCGGGCAAGGCTTGCGGCAGGGATTGCAGCATGACGGGTGCAGGCATCTCAGGGGCTCTCCGAAGGGGGCTTCAATTGCGTCAACAGAATGTCGGGGATCGCGCAGGGCTTGAACGTCGAGGCCCGCAAGGCGGCGATCTTCACCGTCGCCTCGATCAGCAGCGACGCGCCGCGCGTGATGCGCTGCGTCAGCACGAGGCTGGCCCCCCGGCATTCAAGCAGGGCCACGCTGACCGAAAGCTGATCGTCCAGTCGGGCCGGTGCACGGAAGTCGAGGGTCATGGCGCGCACGACGAAAACCAAGTCCGCATCCCGCTTGAGTGCGTCCTGATGCAGGCCGACCTCGCGCAACCACTCGGTGCGCGCACGCTCCATGAAGGCCAGGTACTGGGCGTGATAGACCACGCCGCCGGCGTCGGTGTCTTCCCAGTAAATCCGCACTGGCCAGACAAATGG